>CAYWYB010000001.1:0-56171 GCA_964462145.1 uncultured Rhodospirillaceae bacterium
GTTGATGATCGAGCCGCCCGAGGCCTTCAACAGCGGCTGCAAACGGTGAGAGAGGCGATAGACGGAATTCAGATTGATATCGATGGTCGCCTCGAAATTCTCCGGCTCGAAGGCCGCATCGCCGCGAAACGTCGTGCCGGCGTTGTTGACCAATACATCGAGCTGCTGGATGCCTTCCGCCAAGGCCTCCACCGCCGGCACATCCAGCATGTTGACCTGATGATAAGTGAAGCTGGAGAGGTCGTCAGGATAATCGCCGATCCCGTCCCTGGTGCCGGTAATGGTCACTTGGGCACCGGCATCCCGGAAACCGCGGGCGATCGACAGGCCGATGCCGCTGGAGCCGCCCGTAACCAAAACCGTCTTGCCGGAAAAATCAAAACTCACACTCATGCCTATTGCTCCCAGGGTTTTTTAGCTTCTGGCCTGATTGATACAGGCTTCGACCATGTATTGCGTCATGCCTTCGATATCATCGGCGGGCACGATCATCAATTGGCGAAGTGCGGCAACCTCGCAAATACCAAAAAAACCGGCCCATAATGTGCGCGCCAAACGGCCGCGAAATTCGTCGTCGTCCGGGAATTCCGGCACCAGGGCCGCCTCCAGTTCTGCCATCGCGGCCGCGACCTTGGCACTGTACCAGTCCGGCAATGGTTCATCGTCGGGCCAGTCAACGTGGAAGAGCTGCCACCACGCCGCCGGTCTTCGGCGCATGAAATCCAGCTGGCCGCGGGCCAGGGCCATGACCACATCCACTGTGGAGGCGTTGGCCGTTCCTAGCGCCTCCCGCCTCGCCGCGGAAAGTTCGTCCCGCAACTCATCAAGGGCGCGGCCAGCCACATGCAGCATCAGTTCGTCCAGATCCTTGAAGACATTGTACAGCGTACCCGGCGCATAGCGGATTTCCTTGGCGATGCGCCGTGCCGTCAGGGCCTCGTGGCCCTCCTCCTCAAGTATCTTCGTGGCCGCCTGAATGGCCATCTCGTGCAGCTGTTCCCGGCTGTGATCCTTGCGTCGCGCCATGCTCTGTCCTGCGATTTCTGAACGACGGTCAAAATAGTTCTTGACGCGCGACCTGACAAATACAATATTATGAACATTGTTCAATAAATAGGAGAAACTGCAATGTTACGATCTTTGAACTCGACAGCAGGTGCCGCGGCTATTTCATTGGTTTTTGCTTTGGCGCCGGTGGCGGCAACGGCGGCAAGCGTCACGGCCAGTGGCGCGGCGTTTTCAATCGCGGCTGTAACGTCGACCACGGCTGCGGTGTCCGGGGGCGAACAAGCAGTGCTGGAGCTTTCCGAATTACCTGCCGACGCCTTCTCCGCGACAGTGGTAAGCTTGCACCTTGCTGCCTACGGCACTAGCGCGACGCTGGCGTTTAGCATCAATGGCACCCGGCAGATTGCCGAAGTAGTGTTTGAGGGAATGCAAGTTGGTGCATTGGCGGTGGGACAAACCATCAAGGCCATTTCGACCGAGGCTGGTCATGTCTTGATGTCTGATGGCAGGTATCTGGCCTTTGCACCTAATGACACGGGACGGCAACTTTTGTTTAGCGAGGCCTTGGGCAAATGATTGGCCGGGCTTTTCTGGCCGTCGTCTCGCTTTGCCTGGGCCTCCAGTCCGCCTCCGCCGGGACGCAATGCGTTGACAAGGCGCCATCGGCGGAGGCGATTGCCACCGCCGCCCAAGTGGCGATCGCGACATACCGGGCGCTCGACGAGAACGAAGCCGAGATGGCGATTCTGGCGAGGGTTGGAGCCGACATTTCAGAACACGGGCTGCGTTACACCCATGGCGCATTTGTCATGCGCGATCACCCAAAGGGGCGTTGGTTTCTACGGCACCAATTGAACATCTGCGCCACCGACAAATCGAGAATATTCGATCAGGGTCTGATGAACTTCCTGCTTGATGACCCGTTGGTTCCAGAGATTTTGGTCATTATTCCGAAAACTGAAATGCAACGGCGGCTCGTGGCGGCGGTTCTATCCAAATCCGCCCTGGCTCTACATCATGACGACTACAGCATGATCGCCAATCCTTTTAGCACCCGTTATCAGAATTCCAACCAGTGGGTACTGGAAATGATCGCGGTTGCCCAGGCGCCCCATGGCGGCAATGGAAACCGGCGCCTGGCCCAGGACAGGCTGCGAAGGGCTGATTTTCGCCCATCACGGATATGTATCTCACCTTTCAAGCTGCTGGGCGCATCATTGTTCCGGGCCAATGTTCGTTTTGACGATCATACGCAGGCAGAGGCGGATAGTGGTGTTTACAATGTGGTCAGTGTGCGCTCGGTGCGGGACTATCTGAATGCCCGGGGCGAGATCGCGAATGAATTCGTGGTCAGGCCCTAACCAGCTAACCGCACTTGGAATAGCCGCAGGAGACGCAGGTTTCGCAGCCTTCCTGGCGGATCAGGCCCGGCGTGCCGCATTTGGGGCAGCCGCGTAAAAGGGGCGCGTCACCGCCAACCGCTTCGCCGCCGCCGGCCTGAACCTGCCCCGCCGCCGGCAGGGCGATCACGGCTTCTTCCGCGTCCGGGCCGGTGCCGGGGACGGCATTGGGGTTGGCAATGAAACCGATGGCGATCATGTGCCGTTCGATTATTTCACCAATGGCGGCCAGCAGGGAGGGAATATAGCGGCCCTCGACCCAATAGCCGCCGCGCGGATCAAACACCGCCTTCAATTCCTCGACAACGAAGGTGACATCGCCGCCCCGGCGGAAGACGGCCGAGATCATCCGCGTCAGGGCCACGGTCCAGGCAAAATGGTCGACGTTCTTGGAATTGATGAAGACTTCAAAGGGGCGGCGGCGGCCATCCTGGATGATGTCGTTGACGGTGATATAGATGCTGTGATCGCTTTCCGGCCAGTTGATCTTGTAGGTCTGGCCGGGCAGGGCGCCGGGGCGGTCCAGGGGCTGGGTCATATAGACCACGGCGCCCGCATCCAGTTCGTCCCGGGGCTTGGCTTCGGGCTGGACCAGGGGCAGTTCCGGTTCCGCCGGCAGCACCGGCTTGGCCGCTTCCTCGGCCTCCAGCACCGCGCCGGTGACCTCGTTTGGCCGATACGTGGTGCAGCCCTTGCAGCCCTGATCATAGGCCTGCATGTAAACGTCCTTGAAGGCCTCGAAGGAAATATCCTCGGGCAAATTAATGGTCTTCGAGATCGAGGCATCGACATATTTCTGCACCGCCGCCTGCATGGCCACGTGATCGGACGGCGCCAGGGCGGTGGCGGTGACAAAGTAATCGGGCAGTTGCGCCGCCTCGCCGAACTGGGCCCGGAATTGCCGATAGGCATAGTCGGAGACCGTTTCCTCCCGCCGGCCGCCGTCGGGCATGGTGACATGGCGGCGGTAGGTAAAGGCGAACACGGGCTCCAATCCGGAAGAAATATTATCGGCGAATATGGAAATGGTGCCGGTCGGCGCGATGGAGGTCAAAAGCGCGTTGCGGATGCCATGTTCGGCGATGGCCGCGCGCACCTCGTCATCCAGCTCCATGACGCTGTCGCCGGCCAGATAGGCCTCCGCCTCGAACAGGGGAAAGGCGCCTTTCTCCCGGGCCAGTTCCACGCTGGCCAAATAGGCCGCCCGGCGCACCTCGGCCAGCCAGGTTTCGGTCAGCGCCACCGCCTGGGCCGAACCGTAACGCACCTTGCAAAAGATCAAGGCGTCCGCCAGGCCGGTCACGCCAAGGCCGATGCGCCGCTTGGCCCGCGCTTCCGCTGCCTGCTCCGGCAGGGGAAATCTGGAGATGTCGATGGCATTGTCCAGCATGCGGACCGAGATTCGAACCAGACGGCGCAGGGCATCCATATCCAATCCGGCATCCGGGCCAAAGGGATCGCGCACCAGACGGGCCAGATTTACCGAACCCAGTAAACAGGCGCCATAGGGCGGCAATGGCTGTTCGCCACATGGATTTGTGGAATTGATTTGTTCGCAATAGGCCAGATTATTGCGCTTGTTGATGCGGTCAATGAAGATCACGCCGGGTTCGGCGTAGGCATAGGTGGCCCGCATGATGCAGTCCCACAGCTCCCGCGCTTCGACGGTTTTATAGTTGCGTCCGCCAAAGGTCAGTTCCCAAGGACCGTTTTCCTTCACCGCCGTCATGAAATCATCTGTCACCAGAACCGACAGATTGAACATGCGCAGGCGGCCTGGATCCTGTTTGGCCTCGATAAAAGCCTCGATATCGGGATGATCACAGCGCAGGGTCGCCATCATCGCACCCCGGCGGTGGCCCGCCGACATGATGGTCCGGCACATGGCGTCCCAGACATCCATGAAGGTCAACGGCCCGGAGGCATCCGCACCCACCCCCTGGACCGGCGCGCCGTTGGGCCGCAGGGTGGAGAAATCATAGCCGATGCCGCCGCCCTGTTGCATGGTCAGGGCGGCTTCGCGCAGATTTTCGAAGATTCCGGACATATCATCCGGTATCGTTCCCATAACGAAACAATTAAACAGAGTGACATTCCGTGCCGACCCAGCGCCCGCAAGGATGCGCCCGGCAGGCAGAAACTTGAAATCGTCCAGGGCCTCGAAAAATGGGTCATGCCATTGTTCGGGTTGCTTTTCCGCCGCCGCCAGGGCGCCCGCGACCCTGGTCCAGCTGTCCTCGATGGTGTCGTCCAGCGACTGGCCGTCAGCGCCCTTGAGGCGGTATTTCATGTCCCAGATCTGTTGGGATATTGGTGCGACGGTTGGCATGCAAACCTCTCGGCCAGAGCCTCGAACAATGGCTAATGTTCTTGTTATGTACTATACCAAAAGCAATGCGCGAAAGAAAGGGAGTCCTTTATTTGATAGCGGCCTCCGCTTCAAGGGCTAAGTTCGCCGATTCAACCCGTTCCTGCAACAAGGCATCAAATTCCTTGCGCGGCAGTCCCGGAGGGATCGGTTCGAGAAACTGCAACACAATGGTGCCGGACCGGCGCAGCAGTTGCCGGCGGGGCCAGAACAGGCCGGAATTCAGGGCTACGGGTACCACAGGCACATCCAGCCCCCGGTACAGCGCCGAGACACCGGGCTGATAGGGCATATCGGCGGTGCTGACACCGGGCGCCGTGCGCGTGCCCTGGGGGAAAATCACGATGGCACGGCCCAGTTCGGCTGCTTCCTTTGCATCCGTCAACATCGCCCGCAGGGCTTTCGCGCCCGCCTTGCGGTCAACGGCGATCATCCGGGTCTTGCGGCACATCCAGCCATAGATGGGAATAGACAGCAGTTCCTTTTTCAAGACCATGGCCGGGTCGTCCAGGATGACATGCCAGATCAAGGTATCCCAGGCGGCCTGGTGCTTGGAGGCGATAATGGCGCCGCCCTGGGGGCGGTGTTGCAAACCCCGGATTTCCACCTTGATGCCGGCGCTCCAGCGCAGCAGGAGATTGACGCCGCTGGCCCAGCGCCGCTGGCCCCAGACCGTTACCTGATAGGGCAACAGCAGGCCCGGCGAAAAGCACAGGACCATTGCCGTGGTCCAGGTGTAGAACAGAATATTGAATAGGTTGGATCGAACCGCCCGCATTATTTTTTTCCTATTCCGACGGACCGGTCAGGCGGACCCTGAGCAGAGAGATCAGATATTTGCTGTATTCCATGGCCAACAATTTCATGGTGCCGGGAAACTGCCACCAATCCGCCAGCTTCACTTGTTTTGGAAACACCGGGTTGGCATGCAAGGTGATATTCGGCATGGCCTGTTGGAACAGCAACAGGCTGCGCGGCATATGGTAGGAGGCGGTAACAAGATGCAAGCTTTGATAGCCATTACGCTCCATCCATAACGCTGCCTCGATCGCATTGCCCCAGGTATCGCGTGCCTGATAGCCCAGATCGACGCAACAGCTGAACAAATCACCAGCCGCGCTCTGGCTCGTCTGTATTTCAGCCGCCGAGACGTCTTTCTGAACGCCTGAAATCAGCAACTTTTCGCCTTTTCGGTCGGCCAGCAGTTGTAAACCTACCTCCAACCGCCCTCGCCCGCCGGTCAGCACAACAATGGCGTCATTGGCGCCAGGTTGAGCCCTGGCGGAGGCTTGCCGGGGCAGCTCGGCCGCGTACAGCAGAAAGCCGCCCAGCCACAGCAGCGCCATGGCGGCTAAACTTAACAGCACGCTCCGCGGCAACCACGTCATGGCAGCCGCGATAATTCGTAAAGCACGGTGCGCCGCGCCGTCATTGCCGTCAAACCCGCCGCCAGCAGGGGCAACGTGGCCAGGGCCAGCAGGGCGATTGGCGAAAGCGCCAGATCACCAAACAACGGCCCCTCCAGATCCGCTGCCAGGCGTGACAGGGCGAACAGGGCGGCAGCGGTTACCGCCAGTCCGATCAGGCCGCCTTTCAGGCCCATGGTCAAGGCGCGCCATTGAAACAGCCGTGCGATATAGCTATCCCGCGCCCCCATGACGTGAAGCAGCTTGACCACTTCCAGATGCGCCGCGAAGGCGGCCCGGGTGCCAAAGATCACCACCGAACAGGTGGCAAAGCAGATCATCGCCAGACAAGCCGCCATCATCCATTGCAATGACCGGCTGAGGCGGATCAGTTTGCCCAGCCAAATCTGATGATCATCAATGCGGATACCAGGGTCAATCCTGGCCAGCCGCTTGGCCAGTAACGCCAGATCCGCTGGCTCGTTCTCCGATAAGCGCACATCGATCAGTTGCGGCAGGGGCAAATTACCCAGCAAACCGCCAAGCGAGCCGCCGGGACCGCTGTTGCCCAACCAGGGTTGCAGCAACTTGGCGATCTCCGCCGACGCCAGGGGGCGCACTTCGGCGATACCGGCGGTGGCCCGCAGGGCGACCACCACGGCTGCCAGCACGTCGTTCATTGCGGCGCCCGTAGCGGCGGCCTTTTCGGCAACTGGGCGTTTCCGATCCGAACCGGCCCGCGCCGTGCCGCCGGCTTTGTCGCCCGCGTCCGCTTTCGGCGGCGGAATTTCAATGGTGATGGTGTTGGCAAGGTCATGTTGCCAGCTGCCTGTCGCCTGGTGCAGGACCAGGGCGGCGGCGCCGGCGAGGGCGGCGAAAAAAACCATCACCGCCACGACCCAGGGCAGAAAACGCCCGGCACCTTCCGAATCGGGTATCAAGTCCGGCATCGCCATCCCGGCTCAACCCGACTTGCGCCGAGCGGCTGGGGCCTCAGCCGTCTTGGCCTTGGCCTGACCCGCGCGACCGGATGCGCCATTGGCGGCGCCATTAGAAGTGGGGGCGATGCTGGGGTGCAGAATGCTATCGGTCAAGGTCAGCACCGGGTGGGAAAACCGCCGGACCAGGGCATCGTTATGGGTGGCGACGACCACGGCGGTGCCAGAGCGGTGCAGCTCCTCGAACAAGCGCACCAGGCGGTAGGCAATGCGGTCGTCAACATTGCCCGTGGGTTCATCCGCCAGCAGCAGATTGGGTTTCGAGATCACCGCGCGGGCGATGGCCACCCGTTGTTGCTCGCCACCCGACAGGGTGTCCGGGTTGTCCTCCAGACGGGCCCCAAGGCCGACCCAGTCAAGCAGTTCGGAAACATTGTTGCGGGTGCGTTTCTCGTCCTCGCCGGCCAGGCGCAGGGGCAGGGCGACATTGTCGAAAACACTGAGGTTCTGCAATAATCGGAAATCCTGGAATACCACGCCGATGCGCCGGCGCAGGGCGGGCAGGTCGCGGCGCCGGGCGGTAGCCATGTCCTGGCCAAAAACCTCCATCCTGCCCCGCGAGGGGAACAGCGCCAGATACATCAGTTTCAGCAGCGAGGATTTTCCGGCGCCCGAGGCGCCGGTCAGAAAGTGAAAGCTGCCGGGCGCTATATGCAGGTTGATGTCACGCAGCACTTCCGGTCCAACGCCATAGCGGACACCAACATTTTCGAAGCGAACCATCCGATGCGCACCATCCGAAGCGTACTTTGGAAACGATAGCCTCTCATCACAGGCTTGCGCCAAGATGCCACGAGCCTGGGCCAGGGTCCAGCGCCGCAAGTCAATTCCATTGCGGCCCCAAATGATGCCGGCGAAAAAGAAACGCGCCACTTCGCAGCCGATGCATTGCGCCGCCCGGCGAACACGGCTAACTTTTGCGCAGTGTGCGGTATGAATTTGCTTCGCCGGTTTAGAGTTCCTATATCGTTTTTATTTCGTTCATCGGTAGATTGCATGATCCTTTCCTGCCCAGCGTGCGATACGCGCTTCAATGTCCCCGACAACGCCATTGGCGAGGCGGGCCGTATGGTGCGTTGCGCCAAGTGCGGCGACAGCTGGCATCAAATGCCAGTGACGGAGGAAGAGATGCCGCCGGTGCTTGAGGCCGACCCGCCCGCCGCCGATCCGACGGATGAAGCGGATTTTAGCGATTCGGCGGAAGATGCATTTGATGATGCCCTTGAGGACGAGGCTGAAAATCCGGCTGAAGATGTTGGCGCCGTCGAGGCGGACGAAGACCTGGATGATGCCGATGCCTCGGATGCGGCGGGAGATGCGGCTGAAAAAGCGGCGCCCGATGGCGAATCCGCCAAGAAGAAAGCGCGCCGGTCACGTGCCAGGGCCGGTCAGCAGGCACGGGAGGGCAAGGGGAAACGAGGTTTGGTTGGCTGGCTGGTTCTGTTCCTGGTGCTGGCCGGCGTGGGCAGCGGCGGGGTTTTCCTGCAGCAAAACATCGTTGCGCTCTGGCCCCCCGCTGAACAGCTTTACAACATGCTCGGAGTGGGTCCGGGGCCTGAAAAATTCAGCCTGGCGATCCAGAACGTCAAATGGGAACGCAAGCGGGAAAAGGGCAAGCCGATCCTGGTCGTACTGGGCGAGATCATCAACACTTCGGACAAGCCAAAGTCCGTGCCGCGCCTGCGCGTGATTATCCGCGACGAAAAGGACCGGCGGCTTTTCCGTTGGACCGTGACCACGGCTAAGGATCAGTTGGAACCGGGTCAAGTCACCACATTCTCCACCCGTCTGGCCGATCCCCCGGACGGTGCCCGCAGCCTGGCCGTCACATTTCTGATGCAGCCGTGAGCCGTTTGGAGACAACGTTCTTGGACAACAAAGGGTAAAACGGCATGGAAGGGGCAGGGGGGCGGCCACGCGAAGGGCAATCGGGCGCGGTGGATATGATGTATTCCGCGGCAGAGATCGGCGCCCGCGTCGGTGCATTGGCGGCTGATATCGCCGATGTCATGGGCCCCGATATCATGGTGGTGGCGGTATTGAAGGGCAGTTTCGTCTTTACCGCCGATCTGCTGCGTGCCTTGCATTACCATGGCGTGCATCCGCGAATCGATTTCATGACCTTATCCAGCTACGGTACCGGCACCGAGAGCAGCGGCGAAGTGGTCATTACCCGGGATATTACGGATGATGTCCGCGGGGCGAAGGTCCTGCTGATCGACGATATTCTTGAATCGGGCCGTACCCTTGCTTTCGCCCGTGCCCTGCTGCAAGAGCGGGGGGCCGAGACTGTGCGCCTGTGCGTTCTGCTGGATAAGCCCGAGAAACGCAAAACCGAACTAAATGCCGACTATGTCGGGTTCTCTATTGGCGATGCATTCGTCGTTGGTTATGGTTTGGACTACGCTCATTATTACCGCGAATTACCATTTATTGGAACAATCTCGACTGGTTGAGAGAAATTAACGGAAGAATGCAGTGGCAAAAATCCTGGTAGCAGAGGATGAAGATTCAGTCCGCGACCTTGTGGCGCGGGTTCTGAAGCTGCACGACCACGAGGTCAAGGCCGTGATCGACGGCTCCGCCGCGCTGGAGGCGCTGAGCCAGGATGATTATGATCTGCTGTTGACCGACATCGTGATGCCCTATGTGGACGGCATCGCCCTGGCGCTGAAGGCTTCCGCCGAATATCCCGGTATGCGGATTCTGATGATGACCGGCTTTTCGGATCAAAAACGCCGGGCCCATAACCTTGATGTCTTGATCCACGATGTTTTGTTGAAGCCATTTTCCATTGATGAACTGGCCCGGGCCGTGGAGCAGACCCTCAACGCGGAATAACTAGCCAGTTCGGACCGATTATTTTATGGCGTAGTCCCGCAGAATCTCCGGTTTGAAGACAAGACCATGCCCTGGCCGGTTCGGCGGGCGCAGCATGTTGCCCTCGGGCAGCACCGGTTCGACCCAGACATCGTCGAGGAAATCAAGATATTCCAGGACATCCGGGTTCGGAATAGCGGCCATGACCTGCACCATCAATTCGTGAAACAGATGCGGCGCGATGCGGATACCCTTGGCATGCGCCAGGGTAGCGATCCGGCGCAGCTGGGTCAGGCCGCCGCGCATCATGTCGGGCTGCAGGATTGGAATTTTCGGGTTCTCGAAAAACGGCGCCATATCATAATGGGTAAAATGGCTTTCACCCCCGACCACGCGGGTTTTCAGCGCATCGGCAATTCGGAAATAGCCGTCGAAATCCTCGGCCACCACCGGTTCCTCCAGCCAGTGAATGTTGTAGTCGTCCAGCCGGCGACCGACTTCGATGGCCTCATCCGCAGTCCAGCCCATGTTGACATCAACCATGATCGCCACGCCGTCGCCCAAGGCATCCCGCATGGCAGCCACATTGGCGACATCGGTGTCATGGTCGTACATATGGCCGGTCTGCATTTTGATGGCGTTGAAGCCTTTGGCGACATAGGTCTGGGCCTTTTCGATCATGCCCTCACGGCCCAGTCCGCGCCAACAGCCCGAGCCGTAGGAGGCGATGGCGCGGTCATCCTGGGCCCCGCCCCACAGCTGATACAGCGGCAGTCCGGCCTGCTTGCCCAGGGCATCCCACAGGGCGATGTCGATGGCCGATTGGGCGAAAACACTGACCCCCATGCGGCCAACCCAATAGGTCGCCTGCCAGATATCCTGCCAGATCGCCTCCACCGCCGCGATGTTGCGTCCCAACACCACCGGCGCCACCAGTTCCTCGATACAGGCCTGGATGGTCCGCAACCCGCCCGATAGCACCATCAGATAACCCATGCCCGTGATGCCCGAGGCGGTCTCGATCTCCACCACCAAAATCTCCCGCGGCCGGTTGTAATCGGCGCTCCACCGGGGCGGATCGGTAAAGGGAATGGAAAGCGCGGTGGTACGGATGTCCTTGACGATCATGGAGTCTAATTCCTTTCCTGGGACGCCTGTGGGTAAGTGCCGGCCCGTGGCCTGTGAGTTGCCTTAATAGCGGGGAACGATGCTCTATGTTATTGCTCAAGCGGCGCTTCGCAAAGCCTTCATTGAGAGTATGAATTGTGGACGATTTATCTTGATGAAGTTGCGTAAGCTATTGAATTTACGTGTAATTTCCAGTAACCTTCGCCATTGGGCAATATCACCAAGCATTACCAGGGGCGCCAAGGGATGAGTATAGCAGCCATGGATCAGGGCGGTCAGGCGACATCATCTGGAAGCTCCGGCATGGGCATTCTACCGTGTCAGGCGATCTCCGCGTTGTGGCGGGATGGCGAGATCACCGCCGCACAGCCCTTGCTGGATGGGCAGATTCAACCCTCCAGCCTGGATCTGCGCCTGGGCGAAGTAGCCTATCGGGTCCGCGCCTCGTTCCTGCCGGGCCCGGGCAATGAGATGGCGCCGAAAATAGAAAGCTTCACCATGCATGCGGTTGATTTGACCAAGGGCGCTGTGTTGGAGCGGGGCTGCGTCTATATTGTGCCGCTGCTGGAACGCCTGGCCTTGTCCGAGCGCCTATCGGCCATCGCCAATCCGAAAAGCTCCACCGGGCGGCTGGATGTCTTCACCCGTCTGATCACGGACGGGGCCAGTGAATTCGACCGGGTTGAGGCCGGCTACCACGGCCCGTTGTATGCCGAAATCGCGCCGCGTACCTTTTCGATCCTGGCGCGCACGGGGGGACGGTTGAACCAGTTGCGCCTGCGCCGCGGCGCCCAGCGCCTGTCGGACGCGGAATTAAGCCGCCTGCATCAACGTTCGCCATTAGTTTACAGCGGCACGGAAGAGGGCAGCGTGGAAAATATCGCCGGCGGCATTGCCCTGACGGTTGATTTGCAAGGCACCGGTGACGATGGCTTGATCGGTTATAAGGCCCGTCCGCACGCGCCCTTGATCGATATTGAAAAAATCGCCCATTACGATCCGGCCGATTTCTGGGAGCCCATATATGCGGGCACGGGTACGGCATCGGGCCTGATCCTGAACCCGGACGACTTCTATATTCTGGTCAGCCGGGAAGCGGTTTCGGTGCCCCCGGAATATGCGGCGGAAATGGTTGCCTATGACACTTTGGTTGGCGAGTTTCGCGTCCATTATGCGGGCTTTTTCGACCCTGGTTTCGGCTGGGCGGAAGCCGGCGGGGCGGGCAGCCGCGCGGTACTCGAGGTGCGCAGCCATGATGTACCGTTCCTGTTGGAACATGGCCAGACTGTGGGCCGCCTGGTCTATGAGCGGCACACTTCGACGCCGGACCAAATCTATGGTCAGGGCATCGGCTCCAACTACCAGAAACAGGCCCTTGCACTGGCCAAGCAATTCCGCCGCGGCTAGCGCGTTTCCGCCGCCGGCAGATAGATCGTGACCGTGGTGCCATGGCCAACCTGGCTGCTAATAGTGACGCCGCCCTGTGATTGTTCGGCGAAACCGAAAACCATGCTCAGGCCCAGGCCGCTGCCTTTGCCAATCTCTTTGGTGGTGTAGAAAGGCTCGAAAACCCGCTTCAAGGTATCAGCGGGAATGCCGATGCCGTCATCAATGACCGACAGCGCAACATAAACGCCAGGCGGAAGTTCGGGCAGGTCAGCTATTTGTCTTTGCGCTATTTCGCAATTCATCGCCGCGATTTTTAGGCTGCCGCCTTCGGGCATGGCGTCGCGGCCATTGATCATCAGGTTTAACAAGGCATTTTCAAGCTGCGCCGCGTCGACTATCGCGGGCCACAGGCCGGTAGCGGCGGTTGTTTCGATACTGATCGAGGGGTCAACCAGCCGCTCGGCCAGATTCTTGATGTCATGCATCGCCTGAACGATATCGGTGACACCGGGAGAAACCGTCTGCTGCCGGGAGAATGACAACAACCGGTCGGTCAATTCGGCGCCCCGGTTGGTGGCGCGCATGGCAACATCCAGCATTTCCTTGGCCGGCCCATCCAGATCGGGATTGAGGTTTAACAGTTCCAGGCTGCCCAGAATGGCGGTCAGAAGATTGTTGAAATCATGGGCCACCCCGCCGGTCAACAGGCCGACAGCTTCCAGGCGTTGATGTTGCCTGAGTTTTTCGTCCTGCAATTTTCGGTCGGTGATATCGCGAAGCACGACGGTCATTTCCAGATTATCGGTAAAATGCAGTTTGGAGATTGAGGCTTCCGCCGGGAACTCGCTGCCGTCACGGCGAAGGCCGGTAATTTCTCCACGCTCGCGCATCAGGCGCTGCTCGTCGGCAGAGGTCAGGAAACCGTCAATATGGCCGCCATGGCTGGGCCGGAACCTTTCGGGTATCAGGGTTTCCACATGCGCGCCGATGATTTCGTCGCAGCGATAGCCAAAAATCTGCTCGGCGCTGCGATTGAACATGGTGATGGTCATGTCGCTGTTGACGAAGATGATGGCCTCGTGGGCGCTTTCAACCAAGCGGTTGAGGCGGTCTTCGGTATGGCGCCGCGCCTCTTCCGCCGCCACCCTATCGGTAATGTCCTGCACGACGCCGATTATGCGGCTGCTCCCGCCGTCCTTGTGATGCTCTATTTCCGCTGTCTCGAGCACCACACGCAGCATGCCGTCGGGACGAATAATACGGTGGGTCACCTGGTACCGCTCGCCAGACCGCTGCACCGCGTCAAATACCTCATTGAGCGCGCTCAGATCGTCCGGGTGAATAAAACTGCGAAATTCAGCCGTCGTTACGCCGTTTCGATCCGCATCAAGGCCGAATATGGCGGCGGTCTGCGCGGACCAACTGATCCAGTCGGTATCCAGGTCTCTTTCCCAACTGCCAATGTTTCCCAGGCGCTGCGCCCGGGCCAAATTAGACTCCCTGAGCGACAGGGACTTAATCGCCTGACGGTCTTCGGTAACATCCTCCATCAGGGCAAAAAAGCCGATGACGTCGCCATTCTGCAAACGATGGGGAATGTATTGTACCTGCAGGATATAGCCGCCATCGTTCGATTGATAATCGAGCTCGAAATTGGCGCTCTCACCGGCCAGGGCCGCCGCGATCCAGGGCGCGACCCGTTGATAAATTTCAGGCTGCAGGATGTCCCGCACTTTTGCCCCAATGAATGCCGAGCGTGGTTTGGAGAAGCGCGCCTCGAATGCCTGGTTGACGAATTGGTAGCGCTCGTCCCGGTCGATATAGGCGATCAAGGCGGGCAAATTGTCCGTGACCAGACGCAGCCCTTCCGCATCAAACAGCGCGCTGGCTGGTCGCGGCATATTGGGCGGCGTCTCTGAATCCATGACGCATGTATGCAGAATTTTTTGAATTATTCCAAATTAATTCGATTTGGACTCGACGATAAAATCTAAATCCGCAATAACGGGCCGGAGACTCTTTCTTTCACTGGTAAATGCGTAGCGATGAATACAGCGACTGCAAATTCACGGATTCGAATCCTGGTCATTGATGATGACGAACTGGTTAGGAAAACGATCGTCATGACCCTGCGGTCGGCCGAGTACGAGGTTGCCGAGGCGAGCGATGGCTTGCTTGGCTTGAAAGCGGCGGCCCAGGCGCCGTTTGATCTGGTTATTACGGACATTTTGATGCCGAACAAGGAAGGCATTGAAACCATGCGGGAATTGCGCCGGCAAGAAAGCGGTTTGAAAATTATCGCCATTTCAGGCGGTGACCGCAGGGGCGGCAACTTCCTCGAAATGGCCAAGAAGCTGGGTGCCGATAAAACACTCAGCAAACCGTTTCGCCCGCAAGAGCTGCTCGCCGATGTGGCGGAGGTTCTGGCCCGATAGAAGGCCCGTTCCCATTTAATCCGCCTCGGCGCCGTCATAACCGGCGCCTTTCAACTCAGCGCCTCTAACCTATTGCCGATGCGGGCTGGTTCGTTCAGTCTAGGACCAATATTCAAAATGGGGAGAAACGGGGCTATGCGGGAATTCGAAACAGAGATCGGGACGGCTGATGGCAATATGGACGTCTTTGTCTGCCATCCGGAGCAGGACGGACCGCACCCGGCGGTCATTGTCTATATGGATGCCCCGGGGATGCGCGAGGAGTTGCGCGATATGGCGCGCCGGATCGCCACGGTCGGCTACACGGTGGTGCTGCCGAACATGTACTACCGCACGGGGCGCGAGGGGCATTACGGCTATGATCTGTCGCGCATCCGGGAGGACGATGGTGAACGGGCCAAGATGTTCGACGTCATGAACACCTTGACCAATGCCAGGGTGGTGGATGACACCAAGGACCTGTTGACCTTCATCGATCAGTGCGATGCCGCCAGCCCGGGCATTGTGGGCTGTGTCGGCTATTGCATGAGCGGGCAGTTCGTGATGTCCGTCGGCGCGGCGTATCCTGATCGTTTCGATGCCATTGCTTCCTACCATGGGGTCAAGATCATAACGGATCAGGCCGATTCACCGCATCTGACCGCCGATAAGATTCGGGGCGAGGTTTATCTGGGCTTTGCCTCCGATGATCCGTTCGTGCCGGAAGAGGAACTGGCCGCCATGCCCGGTGCCATGCAGGCGGCCGGGATCAAGCATACCATCGAAATCTATCCCGAGACCGAACATGGCTTTGTCTTTGCTGAACGTCCGGTCTACAAGAAACCTGCGTCGGAGCGTCATTGGGAAACCATGCTGGCCCTGTTCGACCGCCGCCTACGCGCCTGAAGCCATTTTTCGCGCCTAATCATGTTGTGGAGTATTCGCCGTGAGCACGCCTGAGCCCAGCACCCGAAAAAAAATTCTCTACGCGCTACTAACGGCCTTCGCGGCGCTGTTCTTCGTGGCCGCGGTGGGTGAGTTCGTGTTGCGGCAACAACGGGTGGCGATCGGGGAAAGTGAAAAGCTGAGTAAAGGACTATTCGCTTATGATTCCCGACTGGGCTGGCGGCTGCAGGAAAATTGGGGCGGCAAGCACCGTCACCATGATTTCGCCTTCACCTATCAAACGGGCCCGGATGGTTTTCGCGGGCGCTTTCGCCCAGCCGCCGAACGTGCGGGCTCCGGCGCCATCGCGTTCTTCGGCGACAGTTTCACCTTTGGTTTCGGCGCCGGGCAGGGGGCGACATTCGTTGCGCTATTGGATGAAGCGGATGGGCAGCGTGCCTATCTGAATTTCGGCATTCCGGGCTTCGCCACCGATCAGGCGGTCCTGCTGATTGAGGAGATCATGCCTGCGCGGCGGCCGGGAACTGTCATAATGGTGGTTCATCTGGGCGATGATCTGGCCGACAACATGCGCCTCTACCCTCTGCGGCTGGATAATGGCAAGCCGATGTTCGAGCTGTCGGCGAAAGACCTGATACTGCGGAATGTACCGGTCTCGCGAGATCGCAAACCGGTCTCGGAAGAGGGTGTCGATCTGGAAAAGATCATTCTGGCCGGCTCCGGCGTGCGCCCGGGCTTTTGGAAGGGTCTGCTGGGTGGTTCGGAGACCACGCGGCGTCTTGGCTTGGAGGAATCGGCCAAGATTGATCTGAGCGATCATTTGCAGCGCAGCCAGGCCCAGCCTCTGGCCTTGTTTCAAGCTCTGGCGCTACGCGCCAAAGCCGCCGCTGACGGCCAAGGGGCCGGTTTCGGCCTGCTGTTGCTGCCCGGCCGCGGCTTTGTCCAGAACCCGGACGGCGTCGTGGCCCAATATCAGGAGCATTTGCGCGGCGCCATCGTCGCCTGGGGCGCCGAAATGGCACTGCCGGTGGCCGACGCGGCAACGGATCTGCGCCGCCGCTTCCAGGACGGCATCTTTGGCGACTACTATCAGAACGAAGGGCATCTGACCCCTCAGGGCCATCGGGCGGTGGCGGATTTTCTGGCGCCCTGGATCAAAGCCCGGTTCGGACGGAGCGGTAAATCCGGCAAGTAATCTGGTTCAGATTGGACCGGAGGTGGTCTAGCTGGTGAGGGGTCGGCGCACGGTTTCTTCGTTGAAGGCACCGGTGGATGGCAGGAATTTAACCATGCGCGAGCCGGTCTCGCCAAAACGGTTCTTGCGCAAATTCAGTGAAATAGAGCGGCTCTTGGTGATCAATTCGTCCGGGTGGGTATAGCTGCCCTGACTGGCCGGCCGTTCAACATTGACCAGGAATGTGATGCTGTCGGCGGAATATTCCAGATCCGAGGTGCCTTCCAGGCTGGTCAATATCGCTTCGCCCTGATGAATGCGATTCTGCGAAGATACCGCAAGAACGGGGCTGTCCAGAGATAACGCCAGGCGCCGCATGGCGGTCATCAGCTTGGCTATTTCGTGGCGGAACTCGGTGAATTGCCGGCTGCCGGCGGCCCAGATTTGTAAGTAATCGACGATCACCAGGACCCGGTCCCGTTCGCTGGCGGCAATCAACTGGCGGGCAATTTCCTCGGCTTTTTCATCTGGCAACTCCGGGTCCGCCTCGACCACCGTAATGCGGGAAAAGATTTCCGCCTGACTTTCCATGGCCGCGTTCAGCACACTGTCTTCCAGTACTCCATCCATGACCTTGCGGCAGTCCAGATCAGTTTGTTGGCATAACAGCCGCATGACCAGGAACTCGGAATGTACATCGAAGCTCAAATACATTACGGGAAATCCCGCCCGCGCCGCGGCGGCGGCATTGGCTAGCGTAAAGGCGGTCTTGCCGCTGCCCGGTTCTCCCGCCAGCAGATGCAGCCCGGCGCGCCAACCGCCCATGTTCTGGTTGAGAAAATGAAAGGCCGAGGGGACCACTTCGGCGGCGGCGGCGGCGCCGTATTCGCGTTTCAGATCCTGCAAATAGTCGCCAGCTGTCGCCAGTCTTGCCTGTGGCTCCGCAAATTCCTTTAGGGACGTATTTTTACTCCCACCCGCCGACTTCGCCGGGGTTTTGTCCGATGCCGGACCGGCCGACGCATCCGACTGCGTCAGACCTTGGCCGGTGGCCTCTGGTTGCGGTTTCACAGGTTCGTTCATGAACGAAGCTCCTAGACCGCCGTGCCGCCGACAGTCAGACCGTTGATCAGCAGTGTCGGCTGACCAACGCCAACCGGCACGCCCTGGCCGCTTTTGCCGCAGGTGCCGACGCCGGTGTCCAGCGCCAGATCATTGCCGATGCCGCCCACCTTGGTCAGCACGTCCGGGCCATTGCCGATCAGGGTCGCGCCTTTCACGGGCGCGCCGATTTTGCCGCTTTGGACCTGATAGGCTTCGGTGCAGCTGAAGACGAATTTGCCGGAGGTGATATCCACCTGGCCACCGCCGAAATTGACCGCGTAGATCCCGTTCTTGACGCTGGCCAGAATTTCCCCAGGATCCTGATCGCCGGGGCGCATGAAGGTATTGGTCATCCGCGGCATAGGCATATGCGCGAATGATTGCCGCCGGCCATTGCCGGTCGCCGCCATGCCCATCAATCGGGCGTTCAGACGATCCTGCATATAGCCCTTTAGAATGCCGTCCTCGATCAAGGTGGTGCATTCCGTCGGCGTGCCTTCGTCGTCGATCGAGAGCGAGCCGCGCCGGCCGTCAATACTGCCGTCATCGACCACCGTTACGCCGGGGCTGGCCACCCTCTCGCCCAACAGCCCGGCAAAGGCCGAGGTCTGTTTCCGGTTGAAGTCGCCTTCCAGGCCATGGCCGATCGCCTCGTGCAGCAGAATGCCGGGCCAGCCGGGGCCCAACACCACCTGCATCTCGCCCGCCGGCGCGGGCACCGACGATAGGTTGACCTCGGCCTGGCGCATGGCTTCGTCAACCTGCGCCTGCCAGTTCGCCGTTTCGATATAGCGGGCAAAGCCGATGCGGTCGCCAACCCCATGGCTGCCGCTTTCCTGACGGTCCCCCTCGCCCAGCACGACGGCAACATTCAGACGTACCAAGGGCCGGATATCGCGGATCCGCCGGCCGTCGGCGCGCATGATCTCCACCGCCTGCCATTGTCCATGCAGGGATACGGTAACCTGGCGCACCCTGGCATCACGGCCGCGGGCATAGCTGTCAACCTCGCCCAAAAGCTGAACCTTGTCGGCGAATGAGACCTCGCCCAGAGGATTATTATCGGGATAAAGATTTTGATTGGTTGCCAGGGGCGCCTCGCTCATGCTGCCGCCATGTCCCGCGCGGACTGCTTGTACCGCGCCGCCGGCCCTGGCGATCGCCGCCTCGTTCAGCTCGGATGCATGGGCATAACCTGTCTGCTCGCCCGCCACCGCGCGCAGGCCAAAGCCCTGATTGGTATCGAAGTTAGCCGACTTTATCCGGCCGTCATCCAGCACCAGGCTTTCGCTCTGGCTGTATTCCATGAACAATTCGCCATCATCGCAGCCCCGCAGGGCATCGCCGACAATGTTCTGTACCCGGCCTTCATCCAGGCCGGCCCGCTCGAACAACAAAGCTGCATCGGGGGCATCGCGGTCGTCGCCAACGCCGCTGCCTGCAATTTTACCCGCGTTATCGGGGGATTCGCTGCTGGATTTCGATTCGCTCATGATTCCATTTGCTCAATTTAGGCGTTAGCCTACCATTAGTTACCACCAATGGTTAACGCACCGTTATAAAACAAAAATTATGAAGCGATTATGACAGACAAAAACCCGTGCGACAAAACGTCGCACACGGTGCGGGCAGCCAATGGCGATGCGGCAATCTAATAGCCGCAAATGGCCACATAGATGCCATTTTCCCACTTTCAAGCCCCAATTAGGCTGAACAGTTTGTAATGGAATTCCCGGGCCTTGCCTTGACCAAGGTCAAGCAACAGGCTTGTTCCCTGATAATCCGTTGGGTTACATAGGGGTAACAAGAGTAATGGGGATTCTTCCCGGCGTGGAAATTTTTTATAAAGATCGAGGCATTAAAATGACGGCTTGGCGAATTTTGGCCGCGCCAATGGCGCTGTTCGGCACTTTGGTGGCAAGCGTATCGGCACAGGCGGATCACGGCTTGGCGCATCCCTGGCAACTGGGGCTGCAGGCACCGGTTACACCGGTGGCGGAGCAACTCAATGATTTTCATAATATGCTGCTGGTCATCATCACCGTCATCGCGGTGTTCGTGACCCTGTTGTTGATCTATGTGTTTATAAAGTTCAACGCCAAGGCAAACCCAACGCCGCGCACGACGACCCACAATACCTTGCTGGAAGTCCTGTGGACGGCGATCCCGATCCTGATCCTGGTTATCATCGCCATTCCCTCGTTCAAGCTGCTGTATTACGCCGACAGCACCAAGGATGCGGAGATGACCATCAAGGCGGTTGGTCATCAGTGGTACTGGTCCTATGAATACCCCGACAACGGCAACTTCACATTTGATGCCTCCATGCTGGAGGAAGAGGAGCTCAAGGATGGGCAGCCACGCTTGCTGGCCACCGACGAAGCCGTGGTCATTCCGGTCAACACCAACATTCGCCTGCTGATTGCCGCCGATGACGTGATCCATGCCTGGGCCATGCCGGCCTTCGGCGTCAAGCTGGATGGTGTGCCGGGCCGCCTGAACGAAACCTGGGTCCGGGTCGAAAAAGAAGGCACCTACTACGGCATGTGTTCAGAGCTGTGTGGCACCGGCCACGGCTTCATGCCGATCATGGTCAAGGTCGTCTCCAAGGAAGCCTTCGCGGCCTGGGCCGTCAAGGCCAAGGAAGAATACGCCTCCCTTGACGAGAAATCCGGCGTGAGACTGGCGGCTGCTGGCGGCCAAACTATAAAAACCGGGGCCGCGCAATAACCCCGAATTTTAGTATCCGGCGGGCAAGGCCAGTCAGAGCCTGATCAGGCCCGTCCATGGAAACGCTGTAAAAGAATACAGAGCGATAGGAAGTACAGAGAATGGCTAATACCTCCGCAGCGCACGACCACGATCACCATACGCCGACCGGCTGGCGGCGTTGGGTCTACTCCACGAACCACAAGGATATCGGCACCATGTACCTGATCTTCGCCATTGTTGGCGGACTGATCGGTGGCGGCATGTCGGTCCTCATCCGCATGGAGCTGGCGGCGCCTGGTCCGGTTATTCTGGGCGGCGACCATCATTTCTTCAATGTGCTGATCACGGCGCATGGCCTGATCATGGTCTTCTTCATGGTCATGCCGGCCTTTATCGGCGGTTTTGGCAACTGGTTCGTGCCCCTGATGATCGGGGCGCCGGACATGGCCTTTCCGCGGATGAACAATATTTCATTCTGGTTGCTGCCGCCGGCGATCCTGTTGCTGGCTGGTTCCATGTTCTTCGAAGGCACGGCGGGCGGCAACGGCGTCGGTACCGGCTGGACGGTCTATGCTCCGCTCAGCACTTCCGGCCATCCCGGCCCGGCGGTGGATATGGGTATTCTGGCCCTGCATCTGGCGGGCGCGTCCTCCATTCTGGGCGCCATCAACTTCATCACCACGATCTTTAACATGCGGGCGCCGGGCATGACCCTGCACAAGATGCCCCTGTTCGTTTGGTCGGTGCTGGTCACCGCCTTCCTGCTGCTGTTGTCCCTGCCCGTTCTGGCCGGCGCCATCACCATGCTGCTGACGGACCGCAACTTCGGCACCGCCTTTTATGATGCGGCGGGCGGCGGCGATCCGCTGCTGTACCAGCATCTGTTCTGGTTCTTTGGTCATCCAGAGGTTTACATCCTGATCCTGCCGTCCTTCGGCGTGATCAGCCACATCGTCTCCACCTTCTCGCGCAAGCCGGTGTTCGGCTATCTGGGCATGTGCTACGCCATGGTGGCGATTGGCGTGGTCGGCTTCATCGTCTGGGCCCATCACATGTACACCGCCGGCATGGACGTGGACACACGGGCCTACTTCGTGGGCGCGACCATGGTTATCGCGGTGCCCACCGGTGTGAAGATCTTCAGTTGGATCGCTACCATGTGGGGCGGCTCCATCACGTTCCGGGTGCCGATGCTGTTCGCCCTGGGCATGATCTTCCTCTTCACCCTTGGCGGCGTGACCGGCGTGGTGCTGGCCAATGCCGGCGCCGATCTGGCCATGCATGACACCTATTATGTGGTGGCGCATTTCCATTACACCATGTCCATGGGCGCCCTGTTCGGCATCTACGCAGCCTACTACTACTGGATCGGCAAAATGTCGGGCCGGCAATACAACGAGACCATGGGCAAGCTGCATTTCTGGATCACCTTCATCGGCGTGAACCTGATCTTCTTCCCGCAGCATTTCCTCGGCCTGGCGGGCATGCCCCGGCGTATTCCCGACTATCCGGATGCCTATGCGGGCTTCAACATGATCTCCTCGGTCGGCTCTTATGTAACCGCCGTGGGGACCCTGTTGTTCATCTATATCGCCATCCGTACCCTGACCTCGGGCGAGAAATGTCCGGACAACCCCTGGGGCGAAAGTGCCGATACCCTGGAATGGACCCTGTCTTCACCCCCGCCATTCCATCAGTTCGAAGAGCTGCCCCGCATCCGCTAGTCGATGCCTAGTCGATGTGCGGCGGTAGAAGGAACAGAAACAGGTGAATAGCGGCAACGTTGCCTATGCCCAAAGCACCCGGCGCCAAACTGGCGGCGCCCGGTTGCTGGACTATCTGGCGCTGTTGAAACCACGGGTGATGAGCCTGGTGGTCTTCACGGCCCTGGTTGGTCTGATGCTGGCGCCCGGCAGCATGGATATGGTGACCGCCGTGGCGGCCTTGATCTGCATTGCCGTCGGCGCGGGCGCATCGGGTGCCGTCAACATGTGGTACGACGCCGATATCGACGGTCAGATGCTGCGCACCTGTGGCCGGCCCATTCCACGTGGTCATGTCAAGCCGCGCGCGGCGCTGGTCTTTGGCGCCGTGCTGTCCTTTGCCTCTGTTCTGGCCATGGGTGCTCTGGTCAATCTGCTATCGGCGGCGCTGTTGGCGCTGACCATCGGCTTTTATGTTTTCGTCTACACCATGTGGCTGAAGCGGCGGACACCGCAGAACATCGTCATCGGCGGCGCGGCCGGCGCCTTTCCGCCGATGATCGGCTGGGCCGCGGCCAGCGGCGATATCCCGCTGGCCTCCATTGCCTTGTTCGCGATTATCTTCTTTTGGACACCCCCACATTTTTGGGCCCTGGCGCTTTATCGGGCCGACGATTACCGCAACGTCGGCGTGCCCATGCTGCCCGTGGTGGCCGGCACGGCCGCGACCCGGCGGCAGATCCTGATTTATTCCCTGATCCTGTTCCCCATTACGCTCAGCCCGGTCGCCTTGGGCGCCTGTGGCCTGATCTATGGCATTGGGGCGGCGTTGCTGGGTTTGATATTCCTGGCCTGCGCCATTCATGTCTGGCGTACCGGCGACGACAATGACAAGCCCGCGCGGCGTTTGTTCGGCTATTCCATATTTTATCTGTTCGCCCTGTTCGCGCTGATGCTGGGGGAACGCTTGATGGGGATTGCCGTCTGATGCCGATCAGCAAGATGCATAAGCAACGGTTGGGCCGCAACCTGGCGGTGGCAGGAATTCTGATCGTCTGCATTGTGGCGGCATTTTTTGTCACCCTGTACAACATGCAGGGCCAGACATGGAATGGCGGCTGATGCGATGAACCCAATCTCCCGCAATAGGGCGCCCCGCAATAACAGGCGCATCCGGCTGACCGCCATGGTCGCCGCCAGCGTCGTTGTCGGCATGGTGGGCGCGGCTTATGCGGCGGTGCCGCTGTATCAGATGTTTTGCCAGGTTACCGGCTTTGGCGGCACCACGCAGGTTGCTGACGAGATGCCGGCGGCAGTGGGCGAACGGGTCATCACCGTGCGCTTCAACGCTGATACGGCGCGGGCCATGCCCTGGAAGTTTCAACCGCAACAGCGCGCCGTGACCCTGAAGGTGGGTGAGCAGGCCCTGGCGCTGTACGAAGCGGTCAATCCGACGGAACGGCGCATTGTCGGCACCTCGACCTTCAACGTGACGCCGCTCAAGGCCGGGCCGTATTTCAACAAGATCGAATGCTTTTGCTTTACCGAACAGGCGCTGGCGCCTGGGCAAAGCGTCGATATGCCGGTTTCCTTTTTTGTCGATCCGGAAATTTCCAACGATCCAAATCTGGATGACGTGAAGACCATAACCCTGTCCTATACCTTTTTCGAGGTGGCGGACGATATTGCAGATAACAAGAAAGTCGCCGCCAAATAGGCGGCTATGAAGTTGCTGGGAACGGAGTGAGAAAATGGCTGATACGCACGCAAAAGGGCATGACTACCATCTGGTGGACCCCAGCCCATGGCCGGCCCTTGGCGCGCTGAGCGCACTGGTCCTGGCCTCGGGCTTTATCTGGTACATGCACGAGGGGCCGGTCTGGCTGACCGCGATCGGCTTCCTGATGGTGCTCTACACCATGTTTGTGTGGTGGCGCGATGTCATCAAGGAAGCCCATGTCGATGGCCACCACACCCCCGTGGTACAACTGCATCTGCGCTTTGGCATGATCATGTTCATCGCCTCCGAGGTGATGTTCTTCATGGCCTGGTTCTGGGCTTATTTCAACGCCGCCCTGTACCCGACCGTGCAAATGGGCGGTGTCTGGCCGCCCGAGGGTATCCTGACCTTTGATCCCTGGCACCTGCCTCTGATCAACACCTTGATCCTGTTGACCTCGTCGACCACGGTGACCTGGGCTCATCACGCGGTGCGTGAAGGCAACACGAAAAGCGCCGTCCAGGGCCTGACCGTCACGGTGCTGTTGGGCGCCATCTTTACCTGCGTTCAGGCCTATGAATATGCCCATGCTTCTTTCGAGTTCACCTCGGGCATTTACGGCTCCACCTTCTTCATGGCCACGGGTTTCCACGGTCTGCATGTGCTGATCGGCACCATCTTCCTGCTGGTCTGCCTGATCCGTACCGCCAAGGGCCACTTCAAGCCGGACCATCATTTCGGTCTGGAAGCGGCGGCCTGGTATTGGCATTTCGTTGATGTGGTCTGGCTGGTCCTGTTCTTCTTCATCTATGTCTGGGGCGCCGGGACCATGGCACCGCACTAGAACAACTTCGATGAACGACGACAAAAAGGGCGGCACCTCGGTGTCGCCCTTTCTCGCTGGGCTGTTGTGCCGTTGTCCCCGTTGCGGCAAGGGCAGGCTGTTTCACGGCCTGCTGGATGTCAGAAGCGATTGCGAAAGCTGCGCGCTGGATTATTCGGCCCACGATGCAGGCGACGGACCGGCGGTTTTTGTCATTCTGATCGTCGGCGCCCTGGCCGTGGCCCTGGCATTCATCGTGGAGAACGCCTTTACGCCGCCGATCTGGGTTCATCTGATCTATCAGATCCCCTTTGTACTTGGCGCCTCAATCCTGCTATTGCGGCCCCTGAAGGCGACGCTGATCGCCTTGCAGTACCGCCACCATGTCGTTGGTTTTAATGATAGACCGTCTGAATAGCTGATGCGCCGTCCCGGCCTTTGGTCCATATGCCTGACCCTGTTTGGTCTGATCCTGATGCTATCTCTTGGTATCTGGCAACTGCAGCGCATGGCCTGGAAAGATGCGCTGACAGCCGAAATGCAGGCCGGCCTGACGGCCGCCCCGGTGCGGCTTGATGGGCGATCGGACGATCTGGCGGCGCTGAATTACCGCCCCGTTCAGGTGCGCGGCAGGTTTCTGCACGACAGAGAGGCCTTTCTTGGCCCCCGCTCGCATCAAGGCCAGAGCGGCCTGCATGTCCTGACCCCCCTGCGCCTGGAAAGCGGTGCCACTATCCTGATCAACCGCGGCTGGATTCCCAACGGGCGCCGCGATCCCGCCAGCCGCGCCCAGGGTCAGCTACAGGGCCTAGTCGAGGTTCAAGGCATTCTACGCAGCCAACTGAAACAGGGAACCTGGACGCCGGATTATGATGCCAAGGCGGATCTGTGGTTTTGGTATGATATCGTCGGCATCGCCAGGTCCCGTGATTTGAATCTACCAAAGGGCGTGGTGCAGGCGGACGGGCGGGCCAATCCCGGCGGCCTGCCCATTGGCGGTGTGGCGCAGCCCGCCCTGGTCAACAGTCATTTGCAATATGCGATCACCTGGTTTTCCCTTGCCGCCGTCCTGCTGGCGGTCTTTCTGCTGGCCCACCGCCGTGGAAGAGAAGCGACATGAGCAATGCCTATGAACAACTGACAGAGCGTTTCGCCCGCCTGGCCAATTTGCATGGTGCCTCCGCCGTCCTGCATTGGGACGCCGCCGCCATGATGCCAGCGGGCGGCGCCGGTGCCAGGGCCGAACAACTGGCGACCCTGTCCCTGTTGGGCCATGAAATGCTCTGTCAGGCGGAGGTCGCGGCGCTGCTGGAGCAAGCGGAAGAGCGGCGCGATGACCTGGGACCATGGCAGCAGGCCAATTTGCGTGAGATGCGCGCCAAATGGCGCCACGCGACCGCCCTGCCGGGTGATCTGGTAACGGCGTTGAGCCGCGCCGGATCGGCCTGTGAAATGATTTGGCGCACGGCGCGGGCGGAAGATGATTTTGCCTCCCTTGCACCCAGCCTGGCCGAGGTGGTCAATTTGGTTCGCCAGGCCGCCACCGCCAAGGGTGAAGCCTTTGGCTGTGCGCCCTATGATGCCCTGCTTTCGCAGTACGAGCCGGGCTTGGCCGCCGCCGATATCGACCGCCATTTTGACGCCCTGGTGGATTTCCTGCCTGGCCTTCTGAACCAGGTTTTGGAGCGGCAACCCACGCCCCCGGCGGCACCTGAAGGCATGTCGGCGGCGGTTCAGGAAGCTATATCCAGGCGCCTGTTGGATGTCTTGGGTTTTGATTTCGAACATGGCCGCCTGGATGTTTCGTTGCATCCCTTTACGGGCGGCGTTGCCGATGACGTGCGCCTGACCACGCGCTATGACGAGGCCGACCCCCTGGGCAGTCTGTATCCCGCCTTGCACGAAGGCGGCCACGGCATGTACGAACGCGGCCTGCCGGCGGCATGGCGGCTACAGCCCGTGGGCGGGGCCATGGGCATGGCCATGCACGAGAGCCAATCATTGCTGGTGGAGATGCAGGTCAGCCGGGGCGATGCCTTTCTGAGTTTCCTCTCACCGCTGTTGCGGCAGCTGGGCGGCGTCGCGGGCCCGGCCTGGGAGATGGAAGGGCTTGGCACTCGAGTGCGCCATGTGGCCCGCTCGCTGATCCGGGTCGAGGCGGACGAGGTGAGCTATCCCCTGCATATTATTCACCGCTATCGTCTGGAGCGCGCCCTGCTGGCCG
Organism: uncultured Rhodospirillaceae bacterium; assembly: GCA_964462145.1. GTDB lineage: Bacteria > Pseudomonadota > Alphaproteobacteria. Next base: position 27,298 of record CAYWYB010000001.1, read on the forward strand.
GCGATCTCGCGGTCACGGAACTGCCCGGTGCCTGGCGCGAGGGTATGCGGGGCTTGTTGGGCATTGAGGTGCCCAATGACCGCGACGGCTGTATGCAGGATATCCATTGGATGGATGGCGCCTTTGGCTATTTTCCCACCTACACCCTGGGCGCCATGGCGGCGGCGCAATTGTTCCAAGCCGCCGAGGCCGCCTTGCCTGACCTGGCGGATGATCTTGCCCGGGGCGACTTCAGCCGCCTGATGACATGGCTGGGCGAAAAGGTGCACAGCCAGGGTCGCCTGCACGGCAGTGCCGATGCTCTATTGACCGCCGCCACCGGCGCGCCGCTGGACGGTGCAATCTTTCGCCGCCACCTTGAAAAACGCTACCTGGACGACTAGGTTGGCGCGCCCGTATGACCGGGCCATTTGGAGAGCCGTACCGTGCAATATATTTCGACCCGTGGCCAAGCGCCCGACCTGGCGTTTTCGGACGTCCTGCTGACCGGGCTGGCCCGCGACGGCGGCCTGTACGTGCCCGGCAGCTGGCCGCAATTGAGCCATGCCGATCTGAATGCCTTGGCGGGGCTGCCCTATGCCGAGGCCGCGGCACGGATCCTGCAGCCGTTCATGGCCGGGGTCGCGCCCGACGAATTGTTGGAGATGACCACGGCGGCCTATGCCGGTTTCGCGGATCCAGCCGTGGTGCCCTTGCGGCAACTGTCCGAGGGACAATGGTTGATGGAGCTGTTCCACGGCCCCACTCTGGCCTTCAAGGATTTGGCCATGCAGTTGCTGGGCCGTCTGTTCGACCGTGAATTGGCGGCAAGGCAACAGCGCATAACCATCGTTGGCGCCACGTCGGGCGATACCGGTTCCGCCGCGATCGAGGCGTGCCGGGATCGTGACGCCATCGACATCTTTATTCTGCATCCAGAGGGCCGGGTGTCCGAAGTACAGCGCCGGCAGATGACCACGGTGCTGTCGGACAACGTGCATAACATCGCCGTTCAAGGCACCTTCGATGATTGTCAGGCCTTGGTAAAGGGCGCCTTCAACGATCTGGCCTTTCGTGACGAGGTCGCCCTGTCGGCGGTGAATTCCATCAACTGGGCCCGCGTGGTGGCCCAGGTGGTCTATTACATCACCTCCGCCATCGCCGTCGGCGCGCCTGAAAAAGCGGTCAGTTTCGCCGTGCCCACGGGCAATTTCGGCTGTGTCTTCGCCGGCTATGGTGCCGCCAGGATGGGTCTGCCGATCGAGAAACTTATCGTCTCCACCAACCGCAACGACATTCTGTACCGCTTCTTTCAAACCGGCGCCTACCGCACGGACGAGGTTTTCGCCACGCAAAGTCCGTCCATGGATATTCAGGTCGCCAGTAATTTTGAACGGCTGCTGTTCGATCTGGCGGGCCGCGATGGCGCTGTCATTCAGCGGCAAATGCAGGAATTGGAAGAGCACGGCGGCTTCGAAGTTTCGCAAGCTGCCTTGGCCCAGGCGCACGAACTGTTCCTCTCGCACCGGGTGGACGAGGCGGCGACCACGGCCACCATCGCCGAGGTCTTCGAGGAAAGCGGTATTGTCATCGACCCACATACCGCCGTCGGCCTGCGCGCGGCCCGTGACTTGATGCCGGATGGTCCGGTGATCACCCTGGCCACGGCCCATCCGGCAAAATTTCCCGAGGCGGTGGAAAAGGCCTGCGGCCAGCGCCCCGCATTGCCGGCGCATATGGCGGATCTATATGAACGGGAGGAGCGCTGCGCCGTTCTGCCCAATGACCTGGGCGTCTTGCAGGACCATATCCGCGGCCTGCGCCGCGCATAATTAACCGTGCAAAATTAGGGGACTTGAAAACACCGTGACCGTGAAAATGACCACCCTGGCCAATGGCCTGCGGGTAATTTCCGAAGGCCGGGAAGGTCTGCAGACCACCGCCGTCGGCGTCTGGGTCGATGCCGGGGCCCGTTACGAGACCATCGCCAACAACGGCGTCGCCCATATGCTGGAGCATATGGCCTTCAAGGGTACGGAAAGCCGCAGCGCCCAGGAAATCGAGAGCGTTGGCGGCCACCTGAACGCCTATACCTCGCGCGAACATACAGCCTATTTCGTCCGTGTTCTGAAGGAAGATCTGGCTCTGAGTGTGGATATTCTGGCGGATATTCTGCAACGCTCCACATTTGCCGAGGAGGAACTGGAGCGCGAGCGCGCGGTGGTCATCCAGGAAATTGGCCAATCGGAAGATACCCCCGACGACATCATCTTTGACCGCCTGCAGGAAGTCTCGTTTCCCGATCAAGCCCTGGGCCGCTCGATCCTGGGCCCGGTCGAGGGCGTCGCCAACATGGGCCGCGAGGTTCTGTTCGATTTCATGGGGCAGCATTACGCCGCCTCGCGCCTGTTGCTCTGTGCCGCCGGCGCGGTTGATCATGACGCTCTGGTCGCCTTGGCCGAACAGCACTTCGGCGACCTGCGCACCGGTGCGCACAATCCGTTCGAGACGGCGACCTTTCAGGGTGGCGAGCGGCGCGACGAGCGAGATCTGGAACAGGTTCATTTCGCCCTGGCCCTGCCGGCGCTGACCTATGACGATGACGATTTCTACCCCATGCAGGTGATGTCGACGGTGCTGGGCGGGGGCATGTCCTCTCGTTTGTTCCAGGAAGTACGTGAACGACGGGGCCTGTGTTATTCCATCTTCTGCTTTGCCTCGTCATACAAGGACTGCGGCGCCTTTACCGTTTATGCCGGCACCGGGGCCGATCAGGTTGGCGAACTGGTGCCAGTGATTTGTGACGAAATGCTGCGTCTGCGGGGCGATGCGGCGGACGACGAGGTGGCCCGCGCCCGCAATCAGCTCAAGGCCGGAACATTGATGTCCCTGGAGAGCTCCGCCGCGCGGGTGGAACAGCTGGCCCGGCAGACCCTGGTTTTTGGCCGCCAGATCCCCATTGAGGAGCTGATCGCGAAGATCGATGCCGTCGATGTGGCGGCCGTCCGGAGGGTCGCCGAGCGCATCACATCGATGGGCAGCCCCGCCGTCGCCGCGCTTGGTCCCATCGCGGGCCTTGCCAGCCAGGCCGAAATTGCGGCAAGGTTCGCCAAGGGCTAATTCGTGCGGCCCAAAAACGGGTGGCGAAATCTTAATGGATCGGCAACGTGTCTGCATTTCTGCGTAACCCACCATGGCTTGGCAGTCCGCCTACGCTGAAGGGCGCCCGGATTTATCTGCGCGCGCCGCAGTTGTCGGATTGGTCCGAGTGGGCCCGCCTGCGTGCCGCCTCGCGCGATTTTCTAACGCCGTGGGAGCCGACCTGGCTGGAGGACGAACTGACCCGTAACGCCTATCGCCGCCGCCTGCGCCGCTATTCCCGCGATGCCCGCGATGGCGTCGGTTACGCCTTTTTCGTTTTCCGCCGCGAGGACGACAGCCTGCTGGGCGGTATCACCTTGTCCAATGTGCGCCGCGGTGTCACCCAGTCCTGTTCCATGGGTTACTGGATGGGTCAGCAGTATGCCGGCCAGGGCCTGATGCAGGATGCGGTCACCACATCGCTGTCCTTTGTCTTTGACGAGTTGGGGTTGCACCGGCTGGAAGCCGCCTGTCTGCCCCATAACGAGGCCTCGACCACAGTGCTGCTGAAGACAGGTTTTCAGAAAGAGGGCCATGCGCGCAAGTATCTGCGCATCAATGGTAAGTGGAGCGACCATACCCTGTTCGCCATGCTGCAAAGCGACCGCAGAGACTAGCTCCCGCGCCGGTGATGCCGTTCAAGGTAACCAGGGACGGGCTCGTGATCGCGATAAGATTGCGCCCCGGCGCCTCCGCCAATCGAATAGACGGCGTCCAAGCCATGGCCGATGGCGGCCAGCGCCTTTGTCTGCGGGTGACGGCGGTGCCGGAAAAGGGCAAGGCCAATCAGGCCATGATAAGGCTGCTGGCAAAGGCCTGGCATGTGCCGCGCGGCAGCCTTACGGTCGTGGCCGGCGCCAAACAGCGCAACAAATCCCTGCTGCTGCAAGGCGGCAGCGCGGTGGAATTAGAGATACTGGAAAACTGGTCGAAGAACCAGAGTTAGTCGCTCGGCACCATGTGCAGGTTGGGCGCTTCCCAAGGGCGTTCGATGACCGGTGCGCCAAAGTGATAGCCCTGTAAGTATTTGACGCCGCGGTCGCGCAGGGCCTGGGCTTCTTCTTCGGTTTCCACGCATTCACCGACCACATCGGCATTGAAGCCATCGGCCAGATCCAGCAAGGTTTGCACGAACAACTGGTTTTCCTTGTTCTCGTGCAGGTCTTTGACGAACTGCCCATCGATTTTCACGATATCGACCGACAGCGCCTTCAAATGCCGGTACGAGGTATAGCCGGCGCCGAAATCATCCAGCGCGATGCGGCAACCCAGATCCCGCAGCTTGTTGGCGAAGCGGGCGGTTTCCTCGAAATCCATCATGGCCACGGTTTCGGTGATTTCGAATATCAGGCGGTCGGCAACGCTGGAATGGATATGCACCAGGGACAGCAGGTGATCCAAGGTCGAGGGATCGGTCGCCGACATGCCTGAAACGTTGACTGCCAGATGAATGTCCTTGACCTGCTCCATCTCCAGCAGGGCCATTTCCAGTGTGTGTTTGTCCAAACGGCGGATCAGGCCCAGCTTTTCAACCACGGGAATAAACAGACCGGCGGGAACCAGTTCGCCATTCTCGTTCAGCATGCGTAACAGACATTCGTACAATTGGGTTTCACCGCTCGCACTATCGACGATGGGTTGCACCGCGAATGTCAGGCGACCGTCCTTCATGGCCCGCATGACCGCATCGCCGGTTGCCAGGGATTTACGCCGGGCAGCGTCACGGTTGGCCGAGCCGCGGTGCAGCACGAAACGGTCCCGCCCCTGCGATTTGGCTTTTGACAGGGCTTCTTCTGCCCGTCCCATGGCTTCGCGGCTGTTGGCGCCGTCCTTTGGCAGTAGCGCGCCGCCTATGGACAGGGAAACCGATAGCGGGCCGGCCTCGCTGATAATTTCCCGTTGCCGCGCGGCGAACAGAATTTTATCCGCCACTTTGCGCATTTCCACATCCGTGGCGCCGGGCAAGATCAGGCCAAATTGATTGCCGCCCGCCCGCCCGATGATATCTCCGACCTGGGTGCAATTCTCCACCCGCTTGCCGATCTCGATGATGGCGGTATCCGCGATGTCGAAACCATAGGCGTCATTGATCAGGCCCAGGCGGTCTATATTGATCAAAAGATACGCCGCGGTTGTGCCCTCGTCGCGGCAATCCTGTAAAACGTCGTCCAAGGCCTCTTGCAGGCGGGCCCGGTGCAGATGACCGGTCAAGGCGTCATAAAAGGCCATCCGTTCCAATTCAGCCTCACGCACCTTCCAGGGCGTGATCACGCGCATGACGCCATGAAAGCGGGTCGCATTGCCATTGCCATCCAGCTCGACGCTGCCGCGCTCGTCGATCCATTCGAAACCGCCGTCGGAGCGGCGCAGCTTATATTCGCAGGCGTAGGCGGTGCCGTCATCAAGCAGGCGGGAGAGCGCAATGGCCCGTCCGGGCAAGTCATCGGGAGAAATGCGCTGCTGCATTTGGGTGCCTTGGCTCGGCACATCCGAATCGTTCAGGCCCAAGGCCTCGGCCGCGCCGCCCGACCATTCCATTTGATCAGCGATGATATCCCAGCAATAGACCGCACCACCGGCGGCGGTGATGGACCGCGCCAATAATTCGTTATCCCAAGCCGGAATTCTATCCGTGGTCGTTTTCAGCGAAACGGTTCCCATGCTCTTCACATTTCTATAGATCGCGCCTACTGCGCTACCAGTTGCCATAAACCTAACGGAATAGGTGTTAAGAAATCCCAAATGCCGATAGTTAATGGACTATGGCCCGGGCTCGCCTCGTGTCTGGTTCCGAAAACGGCCTCAATCGGCAAATCGAAGGCGCGATAATTCCCGCAGTAAATATGCCAATAGGTTGACCACGAGAGAGACCAGCAACAGCACCACGCCCAAGCCCAGTGCCTTGGCCAGGTCACCTTTGCTGGCTTCCAACGCAATGGTGGTGGTCATGACGCGGGTGACGTGATCGATATTACCACCCACGATCATCACCGCCCCGACTTCGGCCGTGGCACGCCCGAAACCGGCGAGAACCGCCGTTAAGAGAGCGAACCGGCCATCCCACAGCAAGACCGAAAGCTGGCCCAGGGGCGGCACGCCGAGGGATTGCAGCTGTTCACGGTATTCCAGCCACATGCCTTCCATCACCTGACGGCTCAGGGCGGCGATTATTGGCAATACTAGGACAAATTGCGCGATCACCATCGCCGTCGGCGTAAACAGCAGGCCAAGGGCACCAAACGGGCCGGCCCGCGACAATAACAAATAGACCACCAGGCCCACGACCACCGGGGGCAGGCCCATCAGGGCATTCAACAAGACCACCAAAACCCGCCGGCCCGGAAAGCGAAACAGCGCGGTAACGGCCCCGATGGGCAGCCCAATGACGGTGGCAATGGCGACGGCGGTCAGACTGACCTGCAGGGACAAAATGATGATACCGCGAAGATAATCATCGCCTTGGCTCAATAATGCGAATGAGGCGCTCAGCGCCGGCCAGAATTCACTCATGGGCACTCGCTCATGGTGTTTGCGCCGGCGGGGCTATTTGCGCCCTAAAGCTGTCGGCGATGTCGCCTGCGGTGGCAAACCACAGCCCCTCCATCTCCGAGAGGTGGCTCAGGATTTGATCCAGGTAGCGGATACGCTGCGGTTGTCCGATCACCCAGGGGTGCAGCCCAAGGCTCATCATGCGGGCGCCGCCATCGCCGCCGGCGCTTTCCTGGTGCAGCCGGTCGGCGGCTTCGCACACCATCTGACCATAGCGCGGCGCGGTCAGCTGACGCAGCGCCATCAATGTTCCGTCGTCCCATTCTACATGGTAGGGCAGGGATACCAGGGGCGGCGCCAGGGTCAGCCAATAGGGTTGGTCGTCATTAGGCCAATCAGCCAGATAATCGGCCCCGGCGGCGGCCAGCAATTGCGGCGTGCGTGGGCTTTCACCAAAATCCTGGCCAATCCAGCCCACCCGCCCGGCACCGCTGCTTTGCCGGATTTCGGCCAGGGCGCCGTGGATCAGATCTTCTTCCTGGCTCAGGCTCATTTGCGAATTGATCATGCGGGTGGCGTGGCTGCCGTGGGCCGCGATCTCGTAGCCCCGGCGCAGACATTCCTCGATCAACCCAGGCCGCTCCCGGCACAGTGCACTGTTGGCGGCCACGGTGACCGGCACGGAATAGCGGTCCAGCACATCCAAAATCCGAAAGATGCCGACTCGATTGCCGTATTCCCGTGTCGAATAGGTGCGGTAGTCGGGAAAAAAATTACCAAATTCGCCCCTGAACCGGCCATCGCGGAGGGCGGTGGCGGGAGGCTGCAATTCCCATTGTTCCAGGTGCAAAACAATCCATATGGCCAGCCGTTTTCCGTCGGGCCAGACCAGCTTCGGCCGAGTTGGCAGGGCGGAAAAGGGGTAGAGGGCATGGTCCATGCCAGGCAGGCGTTTCTCAACCATTTGCCTCGCCTCCCGCCCCATTCTCTATAAGGTGCGCCGAAACCTGGTCCCACATCTCGGCGTAATACCAATCGGCGATCTGCTCGCCCGTGGCCTGCCAGACGCCGTCGTGGGAGAGGATATAGTCCAGCATTTTCTCCAAATAGCCGATGCGGTGGGGCTGTCCCATCATATAGGGATGCAGGGCCAGGCACATAATGCGGGGCTGGTCCGCGCCCTCGGCATACACGGTGTCGAAATAGTCCCGTACCATGACCAGGAAATCATCGGCTTCCTGGGCCCGGTTATGCAGCACGGCGTCATTCAGTTCCATGGAATAGGGCACTGTTAAAAGCCGCCCCTGGCGCACATTCATTGGCCCCGGCTGGTCGTCGTGCACCCAATCGGCGTAATATTTGATGCCCGCCTCGGCCACCAGATCGGGCGTGTTCAGGGTGTGGGAGGCGGCGGGCGAGAACCAGCCGGGCAACTGCCTACCCGTCAGGCGGCGATAGGTCTCGACGCACTCCTCGATGATCGCCCGTTCGTCCCCTTCGTCCAGGCCCCACAGATACTGGGTGTTGTACATCCCGTGGCACAAGACATCCCATTTCCGCGCCTCGCAGGCCGCCATGATCTCCGGATAATGCTCAAACACACTCAAATTAAGGGAAACCGTGCAGCGCACATTGAAATGGTCCATCACATCGAACATGCGCCACAGGCCGACCCGATTGCCGTAGTCCTTGATGCCATAGCCCAGGATGTCCGGATGGGGCATGCGCGGCCAGGGATCGCGGATACGCACGGGATCGGGCAGATATTCGTAATGCTCGATATTCGGACAGACCCACAGCGCCACCCGCGCCCCGTTTGGCAGCCGCAAGCGGGGCCGGTCGTTGATCGGTGAGTAGGTTAAACGTTCTTGGGCCATGGGGCCGATCTTGCCACAGGGTTGAGCCACACCCAAGTGCTGGGCACAATGGTGTTTCAAATTTCGCGTACGCCATGAAGGAGCCCGCCATGTATCCCGACGTCACGGTGATCGAGCCAACGGTATTCGCCGAAGTGCCCGAGGAGTTGCAATTCTGGGACAGGGATTGTTACCTCTCGCGGGATGTCTTTCGCGGCCGGCCCCTGGGCTCGTTCCTGGAAGGGCCCTCGTTCGACATGGATGGTAATCTGTATGTGGTCGACATCGCCCATGGCCGCATCTTCCGAATTTCCGAAAGCGGCGAATTCGACGTGGTGGCGGACTATGACGGCAACCCCAATGGCCTGAAAATTCATCAGGACGGCCGTATTTTCGTGGCCGACAAGACCAACGGCATTCTTGAAATCGATCCGGTGAACGGCAAGGTTTCGGTGCGCCTCGGGCCCGATGATATTGCCGGCTATAAGGGGTTGAACGATTTGTTCTTCGCTTCCAACGGCGATCTGTACTTTACCGACATGGGCGCGACCGGGCTGGAGGATGCCTCCGGCCGGGTCTTTCGCTGGGACACCAAGGGCCAATTGCATTGCCTGATTGATAATGTGCCCGGCCCCAATGGCTTGGTGATGGACCTGGATGAAACCCAGCTTTACCTGGCAGTGACCCGGGTCAACGGGGTCTGGCGCATGCCGTTCCGCCAGGACGGCAGCGTCAACCGGGTTGGCCTGTTCGCGCAGTTGGTCGGCGGCATGGGCCCGGATGGCATGGCCATGGACGTGGAAGGGAATTTGAGCATGGCGCATTTCGGCTTTGGCGCCGTCTGGCTGTTCTCGGCCCTGGGTCTGCCGCTGTACAAGATTCCCGATCCCGACGGCAGTCTGGCGACCACCAATCTCGCCTATGGCGGCCCCGATAACCGTTCGCTATTCATCACCTCGTCCCTTAGCGGCAAAATCCTGCGGGCGGAGTTGCCGGTCCCCGGCCAACCCATGTTCTCTGGTGCCGGCGGCAAAGTTGACGCACAATAGCCAACCGATTTCCTCCAACCCCGCCGGAGCCCCAGCATGTATCCCCAACCGACCGTGATCGAGCCAACCGTCTTCGCCCAGGTGCCGGACGAATTGCAACTGCTGGACAAGGACTCCCACATGTCCCGGGACATCTTTCGCGGCCGGCCCCTGGGTTCTTTTTTGGAAGGCCCGTCGTTCGACCGGGACGGTAATCTCTATGTGGTCGATATCGCCCATGGCCGCGTCTTCAAGATTTCGCCCAGCGGCGAGTTTGATGTGGCGGCGGACTATGACGGCAGCCCCAATGGCCTGAAGATCCACAAGGATGGCCGCATCTTCGTGGCCGACCGGCGCAAGGGTATTGTTGAAATTGATCCGGTGAACGGCAAGGTCTCGGTCTATATCGGGCCGGATCAGATGCCCGGCTACAAGGGGGTCAATGATTTGTTCTTCGCCTCCAACGGCGATCTGTATTTTACCGATCAAGGCGACACCGGCCTGCATGATCCGACAGGCCGGGTGTTCCGCATGGATACCAACGGCGCCCTGCATTGCCTGATCGACAATGTTCCCAGCCCCAATGGCTTGGTAATGGATCCGGATGAAACCCTGCTGTACATCGCCGTGACCCGCGCCAATGCGGTCTGGCGCATGCCGTTCCGTCAGGACGGCAGCGTCAACCGGGTCGGCCTGTTCGCGCAGCTGGTGGGCGGCATGGGCCCGGACGGCATGGCCATGGACGTGGATGGCAATCTGTCCATAGCGCACGCCGGCTTCGGCGCGGTCTGGCTGTTTTCCGCCCTGGGCCTGCCGATCTACAAGATCCCCGATCCCGACGGCAGCCTGCTGACAACCAACATGGCCTATGGCGGCCCTGATAACCGCTCGCTGTTCATCACCTCGTCATTCAGCGGCAAGATTTTACGGGCCGAGATGCCGGCCACGGGCGAGACCATGTACGCCCACATGGACTAGTTCGATATATTCAACATACCGGCGCGTCAGTTTGCGCCAAATCAGGAGAGTACAATGACATTGAAACTGGGATTGATGACCGGCTATTGGGGCGCGCAGCCGCCTCAGGATCTGATCGCCGTGGCCAAGCGGGCCGAGGAACTGGGCTATTATGGCTTTTTCACCGCCGAGGCCTATGGCTCCGACGCTCTGACGCCTCTGGCCTGGGTTGGGGCGCACACGGAAAAGATCAAGCTGGGTACGGCGATCGTGCAGATTTCCGCCCGTACGCCGACGGCAACGGCCATGCATGCCTTGACCCTGGACCATCTTTCCAATGGCCGGTTGATCCTGGGCCTCGGCGTCTCCGGCCCGCAGGTGGTTGAGGGCTGGTACGGCCAGCCTTTCGCCAAGCCTCTGGCCCGGACGCGGGAATATATCGACATCATCCGCCAGGTGCTGGCCCGCGAGAATCCAGTACAGATGGATGGTGCCCACTACACCATTCCCTATCCCGAGGACGCGCCAGGCTCCTGGGGCCTGGGCAAGCCGCTAAAGCCCATCACCCATCCATTACGGGCCGATATACCCATATTCCTGGGCGCCGAGGGACCGAAAAATGTCGCCATGGCGGCGGAGATCTGCGACGGCTGGTTCCCGCTGTACTATTCGCCGGACCGCGAAGAGGTCTATGCCGACGCCATAGCCGGGCGGGGCGATGATTTCGAGATCATGTATCCCATGAAGATGCACATCACGGATGATTTGGAAGCCGGCCGCCTGGAAGTGAAGAAGAGCCTGGCGTTGTACGTCGGCGGCATGGGTGCCAAGGACCAGAATTTCCACAACGAGCTGGTGGCCCGCATGGGCTACGCAGAGGCGGCGGCGAAGATCCAGGACCTGTATCTGGACGGCAAAAAGGCCGAGGCCGTGGCGGCTGTACCCGACGAACTGGTCGATGATATCTCGCTGGTGGGCCCCAAGGACCGCATCAAACAGCGCCTTGCGGCCTGGGAAGACAGCGCCGTAACATCATTGCTGGTCTGGCCCAAGACGGCGGAGGATCTGGAAACCTACGCTGAACTGGTTCTGGATTAGGGGGCGCCAACATGCCTGTGTTGAGCAAGGAAGAGCGCACGGCCTTCCTGGGCGAACGGCGCGTGGTCATGCGCATTGCCGTCGTTCGCCCCGACGGCAGTCCGCTGGTCACGCCCCTGTGGTATCTGTACGAGGACGAGGCGATTTACTTCACGCCACGTGAACGTTCGGAATGGTTCGCCTGCCTGCGCAATGATCCGCGCGCGGCCCTCTGTATCGACGAACAGCCCCTGCCCTACCGCAAGGTCATGATCGAAGGAGCGGCGGAGCTGTTGTACGATGTGGGCGCCGATGATCAATGGCGCGATCTGTATCTGCGCATGGCGAAACAATATGTACCCAGCGACGATGCCGAGGCCTATCTGCGGAATACAATCAACGAACGCCGCGGACTGTTCCGGATCAAACTGGCGGACGCCAAGGTGCGCAGCTGGCGCCTGCCATTGCAGGATGAGGCCGGAGAAGGCATCTGGCATCAACGCTATTACCAGGACCCGAAGACGGAATTCGAGGGCCGGGCCTGATCATTGGCGCGGCGGAAATACCGTTCAATAACTCTTCGGCAGGTCTAGAACATTGCTGGCGATATAGTTCTTGATCATGTGCATGCTGACCGGTGCGATACGGCCGATGATCGCCTCGCGGTAAAAGCGCTCAACAATGAATTCGCTGGAGACGCTGTAACCGCCCAGGGTCAGCATCGCGTTGGAGGCCGCCTTGAACGAAGCCTCCGCCGCCAGATACTTGCCGGCATTGGCTTCCGGGCCACAGGGCTCGCCGTTATCATACAGCGCGGCGGCCTTGAACAGCATCAGGTTAGCGGCCTCCAGTTCCATCCATGATTCCGCCAGCGGATGGGCGATCGACTGGTTCTGGCCGATCGGGCGGTCGAAAACAATGCGTTCCCTGGCGTATTCCGCCGCCTTGTTCAGGACGGTACGGCCTTTTTCCACGTGCTCGGCGCCGATCAGGATGCGTTCGGGGTTGAGCCCGTCCAACAGGTAATAGAAACCGCGGCCTTCTTCGCCGATGCGGTCCTCCACCGGGATTTTCAGGCCGTCGATGAAGACCGCGTTGATATCCACCGCATGGCGCACGAATTTTTCGATCTCGCGGGCCTCGATGCAACTGCGGTCGAAGTCCGTATAGAACAAGGTCAGGCCGTCCAGGGCCTTTTCGCATTCCTCGCGCGGAGTGGTGCGGGTGATCAGCATGAACTTGTTGGCGCTTTGCGCGGTGGTGGTGAACATCTTGCGGCCGTTGACGATGTAATGGTCGCCATGGCGCACCGCGCGGGTCTCGATCCGAGAGGTGTCCAGCCCGGCATTGGGTTCGGTCACGCCAAAGGCGGCCCGGTCCTTGCCCTGGATCATCGGCGGCAGCCAGCGTTGCTTTTGTTCGTCAGTGCCGTGGCGGACCACGGGATGCAACCCGAACACGTTGACGTTGATGGACGAGGTCGCGCCGCCGCCGTGCTGGCCCACCGTCTGCATCATGATCGCGGCTTCGGTAATGCCCAGCCCGCCGCCGCCATATTCCTCCGGCATGGCGATGCCGAGCCAGCCGTTGTCGGCCATCTCGCGGACGAATTCTTCCGGAAAGCGGTGCTCGCGTTCAGCCGTTAGCCAATATTCTTCGCCGTATTTATCACAGATTCTCTGCACCGCATCGCGGATCGCCCGCTGCTCCGGGGTGAAGGTAAAGCTGGCGTCATACATACTCATTCCTCCAAGACTCGTTAGGCGAACGTCGCCGTTGCGGTCATGCCGATGGTGCCCTCGGGCGTCAGCGCCCACAGCTCGCAGCCATCGCCGGCAGCCGTTGGCCGGCCAACAACCTTGAACGGCGCGGTATCAAACAACGGCGCCCGCGCCCGCATCTCGTAAGTTTTGATCGCCCTGCCGCCGCTGTTGTCGCGGGCCAGATCAAGCAGGCATTGCGAAGAATACGGTCCGTGGATCACCAGGCCCGGATAGCCCTCGACCTCCATGGCGTAGGGGCGGTCATAGTGAATACGGTGCGGATTGAAAGTCAGCGCCGAATAGCGGAACAGCGATACCGGATCAGCTGTTATGGTGCGTTCCCACGGCGTGTCGCCGGGCGGCGCCTCGCGCTTTGGGATGCCGCTCTTCTCGCCCGGCTTGACCTCGTCGCGGAAGGCGGTGCGGGCCTCCTCCTCCAGTGCCAGTCCGTTGGGGCCGATGATACGGGCCACGACATTGGTGAAGATCAGCACGCCGGTGCTGCCCTCGCGCAGCTGAATGTCGGCCAGCTCGGTCTCGCGGGTCAGCTTCTCGCCGACCCTGATCGGCTGGTGATAGGTGGTCTTGGTGCCCGCGAACATGCGCCGGGGCAAGGGCATCTCGGGCAGCACATCGCTGTCCATGGGCAAACCGTCGGCGCCCAGGCGGTCACGCCGCGCCATGGGCACGAAATAGCCGCGATGCCAGCCCGGCGCGATCGCCTCGCCGTCCCCAGGCGCCGCCTCGTCGCGGTCGAAGGTGACGATCATGCCCCGTGGCGGGGCGGCGGTGGCGACGTCCTCTTCCACCACCTTGGCGCCGATATGTTGGCGCAGCGCGTCGATATCGATGTTCGTCATGATGTCTTCCTCCTTGGTTTATTCTTTTTCACTGCGGCTCAGCTGACCGTGGAAAATGCCTGGCCATCAAACTCGCTGATCTCCATCTCCGCCAGGGTGGTTCTGTCGACGCCTACGAGGCAGAAGATATTCACGGTGACCATGTCGGGCGCCACCCTGGGCCGGTGGAAGGGATAGATGCCGCAGGTCTTGCAGAAATAGTGCTTCGCCGTCTTGGTATTGAATTGGTACAGCTGCAAGGCGTCCTCGCCTTGCAGAATGCGCAAGCTGTCCAGCTCCACCCGATGCATGACCGCGTTGCGCCGGATGCAGATGGAGCAGTTGCAGGTTCCAGCCTTGTCCAGCACCGTATCAACCTCGAAGCGCACGGCGCCGCAATGGCAGCTGCCTTGATAGGTTTGCATGCGATGAAATCTCCCGTCCTTTTGGTGCTATGATGCGTGCACAGCGTAACGGTAGCAGAAGGTAGCTGGATAATGGAAATCTGGACAACGGGCGCGGCCTCGCCACGGGGCATCATGAAACTGGCGCGGGAGGTCGAGGAAAAGGGCTGGGACGGCCTGGCGGTCGTGGATTCGCAAAACCTTTCCGGCGACCCTTATGTCTCGCTCGCCATGGCGGCCACGGTGACCGAGCGCATCGGCCTGGCCACCGCCGTGACCAATTCCGTAACCCGGCAAGCGGCGGCCACCGCCACCGCCATCGCCTCCGTGAACCGCGTCGCCGAGGGTCGCGCGGTATTGGGCATCGGGCGGGGAGATTCAGCGCTGGCCCATCTGGGCCGGGCACCGGGCAAGGTTGGCCATTTCGAAACCTATCTGCGCCATCTACAAACCTACCTGCGCGGTGAGGCGGTACCCTTTGAAGAGGTTGATATTTCCCTGGAAATCGCGCCGCCCATGTCGGAACTGCACCTGGCCGATGCGCCCACGGAAAGCCGCATCGCCTGGATGGCAGGGACGCAGAAGGTTCCGGTCGAGGTCGCGGCGACCGGTCCCCGGGTGATTGGCATCGGCGCCTGCCTGGCCGAGCGGGTGATGTTTACCCTGGGCGCGGATCTGGACCGCCTGGGCTGGGGGATTGAAACGGCGCGGGCGGCGCGCCAGGCCGCCGGCATGGACCCCGACGGCGTGGCCTTCGGCGCCTACATCAACCTGGCCTGCCATGACGATATCGCGGCGGCCCGCAATCTGGTGCGCGGCGGCCTGACCACCTTTGCCCGCTTTAACGTCATGCACGGCCGCACCATGGGGCCCTGGTCCGAGGCGGCGAAGGCCGCCCTGCATACCCTGGTCGCCGCCTATGACATGAACAAGCACACCCGGGGCGACTCGCGCCAGGCCGGCACCTTGACCGACGATTTTATCGATCACTTTGCCATTGTCGGCGGACCAGAGGTTGTTATCGAACGCCTGGCGGCCTTGGCCAATCTGGGCCTGGACAAAGTCATCATTGGCGGCCGTCTGGGTACATCAGGTGATGCCAACGCGGCGCAGTCATTGACAATGCTGGAGCAGGAGGTGATGCCGGCGGTGCGAGGTTGAGGCTGAGTCTTAAGGCCGGGTCTACCGCTTTTCCAGCAGAAACACACCCTGTTCGCCGAACAGATTGGCCCGGCCCGGCGCCTTGCCGATGGCCTTGGCGTTGCCTTTGCGATCCAGGGTCAGGCCCTGTTCGATGTTCAGCTTCATCTCCTCGCACAACTCCATGAAATCCAGGATCGTGCACAGGTGAATGTTGACGGTATCGTACCAGGGCACCGGCAGGTCCGAGGTTATGGGCATGCGGCCACGCAACAACAGATCCCAGCGTACCCGCCAATAGCCGAAGTTGGGGAAGGAAACGATGGCCTGGCTGCCGATCCGCAGCATCTGTTCCAGCACCAGGCGGGGATAATGCAGCACCTGCAGGCTCTGGCTCAGAATCACCACGTCGAAGGCGCCGTCGGGATAGTCGATCAGATCCGCATCCGCGTCGCCCTGCACCACAGACAGGCCCCTGCTGACCGAGGCATTGACGCCGTCCTGGCTCAATTCCATGCCGCGGCCATCAATGCTCCGCTCCCGCTGCAGGAAATGCAACAGATCGCCGTCGCCACAGCCGATATCCAGGACCCGCGCGCCGGGCAATATCATATGGGCCAGGACCGGAAAATCCGGGCGGAAGACGACCCGGCGGTCATGCCGCGCCGTACCCGGCAGGCCCGAGCGCCTTTCCGCGATCTGGCTCATGTTCAGGCCAATCCCCGGCGGATCGCCGCCGCCTGCAAAAACCCGCCCAGGGTGGTGAACATCTCCGGTTCGTCCAGCAGGAAGGCGTCATGGCCCTTGTCGCTTTCAACTTCGACGAAGGAGACCCTTGCCGCCGCTGCGTTCAGGGCCCGGACAATGGCCTTGTTCTCCGCCGTCGGGTACAGCCAGTCGGAGGTGAAGGAGACGATGCAGAATTCCGTACTTGTTTTACGGAAGGCATTGGCAAGGACGCCGCCATATTCCGCCGCCATGTCGAAATAGTCCATGGCCCGGGTTATATAGAGATAGGAATTGGCGTCGAAGCGGTCGACAAATGTGGATCCTTGGTGGCGCAAATAGCTTTCCACCTGGAAATCCGCACCGAAGCCGAAGGAGAGTTCGGCGCGGTCCTGCAAATTTCGATCAAACTTGTTCTGCAAGGCGGCTTCCGAGAGATAGGTGATATGGGCCGCCATGCGGGCCACCGCCAGGCCCCGTTTCGGCACGACGTCATGTGCGTAATAGTCGCCGCCGTGCCAGTTCGGATCGGCCATGATGGCCTGCCGCCCGACCTCGTGAAAGCCAATATTTTGGGCCGAATGCCGGGCCGCGGTGGCGATCGGCGCTGCCACATAGACCGTTTCGGGATAGTTAGCGGCCCATTGCAGTACCTGCATACCGCCCATGGACCCTCCCGTGACACAGAACAATTGCTCTATGCCCAGGCCGTCAATCAGACGTTTTTGCGCCCGCACCATGTCGGCGATGGTGATAACGGGGAAGTTCAGGCCGAATGGCTTGTTCGTGGAAGGATCAATATCCTTGGGACCCGTGGTCCCCAAGCAGCCGCCCAAGACATTGCTGCAAATAATAAAATAACGGTTGGTATCAAGGGTCTTGCCGGGCCCAACCATGGTTTCCCACCAGCCGGGCCGGCCGGTGACTGGGTTGGTGCCAACCATGTATTGATCACCGGTCAGGGCATGGCAAACCAGGATGGCGTTTGATTTCTCCGGGTTCAATTCGCCAATCGTTTGATAGGCGATCCGTACCGGTGCCAGACTGCCGCCCGAGTCCAGGGTCAGGGGCTGCTCCTCTGTAATGGTGAAGACGTGTTCGGCTGGCGTTGATGCGGACTGCCCGCCGCTGGCGGTACTGCCGTCCGCCAGCCCCTCGGTAGAGCCTTCCGCCGCCTCGCCGCTTATTGTCATAATCTCCAAAACCCCATCCTGATAGTTGGGTACTATGCAGCGCCCCTTGCGCTGTCAACGTAATCTTTGCGAAAATTTGCCCTCTCTTGCACTTGCCCATGATACAGCGGGAGTGTATCACCGCCATCCGGGCCTAACATCCAAACGATCGCCCAGACTGATCGCCCAAACCGACCGCGCAAATCGAACGCACAAATCGAACGCACCTGGCTAGGATAATAATGATGCCGACGACGACCCCAGACCTGGATGATTTAAGGCGCCAGATCGATCAGATCGACGCCGACCTGCATGACAAGATCGTGCAGCGGATCGCCTTGATCGATCAGGTCGCCAAGGCGAAACAAATGCAAGGCAATGACTCATCCGCGATGCGTCCCAATCGGGAAGCGGAAGTCGTGCGTGGCCTTGTCGACCGCCATGAAGGTCAATTGCAAACCGCCACGGTGATCCGAATTTGGCGGGAGTTGATCAATGGCGCTACGGCTCTGCAGGGCCCGTTGAGCGTTGCCGTCTGCGCGCCGGCGCGTTCGGTGGGATACTGGGATATGGCACGCAACCATTTCGGTTCTTCCGTGCCCATGACCCTGCACACCTCGCCTTCGGTTGTCCTGCGCATGGTCGATGATGTGCCGGGCGCCATCGGCCTGCTGCCATTTCCGCAAAGCGGCGAGGAAAATCCATGGTGGCCGGCGCTGGCCTCTCAGGCGAATGATCAGGCTGGGCCGCGGGTGATCTGGCGGCTGCCGTTTTTCGCCTCGCCCACGGGCCGGTTCGAGCAATTGGAATCCCTGGCCGTGGCGAAGCTGATGCCGGAACCCAGCGGCCAGGACGCCACCGTGGTTATGGTCGAAACCGATCCGGACGTATCCCTGGCCCGCGTGATGGATCAACTGGGCCAATGCGGCTTTACAGCCCATCCCTTGGCCGTGCATGAACAGAGCCACGGCGGACCGCGGCAACAGCTCATAGAACTGGATGGCTTGATCCGCCATGGGGATGCCAGCATGGCTAAATTCCACGAAAAAATGGGCGAAGGATTGTTCCGGGTCGCGATCCTGGGCGCCTATCCCAGGGCGCTGACCGCCAGTGAGGGGGAGACTTCCGCATGACCACGCCGACACCGAACCAGGGCATCATGGACATCACGCCGTACATTGGCGGCGATGCCACGGTCGAGGGTCTGACCCGCGTGGTCAAGCTGTCCTCAAACGAGGCGGCGACCGGTGCCTCGCCCAAGGCCATGGCCGCGTTTCGAGCCGGCGCCGAGGAATTGCACCGTTATCCCGAGGGCGGCGCCGCCGACCTGCGGGCCGGTCTGGCGGAGATGTATGGCCTGGACATCAATGGCATCATTTGCGGCAATGGTTCCGACGAAATCATCAGCCATCTTATCCACTCCTACGCCGGTCCGGGCGACGAGGTGGTTTATACCGAGCACGGCTTTCTAATGTATCCGCTGGGCGCCATGGCCTCGGGCGCGACGCCCGTCAAGGCGGCCGAGACGGATTTCACAGCCTCGGTCGATGCCATTCTGGCGGTGGTGACAGAGCGGACAAAGATGGTCTTTCTGGCCAATCCGAACAATCCCACCGGTACTTATATCGCGAATTCAGAGATCCAACGCCTGCGCGCCGGTCTGCCTGATCACGTCATGCTGGTGATCGACAGCGCCTATGCCGAGTTTGTCTCGCGCAATGATTATTCACCGGGGATCGAGATGGTCGAGGCGCATGACAACGTGGTCATGACCCGGACATTTTCCAAAATATACGGCCTGGCCGGATTGCGCCTTGGCTGGGCCTATTGCCCGGAAGAAGTCGCCCTGGTCTATCACCGGGTACGCTCGCCCTTCAATGTCAATTCAGCGGCCCAGGCGGCTGGTCTGGCGGCCTTGCACGATGTGGCCCACACCGATGCGGCTCGGAACCATAATGACCGGGAACTGGCCCGGCTGCACGATGAATGCCAGCGGCTGGGCTTGCCATGCATCCCTTCGGTGGGGAACTTCCTGACTGTTCAGTTTGGTACCGACGGGCCGCGCTCGGCGACGGAGGCGCAGGAGTTTCTGCGTACCAAGGGCATTTTACCGCGCGGCATCGGCGCCTATGGCTTGGGTGCCTATTTGCGCTTCACTGTTGGCCTGGAAGATGAAAACAAGCTGGCGGTCGCGGCAATGGAAGAATTTCTGAGTAAGACAGATGGCGCCTGAGGTCGACAAGCAGCCGAAGCCGCCGCGTTTCGAGCGTTTGGCGCTGATCGGCGTCGGCCTGATCGGCTCGTCCATCGCCCGGGCCACCAAGCGGGCCGATCTGGCGGCTAGCATCGTCGGTTGCGCCCGTACCGCGAAGACACGCGACAAGGCGCTGGAGCTGGGCATCGTCGATGCCATGTACGAAGACCCTGCCGAGGCCGTGGCCGGTGCCGATCTGGTCATCGTCTGCTCGCACCTGGGCAGCTATGTCAGTGTCGGACAGGCCATTGCGCCGGCTTTGGCGCCCGGCGCCATTGTTACCGATGTGGGGTCGGTCAAAGGCTGCGTGGCGCGTGACCTGGGACCGCATATACCCGACGGCGTGCATCTGGTGCCGGGGCATCCGGTTTCGGGCAGTGAGAAATCCGGGCCCGAAGCCGGCTTTGAATCCCTGTTTGATGACCGCTGGTGGATCCTGACGCCGGACGAAACAGCGGATGGCGCGGCGGTGCAACGCCTGGCGGCCTATGTTCAGGCCTTGGGCAGCAGGGTCGAGATCATGGCGGCGGAACGCCATGATCTGGTTCTGGCCATCACTTCGCATCTGCCGCATCTGATCGCCTATAACATCGTCAGCACGGCGGACGACATGGAAACCGTGACCCAGGGCGAGGTGGTGAAATATTCCGCCGGCGGCTTCCGCGATTTCACCCGGATCGCGGCCTCGGACCCGGAATTCTGGCGCGACGTGTTCCTTAATAACCGCGACGCCGTATTGGAAACCCTGGGCCGTTTCACCGAGGACCTGATCGCCCTGCAACGATCAATCCGCTGGGGCGAGGGCGATGAGCTGCTGCGCGTATTCAGCCAATCCCGCGATATCCGCCA
The DNA here is from genome assembly GCA_964462145.1 of uncultured Rhodospirillaceae bacterium. Lineage (GTDB taxonomy): Bacteria > Pseudomonadota > Alphaproteobacteria. Next base: position 47,972 of record CAYWYB010000001.1, read on the forward strand.
GCGCATTATTCAGGCCGGTCAGGATACGGAGGCGCCCAATTTTGGCCGTCAGGGCGAGGCCTCGACAGACGCGGATTAGCGCGCTAACCCCGCACCGGCGTGCCCAGTTCATCGCGCAGGTATTCGCCCAATAGGCGGAATTCATCGCCTCTGCTGGAAGTCTTACGCCAAACCAAGGCGATGCGGCGCGATGCGTTCGGGCTGGAGAACGGCCGGAAATCCAGTTTCAGCCCCCTGAGCAACCCTGCATCCACCGCCATTTTCGGCAGCACCGTCAGGCCCAGCCCGTTGTCGACCATCTGGACCAGGGTATGCAGGCTGGTGGCATGGAACAGACCCGCTTGCGCCTTTGCCTCCAGCTTGCCCATGGCCAGGGTTTGATCGGTCAGGCAATTGCCGCCCTCCAATAGCAGCAATGTATCCTGGTCCAGGCGGGCCGGCGTCATGGTTTCGAATTTACCGATTGCATGACCCCGCGAAAAAACGGCGACGAAAGGATCGTCGGCAAACTCAAAAACTTCTGATTTCTCGGTCTCGAACGGCAATGCCATCAGCACCAGATCCAAGGCGCCATCGGCCAACTGGCGGAGCAACGGCACAGTCTGTTCTTCGCGCAGGTATAGCCGCAGGCCGGGATAGGCATCCCGTAACCCCGGCATCACCCTGGGCAGCAGGAACGGCCCGATCGTGGGAATTACGCCCATACGCAGATCACCCGCCAGGGGCGCACCCGCGGCCTTTGCCAGATCGGCCAGATCTTCAACTCTTGTCACGATCTCCTTGGCCAGGCTGACCATTTCATTGCCCAGACGCGTCGGCATGACCGAGCGTTTGCTGCGTTCAAAAAGCGGCGCGCCAAGGATGCTCTCCAACTCCCTGATGCTGGCGCTCAAGGACGACTGCGTCAGCAGGCAGGCCTCCGCCGCGCGGCTGAAATGGCGATGCTCGGCCACGCTAAGAAAATGTCGGAGCTGACGCAGGGTGGGTTCGGCCTGCAAGGGATGTATCCTTAATTAAGTGATTTAATCGATTAATAACATAAAAATTACTTGTTTTGCAAATTTAGGCGCTGGCCGTACTTTCCTCGTCAAGACAACAACGCACCGGGCCACGGGGCCCAGCCCATATCGATCTAGAGAGAGGAAAAAGACCATGAAATCCGTCCCCAACGTTACCTTCAAGACGCGGGTCCGCAACGACGCCATCGAAGGCCCGAACCCATTCGAATGGAAGGATCTGAGCAGCGATGAGATATTCAAGGGCAAGCGGGTTGTTCTGTTTGCCTTGCCCGGCGCCTTCACCCCCACCTGTTCGACAAGCCATTTGCCGCGCTATGAGGAGCTTTACGACCAGTTCACCGCCGAGGGCATCGATCAGATCGTTTGCCTGTCCGTCAACGACGCCTTCGTAATGTACCAATGGGGCGAGTCTCAAAAGACGAAAAACGTCTTCCTGTTGCCCGACGGTACCGGCGAATTCAGCCGCAAGATGGGCATGCTGGTCGACAAATCGAACCTCGGCTTCGGGATGCGCAGCTGGCGTTACGCCATGCTGGTCGAGGACGGCGAAATCGTCACCATGTTCAGCGAGGAAGGTTTCTCCGACAACTGCCCGACCGATCCGTTCGAGGTTTCCGACGCGGATACCATGCTGGGTTACCTGAAGCAGAACCGACAAGCTGCATAATGCGACGCCATCCGTAAGTTGCGGCCCGCCGCCGGTAGATGAGCGCCGGCGGCGTGGCCAGGGCCGGGGTTGCGAAGACGCTATTGCTCGATGATCGCCGTTAGGCGGGCGATGGCCGCCGGGCCCAGGAACAGCTTGCCGTCCTGCAGTCGCACCGGCACCGACAGCACGCCGCCTGCCGCCGCCGCCAGCAGGCCCAGCACGGCGCGTGCCGCCACTAGGTGATCCCTGTCCATGGCGCCGCTGGCGACGGCGATGTCCAGCAGTTGATCATGCCCCTTGATCCGCGCCGTCAGGGCGCCGATGGCCCGCATTTGATCATCCAGGGCCAGGCTGCCGTTGGCGCTGATATCCATATCGCCCCATTGCAGATGCAACTTGGTGATCTCCAGGGTGCCGCCGTCGTCGCGCCATTGCGCCAGATTTCGTAGTGATGCATCGCCCTTCAAAAGGCCGGTCACCGTGGTTTGCAGGTCCAGCAGCCTGACCGTATGGGGAAATTCGACGGGCAAGATGCCTGGCTCCAGGTCAAACCCATCGCCGCGCAGGGCCAAATCGATGCCATCGGGGGCATCCGGGGCGGGGCGGGTATGGATTTGCAGGCGCTTTGCCCGCAATGCGCCCCTATCGTCGAGGCGCAGCCGAATTTCCTTGCCGTCAACGGATAGGCGCGTGGGTGTGCCCTGGGCGTCGGTTTCCAGGCTAGCCAAGGCCTCGCCGCTATCGAGTGTCAGGTTATGCTGACGCGCCTTGTGCATGGCCGCGAACAGATGCTGGCCGGAGAGATCGAACAGTATGTGGCGCGGCTGCCAAGGGTGGGCGACCGCTTTAATATGATCCGTCTGCCAGTGGAACTCCTGCCGCGGAAGGCGCAGGGCCAGGCGTGGTTCGCTTAGATCAACCCGGATGCGAAAGGGAAAGCCGCTGATTTCCAACGCGCCATAGGTCAATTCGTGGGTTTGATTAATCTCGTTGGTGCGGCGCTGTGTTTCCGTGCGCACCTGATCGGCGGTATGGAACCAAAAGCCGCTCCACCCCACCATGGCGGCAATGACAACCCCGACCAAAATATAATAGCGCATGGCGCCTCGCTGCTTGTCTATCGAGTATGGTATAAGTCAGCCGTTGAATTTTCCCGGGCGCCCGACGTGAACATTTCCCCACAACATTACACAATACCTGATCTGACCCTACCCCCGGGTGACTTGTGGGTCTTTGGTTATGGCTCGGTCATGTGGCGGCCGGGCTTTTCGCATCTGGAACGCCGGGCGGGCCGGGTGCACGGCTATCACCGATCCTTGTGTGTCTGGTCCTGGTATCACAGAGGCACTCAGGAAAATCCGGGCCTTGTCCTCGGTTTGGATGTTGGCGGCTCATGCCATGGCATTGCCTATCGTATCGCCGCCGCGGACAAGGCCGAGGTGGCGGATTATCTGTATCGCCGTGAATTGGTCACAGATGGTTACGAGGCCATTCTGCATCAGGTCTATCTGGATGACCGCGCCGTCACCGCGTTGGCTTTTCGCGCCAACCGCCGGCACCCGCAATATGCCGGCAAACTGGCGCATGACGAGGCTGCCCATACGGTGCGCCGGGCCCAGGGCGCCTCGGGCGCCAATCCCGAATACGTCGAAAGCACCGTGCAACAGTTACAGGCCATGGGCATCGTCGACCGCGCCCTGCATCGCATCAATCTCCTGGTGCGGGGCGATTAAGGTCTATTCCGTGCCGAATTCCTTGGCGTGCAGCCAGGCGCCCAGTTCGCCGGTGGTGCCGTTCTTGTTCCAGGCCTCCAGCATGGCGGGGGCTGCTTCGGCGGCTTTTTGCCAAATCTCCGGCCCGCCCGTATTGGTCGCCAGTTCCAGGCGGTGACCGTTGGGGTCGAAGCAATAGATCGACTTGAACAGGCTGTGATCGATCGGCCCGATGACATCGACGCCATGGCTTTCAATGCGTTCCTTGGCCGTCAACAGAGCCTCCATGTCCGGCACCGCAAAGGCGATATGCTGCACCCATTCTGGCGTGTTGGGGTCCTTGCCCTGCTTGGGTGAATTGGGCAGTTCGAAAAATGCCAGATAGCTGCCGGGCCCAATCTCGAAGAAGATATGCATGTAGGGATCGGGTTCCTTGGTCGAGGGCACCTGATCCTCGGAAATCGCCATGACATAATCCATGCCGATGACGTTGCTGTAAAAATCCACGGTTTCCTGGGAGTTGTTGCAGCGGTAGGCGACGTGGTGCAGGCCGGTGGTGACGGACATGGTTGGTTCCCCCATTTATCAATCAGTTGTTGCCATCACTCTAGCAATTCGCTTCCGTGGGTGCGAGGCTTGCCGCTGCAACACCACGTTGCAAACCAATTCAGGGGCTGCCCATGATCGTCGATTGTCACGTCAACCTTTGGAACCCGGAGCACTTCACGCCGCTGTATGCCGAACAGATGCGCCGCGTCCGCTCGGACGGCGACTACGGTCTTAAGGCCGATGCCGAAACCCTTTATGGCGCCATGGCCGACGTGGACCGGGCCATCATTTTTTCCCCCCGCTATCGCGATAGTGCGGGGGTGGATGGCGACGATGGGGCGGTGGCCGACGCCGTGGCCCGCTATCCCGACAAGTTCGTCGGCTTCGCCTATGTGGACCCGCGCCAGGGCGACTGCCTGGAGCAGCTGAGGCATAGCATCGAAGGCTTAGGTCTGAAGGGTGTCAAATACGGTCCGATCTACAATGGTGTTCCTCTGTCCGACCCGCGCATGACGCCGATCTATGAATATTGCCAGGCCAACGACCTGCCGTTGACCCTGCACATGGGCACGACCTTCGCCGACAATGCGCCGGTGGATCTTGGCCGCGCCATTCACGTGGACCCCGTCGCCGCGCGCTTTCCCGATTTGAAGATCATCTGCGCCCATATGGGCCATCCCTGGTACGAGGACTGCATCACCGTGGTGCGCAAACGGCCCAATGTCTATTGCGAGATTGCGGCGATCTTTTACCGGCCCTGGCAATTCTGGAACATTCTGATCTCGGCCCAGGAATACTCCATCACCGACAAGATTTTCTTTGGTACGGATTTTCCGTTTTCACAGGTTGGGGAAAGCTTGGCGGGTCTGGAGAATGTTAATCATGTGATCGCCGACAGCGGTCTGCCCCGGGTCTCGGACGAGACCATTCAGCGCATCAAGCACGCCAACCCGTTCGAACATTGGTGGCACGGCGCCGGCCCGATCTAGCAGCTTGCCAGCGCCTAAATCGCCAATGTTCCGCCGTTCTTGTTCAGCCAGGCTTGCTGTTCGCGGTAGTTGGGCATCAATCTCGCGACGATGCGCCAGAAATCCGCTGAATGATTGTGCTCCAGCAGATGCGACACCTCGTGCGCGACGACGTAATCGACCACCGCCGCCGGTGCCATGACAAGGCGCCAGTTATAGGAAAGTTCACCGCCACTGCTACAGCTGCCCCAACGGCGTTTATAAGTCTTCACCTTGACCGCGCTTGCCCGAACGCCCAGGCGCCCGCAGCAGCATTCGGTTCTAGCCTGGAACTCCTCCAACGCGGCCTGGCGGTACAGTTCATGCAGGCGCTGTTTGACCTTGGCCTGCCTATCCGCGCCCCGCAAACGTTTCGGTATCGTTACAACCAGCTTGCGCCCAACGATTTCCGCTGGCCAGGGGGCACCGTCAATGATCTTCAGTTCGTGCCCCCGGCCCAGGAATTGATAGATCTCGCCTGTTACATAGGATCTGGGCGGCGCCTTTGGCCGGGCCGCCTGCTCGGCCAATTTTTTTTCGATCCAGTCCGAATGTTTATGGACCAGGGCGGTGATTTGCCCCTCCGGCGTGCGGTCGGGGACCATGACCTGGACCTGGCCGTCGCGGATTTGCAGGCACAGGGTCTTGCGCCGGGTTGAGCGTTTCACTTCAAAATGAAAATTCCTGACGAAATTCATGGCAACCTGCGTGGCGGCGAATCGCGAAATAGGCTACACCAGCTTGGCTATCATTGTCTTTGTAGGAGGAACGCTATCATGGGCAAACCCAAGGTGCGAACAGGTATCATCGGGGCCGGCTTTGCCGCCAGCTTTCATATCGAAGCGGCCCGGCGTGCCCATAGCGCCGATGTGGAAGTCATTGGCGTCCATTCCAGAAGCACGGCCAGTACCGAAAGCTTCGCCGAAAAGCACGGTATCGAGGCTTTTTCAACGCTGGACCCTCTATTGGATCAGGTCGATGTCTTGCACGTCTGCGTTCCCCCTGCCCTGCACGAACCTGTCGCGGTGCAGGCGTTGGCGCGCGGCGTTTTCCCCATTGTCGAGAAACCGTTGACCGGATATTTCGGCGACGGCGCGGCGAATTTCGATGGCCGCACGGCATCCATGACCGAGGCCCGCACCGGCGCCCTGGCCAGCATCGAGCGCATGCGCGCCGCGGAAGCGGACTCGAAAGCCCGCATCCTGTACGCCGAAAACTGGGTCTATGCCCCGACAATTCAGAAGGAGCGGGAGATCCTGGAAAAGACCAAGGGACAGATCCTTTGGATGCATGGGGAGGAGGCCCATTCAGGCTCCCACGCCCCCAGCTATGGCCATTGGGACCAGGCCGGCGGCGGCGCCATGATCGGCAAGGGCTGCCATCCTCTGACCGCCGCGTTGTACCTGAAAAAGGTCGAAGGCAGGGCGCGCTTTGGCAAATCCATTCGACCCGCCACGGTGACCGCGCGAACCCATGCCATCACCCAGTTAGAGAACTTTGTCGATACGGGCCATATCCGAGCGGATTACGTGGATATTGAGGATTTCGGCATGATCCACGTCACCTTTCAGGATGGCACCATTGCCACCGTCTTCGCCTCCGACATCGTCTTGGGCGGCGTGCATAATTGGCTGGAGGTCTGCGCCGGCAATCACCGCACGATCTGCAATCTGAACCCTTCCAATCAGATGCAGACCTATAACCCTGTGGAAAGCCAATTTGACGACGTCTATGTGGTGGAAAAAATCGGCACCAAACAAGGTTGGGCCAATACCGCCCCCGACGAAGACCATTCCCATGGTTTTCCGCAAGAGATCGAGGCCTTCTACCGCACCATCGCCCATGGCGAAGACGTGGAAAGCGACAGCGAACTGGCGGCGGATACCATCGCCACGATTTACAGCGGTTATGTCTCCGCCGCCAATGACGGCGCTGCGGAACCGGTCACCCTACTTTAGAAAACCAAGGAATTAGCAGTATGATCATGAGCAACAGCCTGCGGGAAAAACTGGACGCGGGTGCCGCGACCCTTGGCACGCACTTTCTCTCGTCCGATCCGGATATCCCGGAAATCATCGGCGATACGGGCCTGTTCGATTACGGCGAATATTGCGCCGAGTATTCCGCCTTCGATATGCAGACGCTCAATCATCTGGCCCGCGCCGGCCAGTGCGCCAACCTGCCCCTGATGTTGAAACCTGATCAGGAGAGCCAGGGCTTTTGGACCCAGGCGGCCATGGGCGCCGGTTTCAAGGCGGTTCTGTTCACGGATATCCGCACAGTGGAGGATGTCGTCGAATGTCACCGCATCATAGCCGCCGATACGCCCGAGAGGGGCGGTAACATGGGCGTCAAGCTGCGCCGCCCGGCCCTGACCGGCTATCAGCCCGACAACTATCTTGCCGACCTGAACAGCTTCGTCTTCACCATCATGATCGAGAAAAATGTCGCCCTGGATGATATTGACGCCATCCTGGAAATGGCCAAGGCCAAGGGCGTCGCCATGACCCAGTGGGGCCCGGCGGATTTCGGCTTTTCCCGTGGTGAACCAGGCCTGATGCACACGGACGGCATCCGCCCCTTCGAGGAACAGGTGATCAAAAAATCCATCGAACACGGTGTTGCCCCGCGCATTGAAATCGCTGAGCCGGAACAGGCCAAACGTTACATAGACCTGGGCGTCCGTCATTTCTGCATCGGCTGGGACCGCTTCATCCTGCAAGCCGGCCTGGCCCGCATCGGCGAAGGCATGCGCAAGGTACTGGAGGACGTCTAGACCGCTTTCTATGTTCATCGAATTGCCGAGCTGACCGCGCCACGAGTTGGGGACCCACGGGATTATGATGACTGGGTGGCCGGGAGGGGGAGCGGGTGGCTTGGCGATTCGGTGAATATGGAAGATGGTCTAGGCTCACGATCCGGCGGCCAGACGTAATGATATCCTCTTAATTCAGGCCTTTTCGACGACCAAAAGATGCGGTCCATCCGGGTTGGCGGCATCTTCGGGCTCCAGGGAAATAACCTTATGACCATGTTCGCGCACGGAACGCGGCACATTCTGTAATGGCTCCATGCCCTGCAAGCGAACGGTCGCCCGCTCCCCCGATACCATGGATTCGATCAATAGTTTCGTTCGAACAAAGGTCATCGGACAAATTTGCGCTGTTATGTCTAGAAAATTCATTATTATGTCCGTTTTCGCACCCAATAGCTTGTGTAACCTGACGTCTGGAAATTCTTTTGGAGTTTGCGCTTTGTCCCACA
>CAYWYB010000002.1:0-47979 GCA_964462145.1 uncultured Rhodospirillaceae bacterium
AGCGGGCGGCTCGGCGTTCGATGACAATCGAAAATGGCCTAGCCGCCCAGCACCGCCTGAGTCTGGGTTACCCGGGCCACCCGTTTTCCGGCATCATCGGTCAGTTCCGTATCGAGCACGATGGTGCTGCGGCCAACATGCAGCGGCGTTGCCATGGCGAAGACATAACCATCACGAACGGCACGAAAGAAATTTGTCTTGCTTTCGATGGTCGAGGTCGCCGTCGCGCCCTCGGGCAGGTTCAGAAAGGCCAAAAAGCCACCCAGGCTATCCGCCAGGGCCATGATGGCGCCGCCGTGCAGAATACCGGCGGCCGTACAACGTTCCGGCGCCCACGCCATGCGGGCCCGGATGCCGTCGGGCGCGGCCGAATAGAACTCAATCCCAAGCGTCCCCACCAGGGGCATGCGCGTCTGCAGGGTGTCCGTCAGATCCTGATCAATTTCGCTAGTGCTCATGCCGCCGCCACTTCCACACGCGTGTCGTTGTAGCAGGCACCCTCGGACAAATCGGCCTTGCTGGCCGGGGCCAGGGCGGAAACCGTCTGGCCATTGCTGGTCGTGCGCATCCAGGCGCCCTTGTATGACAGCAGCACACCCTTGGCGACACTGTCGGTAATGCGAAGCGGCAGGAAGACCTCGCCCAGTTCGTTATGGACACGCACCTGCTGACCATCCGCCAGATTCCGGGTGGCGGCGTCATCGGGATGCATTTCCAGAAATGGTACCGGGTCGGACTTGGCCAGGCCGCCAAACATGGAATTGGTGCGCCAGTTGGACGACGGCGTAATCAAGGCAAACGGATAGGTAGCCTCCTTGTCCTCGTCCGCCGCCAAGGGTTGGAACAGGGGCAACGGGGCATCGAAGCTGTCCGTCAGGTAAGCCGACTTCAATTCGATCTTGCCGCTTTTGGTCTTAGGCCGCCGCTCGAAGCCAATGCGCGGGCCCATCTCGGACATTGACAGCACGGTGGCGATGGGCAATTCGCTGGGCCGTCGCCCGCCCAGGCGGGGATCGGTACCGTCGATGGCATCATCCATCAACTCGGCGTCGCTGGCCTGAAAGATCGGATCGTTGAAGCCGAAACGGCGCGCCAGGCGGCGGAATATTTCCGTGTTCGGCAAGGCCTCGCCAACAGGCGCGATGACCGGCTCGGCACGCTGGAGATATTGCTGGCCATAGGCGCAAAAAATCTCGTCATGCTCGAAATGGCTGGCCGCCGGCAATACGATATCGGCGTAGTCCGCAGAGTCCGTCTTGGCCACGTCGATAACCACGGTGAAAACATCTTCCCGCGCCAGACCCCGGCGCATGGTGTTCTGATCCGGGTGCACCACCAGGGGATTATGGTTGTAGACCACCAGGCCGCGGATTGGCGGGTCGACGTCGTCATCGGCCAGATGCCGGCCCACATCGAGGATATTCAGGGTCCGGGTGCCCTCCGGAATCAAATCCGGACGCTGTAGCTTTTGCATGGTCTTGGGGAACAGACTGCCCGAGCCGCCCACCAGGCCGCCGGCGGTGTCCTTGAATTTTCCGGTCAGGGCCGGCAGGGCGAATATGGCGCGGCAGCCCGAACCGCCGTTGCGGTTGCGCTCCAAGCCATTGCCCGCTGCTATTACCGCCGGCTCGGCCAGATGATACCATTCCGCCAGTTGTCTGATATCGTCAGCCGGAACGCCGGTAATCCCGGCCGCGCGTTCCAGGCTGTAGGGCCGCGCCTCGGCCATGAAATCCTCGGCGCCCTCGACCATATCGGCGATGAACTCCGTATCGAAAGCACCACGCCGCTCCAGCTCGGCCGCTAGGGCAAAGGCCAAAACAACGTCCGTGCCCGGGCGCGGTGCCAGATGCAGGTCCGCCTGCTCGGCAATCTTGATGCGCTTTGGGTCGACCACCACGACCTTGCCGCCCCCATCGCGGATGCGCTGGATCACCGGGGCCAGATGCAGATTGGAGAATGTGACGTTGTTGCCCCAGACCACGATCAGCTTGGCACTTTCAACTTCCGTCATCTGGGCCCCGGCGATGGCGCCGAAAGTGCCCAGCCAGGCCTCGGTCTTGATGCCGCCGCACATGGGCCGGCGCGAGAGGATGGAAGCCCCCAATTGGTGGAAAAAGCGCAGATCCATGGAGCCCATGGCCAACAGGCCATGCGGGCCGGCATAATTCAGGGGCAAAATGGCTTCCGGCCCGTGTTCGGCGATGGCATCAGAAAAGTTTTCATGGATCAGATCCAGGGCTTGCGGCCAGGAAATCACCTCGAACTTGCCTTCGCCCTTGGCGCCGACACGGCGCAACGGCTGGGTCAGTCGGTTATCGCCATGAACGAAATCGGGATACAACTTTGATACCTTGCCGCAGATCGCGCCCTCGGTCAGGGGATTGACGCGGGAACCACGCACTTTTTCGATCCGCCCGGCGTCGTCAACCGTAACACTCAACGAGCAGGTATCAGGGCAATCAAGGGGGCAGACACTCGGCAATTCCACGCTCATCAGCCTATTCCTTCCTGCAGAATTCAGAACCTGAAAGATCAGCTAAAATTGGCAGGAATAAAAGGGCCATTTTCAACAAATTCATAGGGCCAATAAAATGCCAAAAAATATGCCGCCTGCGACAATGTAGCACTGGACGAGCGGGGCTTGGTTTGGGACACCTCGGACAGGATTTTAGCCAAGGAAATTGCCATGAGTCATCCCATCAGCCGCTATCCGGTTCCCGAAATCAACGATCTGCCCGAGGACATCAAGGAGATGGCCCTGGGCATTCAGGAAAAGATCGGCTTCGTGCCCAATGTCTTTTTGGCGCTGGCCCACCGTCCGGAGGAATTCCGCGCCTTTTTTGCCTATCACGATGCCCTGATGGAGAAAGACAGCGGCGTCTCCAAGGCAGACCGCGAGATGATCGTGGTCGCCACGTCCGCCGACAACGGCTGCCAATATTGCGTCATGGCCCATGGCGCCATTCTGCGGATCAGAGCCAAGAACCCGCTGTTGGCCGATCAGGTCGCGGTTAACTACCGCAAGGCCGATATCACGCCGCGGCAGATGGCGATGCTGGACTTCGCCATGAAAGTCTCTAACGACAGCAAATCGATCTGTGACGAAGACTTCGAGATCCTGCACAGCCATGATTTCTCGGACGAAGACATCTGGGACATCGCTGCCATCACAGGCTTTTTCGGCCTTTCCAACCGCATGGCCAGCTTCACCAGCATGCGCCCCAACGATGAATTCTTCGCTATGGGGCGCTGAACGGCACGGCTAAAGCTTGCCGTACAGCGTGAACAGCCGTTCCCAGTGGCGTTCGGCGGCCGGTTTGTCGTAGACCTTCCGGCCGGGGAAGGCGAAACCGTGATGCACGCCCGGATGCACCGTCAACTCACCCGGTGATCCCGCCGCCGCCCCTATTTCGCGCTCGGTATATGGAAAACCCCAATTCAATGGCATACTGGCCGCAACAAGAATTTGGGAGGATGGGCGCATGGGACATACGGATGACTGGCTGGCACTAACCACGGAAGAAACCCTGGAGCCGGATTTGCCGATCTGTGACCCGCATCATCATTTGTGGGATGCGGGATTTGATCCTTCCGCCAAGTTCCGCACCGAGCAGGTGGAAACCCGCTATCTGTTCCACGAAATGCTGGCGGAGGTGAACAGCGGCCACAACGTCACCTCGACGGTGTTTATCGAATGCGGCTCCATGTACCGGGGCGACGGGCCGCGCCATATGAAACCCGTGGGCGAGACCGAATTCGTCAACGGCATCGCCGCCATGAGTGCCTCGGGCCAGTACGGCGACTGCCGCATCGCCGCCGGCATCGTCGGTCTGGCGGATCTAAACCTGGGCGCCGGCGTAAAAGAGGTGCTGGAAGCGCATATCGCCTGTGGAGCTGGGCGCTTTCGCGGCATCCGTCATGCGGCCTCCTGGGATGCCTCGGACGAGATCCGCAATTCCCATACCCGGCCGACGCAGCACATGATGGCGGACGCTACCTTCCGTGAAGGCTTTGCCCAGTTGGCACCCCTGAACATGAGCTTCGAGGCCTGGTGCTATCACCCGCAAATTTCAGAGGTCACGGATCTGGCCCGCGCTTTTCCCGATACCACTATGATCCTGAACCATTTCGGCGGCCCCATTGGCACCGGGCCATATGCGGGCAAGCGGGACGAGATCACGGCGCAATGGAAGCTGGATGTCGCCGAACTGGCGAAATGCCCCAACGTGGTGGCCAAACTGGGCGGCATCAACATGAAGATCAATGGCTATGACTGGGATCTGCAAAGCCGGCCGCCATCCAGCGAGGAACTGGCAGCGGCGACGCGGGTCTATTACGACCATTGCATCGAACATTTCGGGGTCGAGCGTTGCATGTTCGAATCCAATTTCCCGGTCGATAAACGGACCTGCAGCTATCATGTGCTGTGGAACACCTTCAAGCGCATCGCATCGGGCTGTTCGCCGGCGGAAAAAGCCGCGCTGTTCCATGATACCGCCGCGCGGGTCTACCGCATCGACGCCTGATCAAGTTACACAGAGTAGGACGAGACAATGACCGAGAAAATCGCCGTCATCGGCATGGGGCAGATGGGCTCTGCCATGGCCAGCCGCCTGAGCGAGGCCCAATACGACGTCATGGGCTATGACATCAATGAGGCCACGCGCCAGGCCCTGGAGGCGCAGGGTGTCAACATGGCCGACAGCCTGGCCGCCGCCCTGGCGGGCCGGACCACTGTCCTGACCTCCCTGCCCGATCCGGCGGCGGTGAAAGGTGCGTGGCTGGGCGACGGCGGCATCATCGCCCTAGCGGAAGTAGGCAGCATGCTGATCGAATTGAGTACCATTGACCCCGATTGCATGAAGGAGGTTGGTGCCGCGGCGGCCGCCAAGGATCTGGCCGTGCTCGACTGCCCCGTCAGCGGCAGCCCGAACGAGGCCGGCACCGGCAAGCTGGTTCTATTGGTCGGCGGCGAGGCCCCGACGTTGGAGCGAGCCGAGCCCCTATTCGATTTGCTGGGGCAGACCTGGCAGCATACGGGCGCCGTGGGCACGGCCAAGGTTGTCAAGCTGGTCAACAACATGATGTCCATGGGCAACGTGCTGGTGGCCTCCGAAGCCTTCGCCCTGGGGGTCGCCGCCGGCGTCGAGCCGCAAAAGCTGTTCGATGTGATTTCGGTCAGCGGCGGCCGTTCGCACCATTTCACCAAACGCTTCCCCAACGCCCTGGCCGAGGATTTCGCCCCCGGTTTCAAGATGGAACTGGGCGAAAAGGATCTCTCCCTTGGCGTCGACCTGGGCCGGGCCATGAAAATGCCCACTCCGGCAGCATCCCTGGCCCGCGAGATGTACGCCCTGGCCGTGGCGGAAGGCTACAAGGGCCAGGATATCGTCGCCCTGATGGACATGTACCGGCAATGGGCAAATAGCCGGGAATAGGTACGGGAAGTGCACGAAAGAGTGAGGCAAGAACGCTTGGAAGACTTTGTTGACTTTGCGCCCGCTAGCGCAATATCAGGGTAACACACGGATTCTTGTCACAAATGGTCACGGCGGGAATGTGCATGAAATATATTTTGGTTTTTTTGCTGGCCTGCATTGGTTTAATTGTCGGCACCGACCGAGCCGATGCCGATGATGGGGATCGCTACCTCTATATTTATAATGCACCCGAATCCGCCACCGACCGGCGCTACGACTATCAGTGGGAAATTCTGCGGACGGCCTTGGAAAAAACCAAGGGGAAATACGGCGCATACAAACTGCAGCCATCCGCGCCCATGAGCGAAAAGCGCCAGACGATCGAGTTGACCAAGGGGTCCGGCGCACTCACCGTGATGCATTTGGGAACGACGCCGGAGTTTGAAAGAGACTTGCTGCCGATCCGCATTCCCGTCGACAAGAATCTGTCGGGATACATGGTTTATCTGATCCGCCAGGAAGACCAGGCCAAGTTCAGCGCCGTACAAACCCTTGATGATCTGCGCAGATTCTCAATCGGCCAGGGGCTTGGCTGGATTGATGTGGATATTCTGCAGCACAACGACTTCGACGTTGTGACCGGTTCCGATTATGACGGCCTCTTCCACATGCTTCTGGCGAAACGATTTGATGCCTTTCAACGATCGGCGGCGGAAATCATTGACGAGTTTGAGCAACGAAAAGACAAAATGCCCGACCTGCATATCGAGCAGGACATTCTTTTTTACTATCCTCTGCCGATGTACTTTTGGTTTTCCAAATCAGAACAAGGTGAACGCATTGCCGCCCGCGCACGGGAAGGCATGATGGCAATGATCGAAGATGGCACCTACGACGCCATATTCAGCAAGTACAACGAATACAAGATTGATCGCCTGCACCTGAGACAACGGCGCTTGTTCAAGATTGAAAACCCGCTGCTTGTGCCCGAGACCCCCTTTGGTGACAAACGGCTGTGGTTTGACCCCCTAAAAGATTGACTTGATGGCGAAATGCCCAGTTCTGGCCACGGACGACCGCCGACAGGCAGCCTAACTATTCAAACCATCCAGGAATGCCCGCAGTGTCTGGCTGCACGCCCCGGCATGGGAAAACGGCAGACCGTGCTTGGCGTGGGGGAATATGTGCATTTGCGCATTGGGCAGCCGGTCGTACAGATCGGCCATAGTGGGCACATCGATAAAGGGCGAGGAATCCGGATGCATCAACAACGTCGGCACCGCCATATCAGCCAACCTTGCGCTTAGATCCGTGCCCACCAGGGCCGCCAACAGGGCCAGAACAGTGCCCGGATCAGCACTGGCCTGCTGGGCCCGGTACCAGGCGGCCATATCCTCGGACAGGGCGCCGGGGAAAAAGCGATGCTCCATCATGCGATCGGACCAGGCCCCCATGCCCTCCCCCGCACCGCCAATCATGTCATGCCAGAAATCCAGATTCCGGATGCCGCCGCCCACATGGGCGCCGTTACTGACCGTCAGGCTGGACAGACGTTCGGGATGCTCAATCGCGGTTTGCAGGGCCACGGTGCCACCGACGGACTCGCCTACCAGATGGAACTTGGCGCAATCCACCGCATCCGCCAGGGCGATTGTATCCCGCACCATGTCCTTGATCGAAATCTCGTCGTCGCCGGGTTGTGAGGCGCCATGGCCTGGCAGATCGAACGCCACCAGGCGGTAGCGATCCTGCAAGGCCGCCGCCCAGCCCAGCCAGCACCGCCAATTAGCGCCCACGCCATGGTGAAACAGGATGGTTTCCGGCGCCTCGACCCAGGGCGCCGTCAGATCAATGATTTCATAGTGCAGATTGTGTCCGCCGCTCTTCAGCTCTGGCATGGTTATCCTCCTGCCCGCATGGGCAGATCGTGATTATTGGCCCATTCCGAAAGAGAATTGTCATAGATAGCCGCGTTTTCGTGCCCCAGCAGGGCCAGGGCAAAGGTATCCACCGTGGCCGCGACGCCGCCGCCGCAATAGGCCAGGACCTGCTGTTCCATGCCGACGCCGGATGCCGCGAACCTCGCGCGCAGGCCGGCAGCATCAAGAAATGTACCATCGCCGGGGTCCACAAGATCCAGAGCCGGCAGACAGACGCTGCCCGCGATGCCGCCGGGCCGGCCATAGTGGCGCTCCGACGTCCCTTCATGCTGCTCCCGCGCCAGAGCGTTGACCACCACGGCATCGCGGTCATCCAACGCCGCCAGAACCGCGCCGCTGTCCACGATCAGCCCTGGCCGCGCCTGGGCGCTGAAGCTGGTAGGGGGATAACGGCAATCGTCTTCCGTACTGACCGCGCGCGCCTCGGCCCGCCACTTTTGCCAACCGCCGTTCAAAATCGCGGCGTTTTCGAAGCCAAAGGCATACAGCATCCACCACACCCGCGTGGCCCAGGACACCGCGCCCGTGCTGTACAAGACAACTCGGCTGTCATCGCCAATACCGCGCGCGGCCACGGCGGCCGCGAAGTCTTCGGCGCTGGGCGTGGTGAAACGAAATGCGCCGGCGGGGTCAGACAGCTCCGCCTGCAAATCCAGATAACCCGCGCCGGGGATATGCCCCGCCTGGTAGTCCGACAGCGCACTTTCGGCCCGCAGCGTACCGTCCGCATTTGGCACCAGATGGGTGGTGCAATCGAACACCCGCACCTTTGGATCAGTCAGGTGATCCGCCAACCAGTCCGTTTCCACCAGAAATTCCGGCCGCGCATATTCGCTCCCAGATCCACTCATACTCTCGCCTCCTTGGCCATTTGCCCTTAGCATAGGGCAAACTATCAATGAGGCGAGAGTTGAACATGAAAATCTGTGTTATTGGCGCCGGCGCCATGGGCGGCCTGTACGGCGGTCACTTGTTACTGGCCGGCAAGGACGTGCAATTTATTGAAATCCGCCAGGCAGCGGTCGATGCCCTGAACAACGGCAGCTACATCTTTGACGGCATTGATGGCGAGCACCGCCTGAAGGCGTCAGCCGCGACCTCCGCCGATGGCCTGCCCGCCGCCGATATCGCCTTCATCCATACGGATACCAACAATACCCAGGCGGCCGGCGAACATGCCAAGGCGGTGCTGAAGCCCGAAGGCTGGGCCGTGACCTTTCAAAACGGCGTCGGCAATGTGGAAACCTTGTGTGAAATTCTGGGGCCCGAACGGGTGGTCGGCGGTATCAGCTATCACTCCGCCGCCTCGCCCAAGGCGGGCCACGCCACCCATACCAATGCCAACAAGACCTGGATTGGCGAATTGCCCGGCGGCGGCAGCGCCCGGGTAGAACAATTGCGCGATCTGCTGGCGGAGGCGAATTTCGACCCGCATATCGCCGACGATATCCAATCGGTAATCTGGACCAAGTTCATGCTGAACTGCGCCGTCAATCCGATGTGCGCCATAACCGGTTTACGCTCGGGCGAGGTCGGTTCGGATGCGGCGGCGGCTGAGATGCAGGAGCTGATCCTGGATGAAACCCTGGCCGTGATCGCCGCCAAGGGCATCACCTTGATGGACCCGGACCCCAAGGCATCCATAAAGCGTATCCTGGGCCGGGCCTTTAACAAGCCATCGATGCTACAGCATATGGAAGCAGGCCAGCGAACCGAGATCGATAGCCTGAACGGCGCCGTGGTCCGCGAAGGCGCAGCCTTGGGCATTCCCACGCCCTACAATCATGCCCTGACCATGCTGATCAAAGCCCGCAATGCCAACATGGTCCGGCAAATGCACGAACCGCCCATTGATTACGCGGCCCTGGAAGCGGCCCTACAGGCGGAACAATAGCAGTATGGGAAAATTCGTGTACAAAGACGAAGCCGGCGAATTCACCGCCTATCTTGAACCCGGCGCAACGGTCGAGAGCAGCCATCCCGATATCGTGGCATTCGCCGAAACAGCCGCCGGCGATGCCGCATCGCCAAAGGAGGCTGCCGTAAATCTGTATTACGCGGTACGGGATCAGATCCGCTACAACCCCTATATCTCGGCCATTGAGGTCGAGGCGTTCCGCGCCACCACAACCCTGACCGCCAAGGAAGGCTATTGCGTGGCCAAGGCGATCCTACTGGCGGCGGTCTGCCGGGCCAAGGGCATACCAGCGCGGCTTGGATTTGCCGATGTGCGCAATCATTTATCGACGGAGAAAATGCGCCAGCGCATGCAGACCGATCAGTTCTATTGGCATGGCTACACGGACATCTATCTGGATGGCAAATGGGTCAAGGCGACGCCGGCCTTCAATGTGGAGCTATGTGAAAAATTCGGACTGCGCCCTCTTGAGTTCGACGGCGAGGAAGATTCCATCTACCACCCCTTTGATGTCGCCGGCAGTCGGCATATGGAGTATTTGAAATTCCGTGGCGAATTCGCCGAACCGCCCTTGGAGCAGATCCATGCGACCTTCGTCCGCGAATATGCCCATTGGCGCAACAGAACCACCGAACCCATCGGCGATTTCGAAGCCGAAGTCGAAGAAGATTTGGGCGCGAGATAAAGAACCCGGCCAAGGATGGCGAACACATGCCAGGCGACGCAAATTTGCTTGCGACCATTCTCACCGATTTATGCGCGGCTATGGGGGCGGAACTTACCCTTGAGGCGGATTATGGCCGCGCCGGGTTCGTGACCTTCAAGAATGGCCGGCGCTGCTTTTTCAAAAACGCCTGTTTTGACATCAACGGCATGGGCGCGGCACAGATAACCAAGGACAAGGATTACTGCGCCAAATTCCTCGACAAAGCCGGCCTGAACACACCCGCCAGCCGGATTATTTTCTCACCCAAGGCAGTTGCGGAATTCGCACTGAAAAACCCGGCCCTAGGCAAGCAGTTGGCGGCCCAATCGGACACTGCGAATGCGGTCGCGGAATTTGGCTTTCCCCTTTTTGTCAAACCCAATGAAGGCGCCGAGGGCCAGGGTGTCCTGCTGGTCCACACCGACGATGAATTGCAAAGCCATCTGAATCACCTGTACCTGGTGCATGATCAGGTGCTGCTGCAAAAACCCGTTCCCGGCAAGGACTACCGCGTTATCGTATTGGATGGCGAAGTGATCGCGGCCTATCTGCGCCAGCCCCTTGCCGTCATGGGCAATGGCAGGGATACAATCGCGCAATTGCTCTTGAAACGGCGGGACGAAGTGGCTCTCATGGGGCGGCCATCAGCGATTACGCCCGATGATCCAAGACTGCGACAGCATCTCGGCAGTCAGGGCCTAGATATCGACAACGTTATCGAGGACGGCGTATGCGTAAGCCTGCTGGCGAACGCGAATTTATCTTCAGGTGGTGATGTGGTTGATATGACCGATACGATTGCTGCCGGCTACAAAGATGTTTCCGTGCAGGCGGCCAACGCCGTTGGGTTGAGGTTCGCGGGCGTCGATATCATCTGTCCATCAATCGAACATTTCGATGCTGCCTACGCGGTGCTGGAATTAAATGCGGCGCCGGGCTTAAACAACTATGGCGCAACGGGAGAGCGGGAGAAGCAGACCGTCATCGGCCTTTATCGGAAACTTCTGCTGGCAATGGAAATGGGAGAGCCGGCATGAAAAATTCCGCACGGCAGTTTGTCTCCATCATCAAATCATATTGCGAGAGGAACAGGATCGAAATCGTCTCGCTGTCCCATGACTGGATCTTCGTGTTGCGGGGGCCCGCCGGCAACAAGATTATTTTCGGCTATGATCTGGGCCTCAATTCATCCTCCGTTCAGTCAACCGCGCGGGACAAGGCCGCGACCTTCGATGTCCTGAGCGCCTTGGGTATTCGGGCGGTACCGCACAGAATGTTTCTTGCACCGCGCTTTCTGAAACATATTGAACAGAATGGAAACTGGCAGCGCATCATCGACTGTCACGAAGAAAATAACCGTGCCAGCGTCGTCAAGCCCAACGAAGGCACCGGCGGACTGGATGTCTTTCTGGTCCACGGCGCCGATGAATTGGAAGGCGCCGTGCACGAGGTCCTGTCGCGGGAGCGCAGCGTGGCACTGTCGCCGTATCTGCCGATTGCGCGCGAAGTCCGGGCCTATATCGCCTTCGATGAAGTGCCGCTGTTATATGAAAAAGTCCGCCCCTTCGTCACCGGCGACGGCAACGCCCGGGTGGCGGAACTGGCATGGAAAAAATTCGGTGCCGATGCCTTGGGCGGTATTGTTCAGGACCGCCGGCCGGACGAGAGACGGGAACTGCTCGCGCGCGTACCGGCGGCGGGCGCCGATGTGCCTCTCGGCTGGAAGCATAACCTGGGCCAGGGCAGCAAACTCCGCGCCTTGAATGTCGCCGAGCACGAAAAAGAGGTGCAACTGGCCAAAGGCACTGCTGCCGCCATGGGACTGAATTTCGGCGCCGTCGATATTGTCGAAATTGACGGTCGGCTGCAGATCCTTGAGGTCAACAGCGGCGTCATGTTCGAGAACGCCATTCGCAGCGGCGACATTGAATACGAAGCGGTCTACGGCATATATGCCCGCGCCCTCGATAGGCTGCTGGCGGATTGAGGCGTGCTTAGGTATTCCGGTCAATAAAGACCTGAAAAACCGCCACCATATCGTCCGCCATCATCTGCACCGCGGGCATGCTGCGCTGCTCGACCGGCAGGCCGACCTGTTCGCGCAATTCCTGATTAGACATGCTGCGAGCCCATTTCGGATCGTGCTCCGTCAGGCGTCCAAAGAAATCCGCGCTGTCGCTGGCCGCACCGGCATAAAACATGCGCGCGATGCCGACCTGATACATGGTCGCCACGCACATGGAACAGGGCTCGCCGGAGGTATAAAGATCGGCACCCTTAAGAGAGATGACACCGAGCCGGCGGCAGGCATCGCGGATCGCCTCAACCTCACCATGGGAGGTCGGATCGTGCTCCGCGGTCGCCCGGTTCAGCCCTTCGCCGACGATCTTGCCATCCATGACGATAACGGCGCCATATGGCAGGGTGCCGGGGGCATCGACGCTTTCAGCGGCAATCTCAATAGCGCGGGCCATGAATTTCTCATGCATGGGTGGTCCTCCAACCTGGTTTAGCCGGCGCGCCATCAGACCGGCGGGGTCACAATGATGTCACGCCTCGCCAAATCGTTCCTTGATGCGCCGTTGCAAATCATCACGGACCTTGCGAAATGCGTCAAGTACGACCTCGCGGCTGCCATCAATGCCGGTGGGGTCCAGGCTGGGCCAGTATTCCAGATCGACGGCCATGGTCCGGGTCAATTCCACCGCCTTGTGCTGGGCCTCCGGTGTCAGGCTGACCACCAGATCAAACGAGGTATCTTCCAGATCATCGAAGGTCTTGGCGTCGTGATAGGAAATATCAATATCGATCTCCGCCATGGCCGCGATGGCGAAACCATCGACACTGCCCTGACGCACGCCGACGGAATCGAAATAGATCGTCTCACCAAACAGCTTCTTGGCCAGGCCCTCGGCCATGGGCGAACGTACAGAATTGAAGTTACAGGCAAACAGCACGCTGGTGGGGCGGCGGACCGTTTCCATGGCTAACTCCTGATCTGCAGAATACAGAGCAGGGTAAAGAGGCGCCGGGCGGTTTCATTATCGACCTCGATCTTGCCCTCGAGCCGTTCGCGCAGCAGATCCGAGCCGTCGTTGTGCAGGCCGCGCCGGCCCATGTCGATGGCTTCGATCTTCGAGGGAGAGGCCGATTTAATAGCCTGAAAATAGCTTTCACAAACCGTGAAATAGTCTTTGATTATGCGGCGAAACGGCGTCAGGGGCAGCAGCACACGGGTCAGCGGCAGATCGTTTTCGTCATGAATATCCAGCGCCAGGCGGTTTTCCTCCATGCCCATCAGCACATGGTAGGGGCCCTGGAAATCGCCAATAGGGCGGAAGCTGTTACCTTCCAGTAAATCGAAAATCGCCACCCTGCGTTCATGCTCAATATCGGCGGAGCGGCGAATAACCGTGCGCTCATCCAGGTTGATCCGGGCGATACGCTGGGACTCGGACATGGCCCAAACCTAGTCCGGTCGGCGGTTGGATTGCAGGCGCACGGCGATGGCGCGGGCATGGGCGGACAGGCCCTCGGCCTCGGCCAGGATCATTGCGTCAGGGCCCAAATGGGCCAGGCCATCGCCATCGCAACGGATGATCGAGCTGCGCTTCATGAAATCAAGTACCGACAGGCCGGAGCTGAAACGCGCGCCCCGCGCCGTGGGCAGGACATGGTTCGGCCCGGCGATATAGTCGCCAATGGGCTCGGGCGTATGGGCGCCAAGGAAGATCGAGCCCGCATTGCGTATCCGTGCCAGCATGCCTTCGGCATCGGCCAGCGCGATGGCCAGATGTTCCGGCGCGATGCGGTCCACCAGTTCCACCGCCTCATGCCAATCCTGTACGACGATAACGCTGCCGTAGCGGTCCCAGCTGGCGCGCGCGATCTCGGCCCGCGGCAATCTCGTCAAATGATCGGCCACCGCGTCCACGACCTGGCCGGCGAAGGCCTCGTCATCGGTGATCAGGATTGATTGCGCGGCGGCGTCATGTTCGGCCTGGGAGAGCAGATCGGCGGCGATCCAGGATGGATTATTGTCCTTGTCCGCCAGCACCAGAATTTCCGAGGGGCCCGCAATCATTTCAATACCGACGGTTCCAAAGACCTGCCGCTTGGCCGCCGCCACATAGGCATTGCCCGGACCGACAATCTTGTCCACCGGCGCGATGGAGGCCGTGCCATAGGCCAGAGCGGCGATGGCCTGGGCCCCGCCCATGCGATAGATCTCGTCCACACCCGCGATCCGCGCCGCCGCCAGCACCAGGGGATTGAGCTGCCCATCGGGGCTGGGCACGGCCATGGCCAGACGCGGCACGCCCGCGACCTTGGCCGGCACCGCATTCATCAATACCGACGACGGATAGGCCGCCAAACCGCCGGGCACATACAGCCCCACCGCCGCGATGGCGGTCCAACGGTGCCCCAGTTCAATGCCATGATCATCCTGGTAGCGGTCATCCTGGGGCAATTGCCGGCCATGATAGGCCGCGATGCGGTCATGGGCATGGCGCAGGGCCTGGAACTGTTCTTCCGGCACGTCTTCAAGGGCCTGGTCCATTTCAGCCACGGTCAGGCGGATCTCCGCCGCGCTGTAATCCACCCGGTCGAATTTCCGGGTGTATTCCAAAACCGCGTCATCGCCCCGGCTTTGCACCTGGGCCAGGATGTCGCTCACCACCTGGGTGACATCCACGGCGGTCTCGCGCTTGTCTGCCAGAAAAGCGGCGAAACGCACCTGAAAGTCCGGCTCCCGGCTGTTCAATTTGACGCCGTTCCATTTATGAGGCATCGAGGGCCTCTTGAAAGCGCTCGATCCAGCCAGTCAGATGTTCGGGCCTGGTCTTGGCCGCGGCCCGGTTGATAATCAGGCGCGAGGTCACATCGGCGATGCGCTCGACCTCGACCAAACCATTGGCGCGCAGGGTCTCGCCGCTGCTGACAAGATCAACGATACGGCGACACAGCCCCAGGCTGGGCGCCAGTTCCATGGCACCGTTCAGGTGAATACATTCAGCCTGCACGCCGCGGGCGGCAAAATGGCGCCGGGTGATGCCGGGATATTTGGTGGCCACGCGAATATGGCTCCAACGGCCGGGGTCGTCCTCGGCCAGCATTTCCGCCGGCTCCGCCACCGCCATGTAGCAGCCGCCAATGCCCAGATCCAATGGCGCATAGATTTCCGGATACTGGAACTCCATCAGGACGTCATTACCGGCGATACCGATCTGTGCCGCGCCAAAGGCCACGAAAGTGGCCACGTCAAAGCTGCGCACGCGGACGATTTCCAGATCCGGGATGTTGGTCTTGAAGCGCAACAACCGCGAGGACGGATCGTCAAAGGCCGCTTCCGGCTCGATCCCGGCGCCACGCAACAGGGGCATGGCTTCCTTCAAAATACGCCCCTTGGGCAGGGCAATGACCAGTTTCTGCGACATTTCCAAATTTCCCGTGGGCCTGGGCCCTATTGCTCAAGCTGCCGATAGCTCAGGCCACCTAAAGTTCAAGCCACCTATAACTCAAGCCACCTATAGCTCAAGATTGTGGTCGGGTCGGCTCGGCGTTGGCCAACCCTGGTCGATATCACTCATGCGGCAGCTGACGGCCTCGGCCTCCAGGCGTAGCGTGCCGCCGCCGGCGAATTCCAACTGTATGTCGACGCCGTAATCCGCGTCCTCGCATGTAATTGCCAACAATGGCAAGAGGCCAGTCTGGTCGGCCATGTCGATACCTTGCGCCTGCACCCGCAGCACATCGTCAAAATGTATGCCGCAGCGCACCCGCACGCCGCCTTCGCTGCCCATTTCGTCAACCAACTCCCAGCGGAAGCGGGTCAGAACCAGCGCGAAGCGGCGCAGGCGCTTGTTATAAGACATATCGCCAATACGGGCGATGGCATCCTGCAAACAGCTGGAGATCACCGCCAGATCGTCCGCTTCCTCGGCCCGCAGTCGCAAAAGTGAATTGATCATAGCCTTTGCCCAACGGCCCCTATTCAGTCAGCCGCACGATATCGGCGCCACAGGCGGAAAGTTTTTCCTCCAGGCGCTCATATCCGCGGTCCAGGTGATAGACCCGATTAACCATGGTTTCCCCTTCCGAGGCCAAGCCCGCCAGGACCAGCGAAACCGAGGCACGCAGGTCGGTCGCCATCACTGGCGCCCCATGCAGGCCGCTGCCGCCAGGGCCGCCACTACCGCGCACCATGGCGGTCGCGCCCTTTACGGCGATATCCGCCCCCATGCGCATCAGCTCGGGCACATGCTGGAAACGGTTTTCGAAAATCGTCTCGGTGATCATCGCCGCGCCGTCGGCCACCGCCATCAAGGCCATCATCTGGGCCTGCAAATCGGTCGGAAAACCGGGATAAGGCGCCGTGGTGACATTGATGCCGATAACCCCATCATTGCCGCCGATCCGGATACCGCATTCCGTTCGTTGCACGCCCACATTCGCTTCGCTCAACGAGGCCAGCACGGCCTCCATGGTCTCCGGCTGCGCGCCAATCAATTCAACCTCGCCGCCGGTAACGGCAGCGGCGATGGCATAGGTCGCCGCCTCGATCCGATCAGGCAAGACGGCATAATCGGCACCACCCAGCCGATCCACGCCCTGGATCCGCAAGGTGTCGCTGCCGATGCCTTCGATGCGGGCGCCCATGCGGTTCAAACAGTTGGCCAGATCGCCGACTTCCGGCTCGCGGGCGGCATTTTCCAGCACCACTTCGCCCTTGGCCAGGCTGGCCGCCATCAACAGGTTTTCCGTCGCCCCGACGGAGACGCGGGGAAACACCACCACACCGCCCTGCAATCCGTTGGGCACCTTGGCAATAATGTAGCCGTCATCCAGTTCGATTTCCGCGCCCAGGGTTTCCAGACCGCGAATGTGCATATCCACGGGCCGGGTGCCGATGGCGCAGCCCCCCGGCAGCGAGACACGGGCCTGGCCGCAGCGGGCCAGCAAGGGGCCCAGCACCAGGACGGAAGCGCGCATTTTCCTGACGATGTCATAAGGCGCCTCGGTCGATGAAATGTCGCCGGCCCGCAGTTTCAGGACATGGCCCATATGGCCGCCGCCAGGATGCTCGCCCGCCATGGAGACCTCCGCGCCATGCTGGGCCAGCAGATGGGTCATGGTGGCGATATCCGCCAAATGCGGCAGATTGCGCAAAACCAGGGTTTCATCGCTCAACAGACTGGCCGCCAAAAGAGGCAAAGCGGCGTTCTTGGCGCCGCTTATGGGGATCTTGCCCTGCAGGGGCCGGCCTCCACGTATGCGTATCTTATCCATTCAATTCCCAGCAGTTCTGACAGTGGCCGCCTTGGCCGCGCCAGAATTCGCTCTAACATCAATAGTTGGCGGGGTTTTTATCCTATTGCACCGCGCCTGCAAACCGCCAGATTCCTAAAATCTTCATTCGTTTTGCCCAACAGGCATGCGGATTGTGGCACCAAGATGACAAATAGGGAATTATTCCCCTTTGCCAGGCGTAGAGGTGCCGGCCGGACCGGATGCGGCGGGATCCATGACGTCCCCGCCCACCGGCTTTTGTTTCTTGCGCCGGCGCAGGTTGTCACGCAATGCCTGGGCCAGGCGCAATTTCCGCTGCTCGGCCGCCTGATTTGAGTTATTGCCCGATTGTTGTGACTTTTTTTCCTTCATGCACTGATCGGTGCCATATCTCGCTTGCCCTGACAAGGGCACTTGTGGCAGTTTGCCGGACCGTCGCACAGCGGCGAGCCGCAATAGATGAATGCGGCACCCCGCCCACATAGCTCAGGGGTAGAGCACTCCCTTGGTAAGGGAGAGGTCGTGTGTTCAAATCACACTGTGGGCACCATATTTTCCAATGACTTAGAAGCTTTTACATCCCGTCACATTAGCCAGGACACACAATTTAGCCGAAAATGGCTAAGAGACGGTTCACTGGAGTGTCATGGGCTCCTTCTGCGCTCCAGACAAGACTTGCCCGACAATGAGCGGCCAACAGCACAAGGGCGTCGGTGTGTCCTGAGAACGGCACCCGCCCCCACCGCTACTCATGCATTTCTGCCGGGCGCAGCGAAGCACCGATGAAGAACTGCCACGGTGGCATCATCCTGTAACACTTACCTACGGGAGCGGCGTCTAATTTGCCATCGTGCGCTCCAAATGTCTCGTTTGACTCTAAACCGCATACACATTGTGTCTCGGAATATTGAAAATAACCCTATGAAGACATTATTTCTGTCTCGTCTGGCTGACTTGTCGAGGTATAGCTATTCGAGACAATGTCCTGGGAGCCATGTCTGCAATGCATCCGGCAGCGGGCGTTATAATAGCGAACGCTGACCGTCTCTTCGTGACCCAGAGCTGACGTGGCGGCAGAGATCATTTTGCCATTAATGCCTACGATTGCATGTGCCTTGGAACTGCTTCAGCTGGCCTCTTGTATGCGGGTTTCGCGTAGGATCGCCTTGATTTCCATACGGCAAGAGCCGCAGTTGGTGCCGGCGTTCAGGGCATTACCGATGGCATCGACCGTGTTGCAGCCGCCCATGGTTGACGCTTCGATGATTTGGTTGCGTCCGACTTCGAAGCAGGCGCAGACTATGGTGCCGGGATCCGGCTCGGCACCGGCGGACCTGCCAGCCAACAATCGCAACCGCTGGGTGGGATCAGCAAACTCTGCGTCTAACTGTTCACTGGCCCAGGCGCGGGGAACTGTTATAGCCTCGGCAGCTACGAACAGCGCGCCCAGGAGTTTTTGGCCTTGAAAACAGGCGAAACGGTGCTGCCCCGCCTGTGCGTCATGGTAGGCAAGCAGTTCCGCGCCGGCGGTGTCGGTGATCTGCAACAAATCTTGGACAAACGCCGTCCAGTCTTCGGGCGGGCGTTTTCCGGCAAGCTCCATACGCCAACCGGTGCCGGCGGGCGCCATGGACCAATAGTCCCCGAACCGCTGGCTTGGCTTTGCTGCCATGAGGGCAAGACCGTGCCAAGCAGCCGTGAATGGCGCGATGGCGACGTTGCCCCGCTTGAATTCAGGTTGGCCGGAAACCGGATCGAGGTTGGCCGCGATCAAGGCGTTGACGCGCCCGTCACTGGCAAATTGATCGTTCCAATGCATGGGCACAAAGATCGAGCCGGGCCGCTGCCGCGTCGTCTGCCGAACGCGAACTATAATTGACCCATGGGCGCTGCGGACCCGGGCCAGGGCCATATCCCGCAGTCCGTATTGCGCGGCGTCGTGGGGATGCACATCGACAAAGGGCTCGGACAGATGCTGCATCAAGCGCGCAGATTTGCCGGTCCGCGTCATGGTGTGCCATTGGTCGCGAATGCGCCCGCTGTTCAGAACCAGCGGGTAAGCGGCTGACTGCGCCTGGCCGGGTTCGGTATAAACCGTCGCCACAAAACGGGCGCGGCGATCCGGGGTAAAGAAGTTTCCATTGGCAAAAAATCGGCGTGGCTTTGCCTTATGGCCGGCGACCATGGGCCATTGAAACGGCTGCAGGCGATCGTAGTCATCAGCGGAAATCGTGTCATGGGCGGAGATGTCAAAATCCCGCGTACCGTCGTTGCGGAAGCCGGACAGTGCCGCATATTCCGAATAGATCCGAGACGGTTGTTCATGGCCGAAAGCATCGGCAAAGCCCATGCGGCGGGCGACTTCCTGGATGATCCACCAATCGGGCCGTGCCGCACCGGGCATCGGCAGGAACGAACGTTGCCGCGAAATGCGGCGCTCCGAATTCGTCACAGTGCCGCTTTTTTCGCCCCAGGCGGCGGCGGGCAGCAGAACGTCCGCCTGGGCCGTTGTATCGGTATGGCGGGTCACGTCTGAGACCACGACAAAGGGACAGGCTTCCAATGCCGCGCGCACGCTATCAACCTCGGGCAGGCTATCCAGCGGATTCGTCGCCATGATCCACAGCGCCTTGACGCGGCCATCGCGTACGGCCTCGAACAATTCGACCGCCTTTAGGCCGGGTTGTTCCGCCAGATTGGTGCTGCCCCAGAAATCGCCGACCAGGGCGCGGTGTGTGTCATTTTCAATATCCATGTGGCAGGCAAGCTGGTTGGCAAGGCCGCCGACCTCGCGTCCGCCCATGGCATTCGGCTGGCCGGTGACCGAGAATGGCCCCATGCCGGGGCGGCCAATACGGCCCGTCAACAGATGGCAATTGATGATGGCATTGACCTTGTCCGTGCCGCTGCGGGATTGATTGACGCCCTGGGAATAGACGGTGACCACGCGCTCGGTCCCTGCGAACAGATCGTAAAATTCCTGCAGCGCCGTGGGTTCAAGTTCCGTAAGCCGTGCGACATCGGCATTGCCAAAAGATTGAGCCGCCACCAACGCCGCATCCAATCCATTCGTGTGTCCATCGACATAGCCACGATCCATGGCGCCTGTATCGTGCAGATGCGCCAGCAGGCCATTAAACAGGGCGACGTCCGAACCGGGCTTCAACGGCAGATGCAGATCGGCGGCTTCCGATGTCGCGGTCTGGCGGGGATCAATGACGACGATCTTGGTGTCGGTCTGATCCCGCGCCGCTGCAATGCGCTGAAACAGCACCGGATGGCACCAGGCCAGGTTGGAGCCAACCAGGACAATGACATCTGCCAACTCAAGATCTTCATAGCAACCCGGCACCGTGTCGGAGCCGAAGGCCCGCTTGTGTCCGGCGACCGAAGACGCCATGCAAAGCCGGGAGTTGGTATCGATATTGGCGGAGCCGATGAAACCCTTCATCAGTTTGTTGGCCAGGTAATAGTCTTCGTTAAGCAATTGACCGGAGACGTAGAACGCGACCGAGTCCGGACCATGCGCCGCGATGGTCTCCTGGAAGCGGTCCGCCACCTGGCCCAGCGCGGTATCCCAATCGGACGGCGCACCGTCTACAATTGGCTGCAGCAGCCGATCGTCCAATGACAAGGTTTCGGCCAGCGCAGTGCCTTTGGAGCAAAGGCGCCCGTAGTTTGAGGGATGCTCCGGGTCGCCTGTTATTTCCGTACTGCCATCGGCTCGAGTGGTGGCCAGAATGCCGCAGCCCACCCCACAATAGGGGCAGGTTGTCTTAACAGTCGTGCCGCACTTGGAACCAGTACCCTTGGTCATCTTGTCAGGCCGCCCGTGCCGCCGCCAATGCCGCCAGGTCGAGGAGGATGCGGCCCTCGGCAAGTTTGAGCGAAAATGTCTTAACCCGGCCCTCGTCGGCGCCCTGCGCCTCGCCGGTCTCCAGACTGATGACCCAATTGTGCAGGGGGCATGTCACGGCCTTACCATGCACGATGCCCTGACTCAAAGGACCGCCGCCATGGGGGCAACGATCTTCAATGGCGAAAACTTCATCCGGGGCACTGCGGAACACCGCCAGGCAACCGGCGGGCGTCTTGATCACCCGGGCGCCGCGCACGGGAATATCATCAAGCGGGCCGACGTCGACCCAGTTTTCTTCTTTCAGTTTCATTCCGCCGCCTCCAAGGTGACAAGATTGGCAAGTGGGGCAAACTCGCGGCTGCCGGGACCCATCGTTCGTTCAGCCCAGGGGTCCGACTGCGAGAACTTCTGCGAATGGACGAAGCGTTCGAATAGCGCCTGGCGCCGATCTGCATCTTCCAGCAAAAGCGTTCGAATGGTGTCGATACCGACTCGGCGGGCCCATTTGTAGATACGCTCGAGATAGTGGCCCTGTTCCCGATAGAGCTGCACCAGGGCAACAATCATCTCCAACGCCTCGTCCTCGGTGGCGACCTTACCCAGGACCTCGGTGCCCTTGATGTCCAACCCGGCGGCGCCGGCGAAATGGATCTCGTAGCCGCTGTCGATGCAGATCACGCCCACATCCTTGCATGTGGCCTCCGAACAGTTTCGCGGGCAGCCCGATACCGCCATCTTGACCTTGGCCGGTGTCCACGAACCCCACATGAATTTCTCGATCCGCATACCCAGGCCGGTGGAATCCTGTGTGCCGAAGCGGCACCAATCCGTTCCCACGCAGGTTTTCACCGTGCGCAATGCCTTGCCATATGCATGTCCCGACACCATGCCGGCGGCATTCAGGTCGGCCCACACGGCGGGCAGGTCTTCCTTTTGCACGCCCAGCATATCAATGCGTTGACCGCCCGTGCATTTGACCGCTGGAATGTCGAATTTGTCGACCACATCGGCGATGGCGCGCAATTCGTCCGCGCTGGTCATGCCGCCCCACATGCGGGGCACGACGGAGTAGGTGCCGTCCTTTTGGATGTTGGCGTGTACCCGTTCGTTGATAAAGCGCGATTGGCCATCGTCGACATATTCGCCGGGCCATGTCGCCAGCAGATAGTAGTTCAGGGCCGGTCGGCATTTTGCGCAGCCG
This sequence comes from uncultured Rhodospirillaceae bacterium, assembly GCA_964462145.1. Classification (GTDB taxonomy): domain Bacteria; phylum Pseudomonadota; class Alphaproteobacteria. The sequence continues at coordinate 22,338 of CAYWYB010000002.1, forward strand.
CCCGAACTTGTCCATGCCAGCGCCTGCATGACATCGGGGATGGCTTTGAGTTTCTTGGCCACGATCAGGTGGCGGATGTCCGCATGCCCCAGTTCCGTACAGCCGCACATGGGCTGGGTGCCGCTGGGATCATAGGCATCCCCCAATGTCGTGGCGAGCAGGCCTTCGACCAGGCCGGTACAAGTGCCGCACGAGGCGGAGGCCTTGGTATGCGCCCTGACATCATCAAGGGAGGTCAGGTTCTTGCCGTTGATGGCGGTAACGATTTGGCTTTTGCAGACGCCGTTGCAGCCACAGATCTCTGCATCATCGGGCAGGGCGGCAACGGCTGCCATAGGGTCGGGCTGTGCGCCCCCAGCGTAGGCGGGACCAAAAATCAGAGTCTCGCGCATATCCGATATATCGGTGCTGTCCCTGATCAGTTGGAAGAACCAGGCACTGTCCGAGGTATCGCCATACAGCACCGCGCCAATGACCGTATTGCCCTCGAGAACCAGGCGCTTGTATATACCGCCCTGGGCATCCCGCAGGACGATTTCGTCGCGATCGTCACCGTCCTCGAAATCACCGGCGGAAAACAGATCAACCCCGGTTACCTTCAGTTTCGTGGCCAATGCGGTTTCCGTGAAACCATCGCCTTCAACACCGGCCAGCCGGGCCGATAGTACGCTTGCCATGGCATACAGCGGGGCGACCAGACCATAGACGTTACCGCCGAATTCAACACATTCGCCGACCGCGAAAATATCGGGATCAGAGGTCTGCATGTGCGCATCGACCAGAATGCCCCGATTTGTGTCGATACCCCCAGCCTCAGCCAGGGCGGCGTTGGGCCGGATGCCCACAGCCATGATGACGATCTTGGCATCGATCTCGGTGCCATCGTCCAAACGCACGCCTTTTACATAGTCATCGCCGATGATCTCCTTGGTATTGGCGGACGTGATGACATTAATGCCCCGCGCCTCCAACTCACGTTGCAGCAGATGCCCCGCTGTCGGATCCAATTGCCGTTCCATCAAGGTTGGTCCTAGGTGGACCACCGTAACATTCATGCCCCGCTCTTTAAGGCCGGCGGCGGCCTCCAGCCCAAGAAGCCCGCCGCCGATTACAACGGCGTCGCCACCCGACTGCGCCGCGATCAACATGGCCTTCACATCGTCCATGTCGCGATAGGTCAGCACGCCCGGCAAATCGTGTCCGGGCACCGGAATGATAATGGGCACGGAGCCCGTGGCGATCAGCAACTTGTCGTAAGGGGCGGTGGTGCCGTCTTCTGACGTGACGACCTTGGCGTCCCGGTCGATGTTGGAGACCTTTCGCCCCTTTAGAAGGCGGACGCCATGTTGTTCGTACCAAGTGTCGCCATGGATGACGATTTCCTCGTATGACTTTTCACCGGAGAGTACCGGGGACAGCAGAATTCGATCGTAGTTGGTGCGCTGTTCGGCATTAAAGATTGTTACGTCGTAGGCATCCGGCGCGCTTTCAAAAAGCCGGTCCAAGACACGGCCCGGGGCCATGCCGTTGCCAATTACCACAAGTTTCTGCGTCATTTCCGTACCGGCAGCTGCCGTTCCCTGAATTTCACTGCTTTGCCTGGGAGATCTCATCGCGGGCGGCAATATTGCAGCGCACAATGAAATCCCTGCTCTCTTCCAAGCAAGAGCTGTGCCAACTCAAGAAAATTCTTAATAGGCTGAAATTAAAGGGAAAAATTTTTCGCGTGGAGAATTGATTAATCTTGCGCCGCATAAAATTCGTACAAATCGGCATGTTATGATGAAAAAATAGGCGAAAATATATGCGCCTATTTTTTAGGCGAAGAATGAAGTCTTTATATTTCAATGCCTTAGCGCGTTTCAAAAGTTGGCACGAATATTGCGACGCAACAAAAGACGGGCGCATAGGCGTTCACTTCAGTACCGGCAGTAAATGGGAACACGCAATGTCAGTTAGCAAGGGCGTACTTAACCCCCTCAATCTGAAAGATCCGAAAATACGCACCCTGCATTTCACCTGGGTCGCCTTCTTCATCTCGTTTTTTGTCTGGTTCAACCACGCGCCGCTGATGGCCTCGATCCGGGATACCTTCGGGCTGAGCAAGCAGGAAGTCATTGCCCTGCTCATTCTGAATGTGTCGCTTACCATCCCTGCGCGGATAATCGTTGGCATGCTGGTGGACAAGCTTGGCCCACGGATCGTCTACTCAGTATTGCTGGTCATTTCTGGTCTGCTGTGCGTTGCCTTTGCCCTCGCCGATAGTTTCGAGGCCATGGCGGTAACACGGTTCCTGCTTGGATTTGTCGGGGCCGGTTTTGTCATCGGTATTCGCATGGTGGGCGAATGGTTCCCGGCCAGGCAGGTTGGTGTTGCCGAAGGCATATACGGCGGCTGGGGCAATTTCGGCTCCGCCGCCGCGGCCATGACCCTGCCGACATTGGCATTCTTCTTCGGCGGCGAAGACGGCTGGCGCTGGGCCATCGGCTGTACCGGGGCCGTCGCGATTATCTACGCCGGCATTTATTATAAATCCGTGCGCAACACGCCCAAGGGCTCGACCTATTTCAAACCCAAAAAGACCGGCGCCATGGAGGTCACATCAAAGCGCGACTTCTTCATCTACATTTTCATGCTGGCGCCAATGATGCTGGCCCTTGGCGTGCTTGCCTGGAAGTTGGGACCGGGCAATCTATCCATGCTGTCTGCGACGGCGACCAATGGGATCTATGGCGTTCTTGCCGCCCTCTACGGCTATCAGGTCTATCAGGCCTGGAAAATCAACCGGGACGTTTTCAGGAGATCCGTACCGCAGATCCACCGCTACAAATTCAAGCAGGTCGCCGTGCTCGATCTGGCCTATTTGGTAACCTTCGGCTCGGAACTGGCGGTGGTCTCCATGCTGCCCCTGTTCTTTATGGACACGTTTGGTCTGTCCACCGTCATGGCGGGACTGTTGGCGTCGGGCTATGCGTTCATGAACCTTGTTGCCCGACCGGGCGGCGGCCTGCTTTCGGACCGCTTTGGCCGCAAACGAACCTTGTTGATCCTATTAACGGGGCTGGCCTGCGGCTATCTCGCCATGTCGCAGATCACCTCGAGCACCTGGCTGCCCCTGGCGATCATCACCACCATGGCCTGCTCGTTCTTTGTTCAGGCTGGAGAAGGCGCGGTGTTTGCCATGGTGCCCATTGTCAAACGGCGCATGACCGGCCAGATCGCCGGCCAGGTCGGTGCCTATGGCAGCGTCGGCGCTGTGACGTTTCTGACCGTGCTATCGTTCGTGACGCCGCAGCTGTTTTTCCTCATCATTGGCGCCACGGCCATTGTCACCATCGTCGCGACACTGCTGTTCTTGGACGAACCAAAAGGCCAGGTGGCCGAAGAGATGCCTGACGGCAGCATAGCCATGATCGACGTGGGATAGACGCCATGACCGAGATGCCAAAATGAGCGGCGGGCCGGACGTCGTCATCGGGCAATGTTCCATTGCCGGGCGTAAGGCGCGCAACGATGATTCCTATGGCGTCTTGATTCCCGAGGGTCCTCTGCTTTTGACCAAGGGCATCGCCATGGCCATCGCGGACGGCATGTCCTCGTCCGAAGCGGCGAAAGAGGCCAGCGAAACCTGCGTCAAAAGCTTTCTCGACGACTATTTCTCCACCCATGAAAGCTGGACCGCGAAAAAATCCGTCGCCGCCGTACTAAAGGCCACCAACAACTGGCTCTATGCCCAGGGACAAACCGTCTATCTTTCGAACCGTGGCATGGTCACGACGTTTTCGGGCCTCGTCCTGAAGGCCGGCATGGCGCACGTCTTCCATGCCGGGGATACCAGGATATCGTTACTTAGGGATGGCACGTTGGAGCCTCTGACCCGCGACCACCGGCTCCGCGTCTCGCGCAATCAGGAGTACTTGTCGCGCGCCTTGGGCATCGATCCCGACCTGGAAGTGGATTACCGCAGCGAGGCGTTGGCCCAGGGCGATGTCCTGGTATTCACCTCCGACGGTGTGCACGACCATGTTGATCCGGGACAAATCTGCAAGATCGTCGGGGGCGCCGGCGATGATCTGGACGCCGCCGCCCGTGCCATTGTGCAAAGCGCCTTCGACAATGCCAGCGAGGACAATCTCACTTGCCAGCTTGTCAAGGTGCTTGATCCAGGCCGAATTGATGAAAACAGTCATCTTCGGCAATTGACGGCGTTGCCGTTTCCACCGGACCTATCGCCGGGCATGACGTTCGAGGGCTATCACATCATTGCTGAGTTGCATGCCAGCAAACGCGTTCAGGTCTATTTGGCGGCTGATGTGGCGAGCAAGGCAAGGGTGGTCATCAAAACGCCCTCGGTCAACTACGAGGACGACCCGGCCTATATCGAAATGTTCACGCGCGAGGAATGGGTCGGGCGCCGCCTGCAAAGTCCCCATGTTGTCCGCGTGGTACAGGATCGGGGGCCCAAGCGTTTTCTCTACTACGTAACCGAATTCATTGACGGCGATACCTTGCGGATTTGGATGGAGAAGAACCCAAAACCGAAAACATCAGAGGTTCGCCGCATCGCCGAACAGATCGCCATCGGTCTTCGCGCCTTTCACCGTAAGGATATGGTGCATCAGGACCTAAAGCCCGAGAACATCATCATTGACGAATACGGTAGCGCAAAAATCATAGATTTTGGTTCGACGGGCATTGCGGGTTTGGATGAAATTGACAGCCCATCTGATATCCCAACCTTGGTTGGCACCCTGGGTTATACGGCGCCCGAATACCATCTGGGGGAGAAGCCGACCAATCGTAGCGACATTTTTTCCCTCGGTGTCATCGTCTATGAAATGCTGACCGGCAAGCTGCCCTATGGTGAAGGATTTACCAGTGCGAAGGCAGCCTCGCGACTGACATCTACCGCCGCTTCCACTCATGATCCGTCGATACCAACTTGGGTCTCGGCAACCTTGGCCAAGGCAACCCATTGCGATCCTGGCAAACGCTACGATGCGCTATCTGCTTTTATTTACGACCTCGGCCGGCCTAATTCGAACTTGGAACAAGTCTCGGTTCGCCCGTTGATAGAGCGTCATCCGCTAGCATTCTGGAAATGGCTGGCTGTTGCTTCGTTGTTAATCAATCTTGCTCTTCTCTATGCCCTGAACGCCCTATAAATCAGGCACGGGCGGCCAGAGAGAATGCATTTATCGTAAATATATAGTCCAGAAAACGGGACCCATTCATTTCAACAACAAGCAGATTTGACGGCATCCCTGCGGGCACCAAACATTTCCCACCAGCGCCGAAGAATCCTGCCAGCTAGTTTATCTCGGGATCGAGTTCCTCCAGCTCGATCTGGCTGTCGTTGGGATCCGGCTGGCCAAGCCAACGGACGCCCTCCTCGGTTGAAAGTTCGGTCAGATCGCCCAGGATGGCGACGCGTTCAACAACGCTGGCCTGCGGCGCAGTATATTTTTCGGCCTTCATTGGAGAGTGTTCTAGCGACATCTTCGCCCCTGTTTCCGCGGGGCGGGTTGGCGCTGATATGAGAAAGCCAGCGCAGCACCACCCCTCTGTTTGGTGTTTCTGCGTCTGGCTTGCGTAGGCTCGTTCGCAGGCCAAATCCGCTTTATTAAAGGAGCTTAGGTCGCTTTAACGGTGCTTGGCACACCCTCTGGCAAGTCCGCTTTTCCCTTCGCAAGGGAGAGGCCGTGTGTTCAAATCACACTGCGGGAACCATTTTCTGCCACTGGACCGCTGCCTTACATGGCTGAATTCTGCGGCAGGCTGAGGCGGAAATAGCTGCTGTCATCGTGATTGAATTCTATCGTCAGGTCGCCGTTCATGGCACGCATGATCGCGCGGCTGATGGGCAATCCCAGGCCGGCGCCATAGATCAAATCCGTTTGATTGCCCCTGGCAAATTTTTCAAATACCCTGCTGGCGTTCTCGCGGCTGACGCCGCCGCCGTTATCAGCCACGTCAATCCGGACAACGCCGGCGAATAAGTCGGTTCGAACAATAATTTTCGGCGCCTCCGCGTCGTTATATTTGACGGCATTGGAAAGGATGTTGATCAGAACCTGATGCAGCCGGTCCGTATCGGCCAATACGCTTGGGTTGCCCAGACCAGGCAGGAAACTGACATCAATCCCCTGGCTCTGGGTCATGCCGGAGACCGTATCCAGGGCCGAGGTAATCGCCTTTTCGACCCGCACCGGCGCCAGTTTCAGGTTGCTGCTGCCGCCTTCCAGGCGGTTGAGATCAAGGATCTCGTCCAACAGACGGGTGAGGCGGATACTTTCATCGTTGATAATCGACACGTAGTGCTCCCGTCTGACCGGGTCGATCCGGTCATCGCCCATCAGGATCTCGGAGAATGAGCGAATGGAAGTCATGGGCGTGCGCAGTTCGTGGCTGACCTGGGTGAGGAATTCATCCTTTTGCACATCGACGGCGCGCAGGCGCTCGTTTACGTCGCGGAGCTGGTGGGCGGTTTGTTCAAGCTCCTCGGATTTTTCCGCCAACTGCCGCGACGTTTCAATCAACTGCAGGGTTTCATCGGCAATATCGATCAGTTCCGTCATCCCGACAGTTTGCCGGCCGGCAATGCGGGTCACCATGGCGTGGGCGGAAGCGGCCCCGATGGAACCGGCCAACTCGCGCTCCAGCCGGGCAATAACGGCGTCGGTGGCATGGGGCAGGCCGTCGCCCTGACCTTGCTGCCGCGCCATTTCATCAAACAGCCGGCTGGCGGGACCACCGCCCAATATGCGCTGGGCAAGGACGAATAGATCTTCGGTACTGGCCTCGCTGGTGGTCAGGCCCGAAGGGGCGCCGCCGGCAGAGCGATAAACATCAACGAACAGAGTGCCCTGAAGGCGTTCCAGCACGTCCCGGTCGGTCAATAGGGAAACGATAACAAACGCGAATGCATTGCCCCCGACACTCCAGACCACCGCGTGAACCAGGGGATCCAGCGATGACAGGCCGAGCAGCGTTTGCGGCCGCAAGGCGGCGATGCCCCACGGTCCATGTTCGATCGACGCCGCGCTCAAGATAAAGTCGCCGCCGAAACTGGGCAGGAAAAGCGTGTAGGCCCAAAGCACAAAGCCAATCAGCAGACCCGTGATGGCGCCGGCCCGCGTCGCGCCGCGCCAAAAGATGCCCCCCAGCAGACTGGGCAGAAACTGCGCCACGCCGACAAAGGCGATCAAGCCGATCGCGGCCAGGGCATCGGAGCCGCCGCTAATGCGAAAGTAAAAGAACCCCAGCGCCAATATCACGGCAATGCTGATCCGCCGCGAGATCAGCAACAGCCGTCGCACATCGCCGCTGACCGCGCGGCTGGAGGCCGACAGGGACAGCGATATGGGCATGACGATATGGTTTGAAACCATGGTCGACGTCGCGATGGCGGCGACGATGACCATGGACGTGGCCGAGGAAAAGCCGCCAAGATAGGCCAACAAGGCAAGCTCGTGGCGCTCCTCGGCCAGCGGCAGGGTCAGCACGAACAGATCAGGGTTCGAGCCTTCGGGCATGACCTGCAAGCCGACCAGGGCAATCGGCACGATGAACAGGCACATGCCGAACAGATACAGCGGAAACAGCCAGGATGCGGTGGCCAGATGGCGCTCCTCGATGTTTTCCACCACCGTGACCTGGAACTGCCGCGGCAGACAGATGATCGCCGTCGCGGAAAGAAATGTCAGGGCAACCCAACGGGGACCGAAAATATCATTCGCGCCCTGCAATTGCTCGATAGGGACATCGGCAAAAACCTGGCCAAGCCCGCCCGCTACTTCAAAGGTGGCATAAACGCCGACCGCAATCAGGGCGACCAGTTTGACAATGGCCTCGAACGCAATCGCGGCCACGACGCCGTGATGACGCTCGTTTGCGTCCAGGTTGCGGGTACCAAAAATAATCGTGAACAACGCCATGCCGGCCGCGATCCAAAATGCCGTGGTCGCCGCATCCGCTTCCTGCGCGATGACCTGATAGGAAGACGTCACCGACTGCAGTTGCAGGGCAATATAAGGCGTGGTGGCCATCACCGCGATGACGGTGACAATAACGGCGAGGCTAGGGCTTTTGCCGTAGCGCGAGGAGATCAAATCCGCGATGGACGTTATGCGGTGGGCCCGCCCGATACGGACCAATTTGCGCAGCAACCACCACCAACCGATAAAGACCAGCGTTGGCCCCAAATAGATCGTAAAAAATTCCAGGCCATTCCGGGCCGCCGAGCCCACGGCACCGTAAAAGGTCCAAGAGGTACAGTAGACCGAGATCGATAATGTATAGATGACCGGAGACTGCAGCCAGCGAATGGGCCGGCGCCGGGTTCGCCGGTCAACCACGAACGCGATGGCGAACAACAGACCGACGTAGCCGAGGCAAACCCCCAGAATTGTGTTTACGGATAACATCAGGTAATCGTTGGCCCGTCTTCGTTTGGCTTCACGGTTCGGTCGCCGTCGCGAAGCGGTCGCGCCAGCATGGCGGTTCCCGCGATCAACAGGGCCCAGACAACAAATACATAGAGCAGCGGCAGGGGCACGCCGGCGATCTTGGCGTCGATCAAGGATATCCCCGCGATCGGCGGCAACAGCACCCCGACGCCGAGCAATAGCAGCGCCAACGAACGGCGCCTGGCCTTGCGCGGCGCATCAAAGGCACCATCGTTTCTTTTCATGACAATGCGCTCATGACAAAGGCGCCGCCCCTATGACGGCCGACCGGCGGCCAGCGTCTTTACCGCATCGGTGATGTCGGAATTGGAAAATGGCTTTGTGATGAACAAATCAGCGCCAAGGTCGAAAGCCGTCTGCCGGTCTTCCGCCTGGCCTTTCGCGGTCAGCATAAGAATGGGCAAGTGTTCTGTCCGGCTGTCGGCCCGTAATTGGCGCAGAATTTCGTAACCGTCCAAACCCGGCAGCATGACATCAAGAATGAGAACATCAGGCGGTTCCAGCCGCGCTGACTCCAGCGCCTTTCTGCCGTCCGTCTCCACGGCAATGGAAAATCCGGCCCGCTCGAGAAGATAACTCAAGGATTCAACAATGTTAGGCTCATCCTCGGCGAGCAATACACGTTTTGACATCTTCGGGCGCACCCTCCCGGCGCTAGAGCATATTCCTAATTAATTATGTCCAGACTCTTAAAATAAGAGCAATTCAAGCAACCACTTTGCATCGCGCGGGCGACGCCAAATTATTGAAAACTGCTCTACCAATGTGCCTCTCCATGCGGCGGAGCCGATTAGAAGGCATATGACAAGTTGCCGCAATCCTGTTTTACCATCATTCGGAGAAAGGGTCTTCAACACGATGCGCGCAGGTCGTACGCGGACACAGCCGGCAGCTGGGGCCAACTTCCTCGACAGGCACAGATGGATCGGGGGAATACACCGTCAGCTGCGCGTCATCTTCCCGCATCGCAATCATATCGGTTAGATAATGCCGCGGCTTGCCAAAGCCCGTTGGCCCTTGATTGCGGGCCCGCGCCACGAAGACAAACCGCGCGCCCGACGGGAACAAGGCCCGTTGCCGAATGACCGCTTCGGGGGATTGCTGGGCCCGGTACAAGACCCAGAGCGGGCAGGCAGCGGCATAACGGGGCACGGCCAAGCCATCAAGCTTCAGCATCTCGATGATGGTACCGGCGGCGTTAGCCCTGAGGTAGCCGAACCTAGGCAGGCCGGCCTGACGCGGCAGGGCGGTCAGGCGGTGGCAGACGGCATCGACTTCCACCGAGAACGCCTCGGCCAGGGCTTCTATGTCATAGCGCAATTCACTTGCCCGCCGTGTAAAGACCGGCATCGGCATCAGGATCGCGCCCACGGCATAGTTCGCCAAGGATTGCCGGGCCCGCGTATGCGCCGCCGATGTATTGACCAGGCTGTGTCCATGCACGATGCCGCCGATGGTATCGCCGAAATGTTCCTTGGCGATCACATCCGCCTTTTGCCGGCGCGAAATGGGATGGGGTTCCGTCAACAGATCGTGCAGGCCGCCCGCACTTTTTTCGATCTGATCGAAATGGTTTTCGTTGGCATCGAATAGGGCTTCGACCTCATCCAATGGGGTAAGAACGCGATCGGCATCTTCCGCCTTGTCCAAATAGGCGGCCAATGCCTCGGCCACATCCGAGAGAGCGCGCACCTCCTCGTCAATGATCTGATCGAACCGGTCCCGGCGGTCGGGCGCGATATCGGGATACTCTATGAGGATTTCCACCGCCGATCTGACGGCCGCGATGCGCGAGAGCATGCGATGGATCGTTTCACTGAGAAAAGGATCGTTAGATAACCGGTCCGACAGGGTCTCGGCCCTTGATATGGCTTCCTGCTCGGACCGCGCCAGGGCGGCGACCCCTCTGGCCCAGCCCGGAAACCGGCCGATAAATTCGCTGCTGCGCGGTTCCTCAATATCCAGGGATTGCAGGCTCGGCAAACGGGCGATTTCGGTCAGCGCATCCAGCAACCGTCCTTCCGACGCACTCGCAAGATTATCAATCGACAGGCCCAGGGCCTCGGCCGTCTTGCGCAACAACGTTCCCGCGATGCGGCGCTTATTCCATTCGATGAGATTGAGATAGGAGGGTGAGATGCCGATCTTTTGGGCAAGCTCGACCTGGGTAATTCCCACTTCGCGCCGGCGCTGGCGTATACGCGGCCCCAGAATGGTATCCGCCATTAATAATTACCTTCTCAATATCAACGACTTGACTGCCTATTTGTCAATCTTTGACAAATAGGCTTAGATATTATCGAAATAATTTACAAAATATTCGAATAAAGTCAATGAGTTATTGACTATTTCACAAAACTCTCCCACCGTAGCTAAAGGATGAAACATGCGTCCTCGGGTCGAAAAGGCGTCGCAAAAGAAGCTGAAGACGCGGGCGTTTCGATCCCATTTTGCTCATCGCACTCAGGGAGACAACATAATGAGTAAGTTCGAAATTAGCCGTCGGGGTCTGCTGAAAAACTCGACGATCGTAGCCTCGGGCCTGGCCATGCCGACGATTTTGACCAGCAAGGCCTGGGCCGCGGGCTACACCAATGAACCAAAGGGCGGCACGGTCACTTTCGGTTTCAATGTACCCCAGACCGGGGCCTACGCGGACGAGGGCGCCGACGAATTGCGCGCCTATCAGCTCGCCGTTGAGCATATCAACGGCGGCGGCGACGGCGGCATGCTGAACACCTTCAGCTCCAAGGCCTTGAAGGGCAACGGCGTCAACGGCAAGAAGGTCGTGTTCGTGACCGGCGACACCCAGACCAAGTCCGATGCGGCGCGGGCCAGCGCCAAGCGCATGATTGAAAAAGACGGCGCCATCATGATTACCGGCGGTTCGTCCTCGGGCGTGGCCATCGCGGTGCAGGGCCTGTGCCAGGATGCGGGCGTGATTTTCATGGCCGGCCTGACCCATTCCAATGACACCACCGGCAAGGACAAGCGGGCCAACGGTTTCCGTCACTTCTTCAACACCGAGATGTCCGGCGCCGCGCTGGGTCCCGTGCTGAAGAATGCCTTCGGCAGCCAACGCACTGCCTATCATCTGACCGCCGATTACACCTGGGGCTGGTCCCAGGAAGGCTCCATCAAGAAATATACCGAAGCCATGGGCTGGAAGACCGCCGCCGCGGTACGGACGCCGCTGGGCGCCGGTGATTTCTCGCAGTACATCACGCCAGTGCTGAATTCCGGCGCCGATGTTTTGGTGCTGAACCACTATGGCCGCGATATGGTCAATTCCCTGACCCAGGCGGTGCAGTTCGGTCTGCGCGACAAGCAGGTCAACGGCAAGGATTTCGCCATTGTCGTGCCGCTGTACAGCCGTTTGATGGCGCAGGGCGCGGGCGAGAACGTTAAGGGCATTTTCGGCTCCACCAACTGGCATTGGTCACTGCAGGATGCCGGCTCCAAGGCCTTCGTTAAATCCTTTGGGCAAAAATACGGCTTCCCGCCCAGCCAGGCCGCGCACACCACTTATTGCCAGGCCATCCTGTACGCGGATGCCTGCCAGCGGGCCGGGACCTTCAGGCCTGACGGCGTGGGCGCCGCCCTCGAAGGCTTCAAATTCGATGGCTTGGGCAACGGCCCGACGGAATACCGTGCCGACGATCACCAATGCTTCAAGGATGTGTTGGTCGTGAAGGGCAAGGAAAATCCGGCGTCCAAGTTCGACGTTCTCGAAGTCGTCGAAGTCACGCCGCGGGCACAGGTCGAATACCAGGCCTCCATGCTCGGCGGTGAATTGGGTCCGTATAACAACGGCACCTAATACGCAACGTCCTGTCAATTCACCGGTCGCTCCGTTAACTACAAGCAACGGAGCGACCGGATTTTTTCCAAAGCGGTAAGGCAATGGACGCTATCTTTCTGCAAATTCTCAATGGCCTCGACAAGGGTGGCGCCTATGCGCTGATCGCCCTGGGCCTGACCATAATCTTTGGCGCCTTGGGCGTGGTGAATTTCGCCCACGGTGCATTGTTCATGCTGGGGGCATTCTGTGCCGTTTCGGTGAAGGCGGTCCTGAGCCTTGAAATGGTTACCCTGGACCCTCTGAAAAAGACGGCCTGGGGCACGCCGATGGAAATCAGGCAGCCGTATATCGAAGCCTGGTTCGGTGATCTTGGCGCCACCATGCTGAATTTCGCCGTGCCTATATCGCTGCTTATTGCCATTCCCATCATGCTGCTGCTTGGCATTGCCATGGAGCGCGGCCTGATACGTTTCTTTTATAAACGGCCCCATGCCGAACAGATCCTGGTGACGTTCGGTCTGGCGATTGTCCTGCAAGAAATCGTTAAAAGCATTTTCGGCGCCAACCCGATTCCCCAACCCGCCCCCGATGTCGCGAAAGGAATGATCGATTTTGGCATTCTGGTTGGATTTGAAGCGGGCAACGTCGTCTACCCCGCCTGGCGCCTGATCTATTTCCTGTTTTCAGGCGTCTTGATCGCGGCTGTATTTGCCTTCCTGCAATTCACCACATTCGGCATGGTCGTACGGGCGGGCATGGCGGACCGGGAAACCGTCGGCCTGCTGGGCATCGACATCGACCGGCGCTTTACCATTGTATTCGGCATGGCGGCCATCGTCGCCGGCCTGGCCGGCGCCATGTACACCCCGATACTCAGCCCGGACTATCACATGGGAATGGATTTTCTGGTCCTGAGTTTCGTCGTCGTCGTGGTGGGCGGCATGGGCTCACTTGGCGGCGCGGTCGCGGCCGGCTTCCTGTTGGGTATCCTGCAAAGCTTCGCCTCCATGAACGAGGTAAAAGACATCTTCCCCGGAATTGACCAGATCATCATTTATTTGATTGCCGTCATCATTCTTTTGGTACGGCCGCGCGGTCTGATGGGCCGCAAAGGCGTCATGGAGTCCTGAGTTATGCACCGAATTATGAGCCAAATAACGAAACGGGCCGACATTTTCCTCCTGCTTGGATTTGCCGCCGTCATATTGGGCGCGCCGATTATTTTCGCCCCAATCGGTGCTGGCTATCCCGATCTGCTGCAGAAATTCGCGATCTTCGGTATTTTTGCCATGGGCTTCAACATTCTGTTTGGCCTGACCGGGTATCTTTCATTCGGTCACGCGGCATTCCTTGGCGTCGGTTCGTATACGGCCGTTTGGACGTTTAAGCTGTTGAGCATGAACCCATTGCCAGCGATTTTCCTGGCGGTGATCGTTGGCGGACTGTTCTCTGCCGTGATCGGGTTTATTTCTCTGCGCCGTACGGGGATCTACTTTTCCATTCTCACCCTGGCCTTCGCGCAAATGAGCTACAACCTGGCCTACTCGGTCCTGACGCCCATCACCAATGGTGAGACCGGTTTGCAATTGAGGCAAGCGGACCCGCGCGTACTTGACGTTTTTTTCGGGCGGGATTATGGCGCGGTTCTGCCGCCATCGGACCTGTTCGGCATCTCCATGACCGGCTATCCCGGTTACTATTTTTGCGGCGTCATGATGTTCATTTGCTTCTTCATTTCCATGCGGCTGTACCGTTCCCCCTTCGGCATGATGCTGCGGGCGGTTAAGTCCAATCAGAACCGCATGAATTACACCGGCCTGAACACAAAGCCCTACGCGCTGACGGCATTCGTAATCTCGGGCATGTATGCCGGACTGGCGGGCGGCTTGCTGGCAGTCACGGATCCGCTGGCTGGCGCGGAGCGCATGCAATGGACGGCATCGGGAGAAGTTGTCCTGATGACCATACTCGGCGGCGCCGGCACCCTGCTGGGTCCGGTGATCGGAGCTGGCGCCATCAAATATTTTGAGAATATTTTCTCGGCCTTTAACGAGGGCATATTGATGAAGGCATTCGATTTCCTGCCCGAAATGCTGCAGCATTTTCTGGTCGCGGTGTCTTCCTTGTTCGTCGGCGAAGGCTGGCATCTGACCCTTGGCGCGCTGTTCATGATCATCGTTATTTTCCTGCCCGGCGGGCTTATGGAAGGGTTCAAACGGTTGCACGATTGGCTGGGCCGCCGCGGCGGTGGCGGTGGCGCCGCTCCGGAACCTGATCCCGTCAGGGCAGCGTGAGGGGGCGGCCATGAGCATTCTGTCTGTCAAGAACGTGAACAAACACTTCGGCGGCCTGCGCGCCCTGGACGAGGTTAATTTGGAAGTCGAAGCGGGCACCGTTCATGCCATCATCGGGCCGAACGGCGCCGGCAAGTCCACATTGTTGAACTGTTTCGTCGGACGGCTTGAGCCCGATACGGGAACGGTAACATTCGACGGCCAGTCGCTGCTGGGCATCCCGCCCCACAAGATCAACCAGGCTGGTGTCAGCCGGGTTTTTCAGACCCCCGAAATCTTCGGCGATCTAAGCTTGCTGGAGAATGTCATGATCCCGGCCCTAGCCAGGCGCGACGGCGCCTTCACCATCAACGCCTGGCGCGCCGTCGCGGGCGAAGCGGAATTGTTTGGGAAATCCATGTCCATGCTTTCCGATGTTGGCCTTGAGGCAAAGGCTGGCGAAATCGCCGGGCAGCTATCCCGTGGCGACAAGCGGCGGCTAGAGCTTGCCATGTGCCTGATACAGGAGCCAAAGCTGCTTCTGCTCGATGAGCCAACGGCCGGCATGGCCCGCGCCGACACCAATAATACGATCGAGTTGATGAAGCGGATTGCCCAACGAGGCGTCACCATGGTGGTGATCGAACACGATATGCATGTTGTCTTTTCCCTGGCGGAAAAGATCAGCGTACTTGCGCAAGGCACGGTGATCGCGGAGGATTGCCCGGAAAAAATCAAGGGCAATGCGAAAGTTCAGGAAGCTTATCTGGGTGGGGCCCATCTATGAGTAACTTGAGATTGGTGGAGGACAGCATGGACAGCGCCGGCAAGGCAGAACAGGCGCCAGGTGGAGACCCTTTCGCGGGCAGCGCGCCGGGTCAGCCGCCAACGGTGGCCACGGGCGGGCAGCCGGCTTATTTTTCCTGCTGGGACATCCATGCCTATTACGGCGAAAGCTATATCGTTCAGGGCGTCAGTTTCGATGTCCGCGAGGGAGAGATCATCGCGCTTCTCGGGCGCAATGGCGCTGGCAAGACATCGACCCTGCGGGCCATCGCCCGGGTTGATGATCCAGCGCTGAGCCATGGCGAACTCTGGCTCGACCACAAACCGCTGCATGAGATGAAATCATGCCAGGCGGCACAAAACGGAGTAGGCCTGGTGCCCGAGGACCGGCGCATCATCCAAGGGTTGACGGTTGAAGAAAACCTGAAGCTGGCTCAAATCGCGCCGCCAATGGGTTGGTCAATCTCGCGCATTTACGAATTGTTCCCCCGCCTCGGCGAACGCCGGAATCAAGAGGGCACGACGCTCTCGGGCGGTGAGCAGCAAATGCTGGCGATCGGCCGCACCCTGGCCCGTGATGTCAAGTTGCTGTTACTTGACGAGCCCTATGAAGGCTTGGCGCCGGTCATCGTGCAGGAGATCGAAAAAACTCTGGAACAGATCAAGTCGCTTGGCATTACAACTATCATCGTGGAACAAAATGCAATCGCGGCCCTGCATCTGGCGGACCGCGCGATCATACTCGATATGGGCCAGGTGGTTTTCGATGGAACCGCGCAGGAAGTCCTTGATGATGCCGATCTGCGGCAACAGTATTTGGCTATTTAGCGACCAGTACGGCGGCAGGACAAATCAGTCTCCGACAAACTGACCCGGTTTGGCGATCGGGGTTAGGGGTAAAATCAACCAGGTACCATTAGCCGTCCTCGCGGTCACCGCCTGCAGCACCGCGCTGGGATTACGCCGGCGCTGCTGTTCCGCCCTTCCGGACAAGCAGGTCAAGGTCAGTATTTCGCCTGGAAGCATGAAATTTCGCATACGGTCATCTGGCAGATAGCCGGGCGTCAGGACCTCGGCCAGGCGATCCACAGTGCTGTAGGACCAATGAGAAGCGCGGCTGTTGCCAGCCACGCAAATCAGATTTGAGGCATCATAGGGCAAGGCCGGATCCTTTGGATGGTCATTATCCATGAGTATACGATATCGTATATTATTTTGCAATAGAATTGATGCGCGTACGTATTTCAGCAGCCGCTTTTGACGAATCGGAGTCTAGCGGTAAACCCGATGGGCGCCGACGATCAAATGCATGGCAGCGACCTCTTCGGGGGCAAGGCGGATTTCCTTGGGAGGGTTGAATTGCTCCAAGATTATGGCGCGCTGAGTGCGCCGCCGAAGCAACTTGATAAAGGCCCGGTCGTCGGTGGTCTGCACCACAACATAATCATCCGGCTGGACCGGTATGGTCGGATCCACTTCGACGATTTCACGCGGCTCGTAACGCGGCCGCATGGAGGAATTATGCACGATCAGAGCATAGGCGCTGGCCACTCCGATCAAATTCGCCGGCCGGCCCGCATAGCCCGAAACCGTACCATTATCAAGGAATATACCGTCTTCCCCCGCCTCCGCATGGCCCAGAATTGGTAAATCCCTGGTCCGCCCCGGTGGTCCGGGCAGCTCAGTCGCGACTAGATGATCCGACATTCCCGGCACCCGCCATGGCTGCTCCTCCGGCTCGGCGTAAGCCGCCATGGATAGTCCAGCCAAGGCGGCAAGCGCCTGCGCCTGGTCGCGGTCCGGCAACTGCCGCCCCGCCTCCCATCGGGAGACCGTTGCCTGGGTCGTCCCCATGAACGCCGCGAAACGCGCCTGCGTCTCTTGCCGCTCGCGGCGCAACCGCCGCACGATCTCTGCCCAATCAATCATGGGACATAAGATATATCGCATTATATACGAAGGCAAATTATTATACGTATTTTTTTCTTGCAATTTATACGAGCTCGTATATTTTAATGCCATGACACAGCACCCAACCCGTACCGCTTTCCAACCTACTCAGTTAAGTGTTCCAAGCTCAGAGCATCCTGCCCCAGCTTATTCCGACGGCAACCATGAACCTGAACCAGAACTCGCCACGAATTGGGCAAAACGCCGCCCAGAACAAAACATAGTCGGCTGCCGCTGGATTGATGGCGACGTATCCGACGGGCAATGGCGCTATTGCCAGCGTCCGCGAATACCCGGCAAATCTTATTGCGCCACGCACCATCTCCGCAGTATCGACCCGGCTCGCGACAGGGAATTCACTGTCGAACAGATCAGCCGCGAATCACACCTGACCGGCCGGCCGCTACTGGACGAGGCATAGATGGCCAGCAGCGGGCACGGGATGAAGCCATCCGGCGGTGGAGTACGGAATCGCCGCCAGCGAAGGCGTCGCCTGAAACTTAGCCCAGGGCAAGCAGATGCGGCGATTGAGCCATCGCGCTGGCGCATGCAGCATCACGCCCTGGACGAAGACCGCCCCGCCCTAAGCCGTATACAGATCGCCTGCGAAGATGACGGCGGTCCGCCCAGCTATCCCATGCGCGCCGTCGATACCGTTCAAGCCCTGTTGAACAAGGGCCGCATCGACAGCCAGGCGGCAGCGGCGGCACAGAAATTCGAGGCAATCTTTCAGCGCGCCAGCCTTGACGGCCTTGCCAGCCGGGATATCAGGCGAACACCTGTGCCGTTCGACCCCGGAAACAGCGAGCCATATGGTATCTTGCGCGCCCGTGACGACGTTTGGGCGGCCATGCACGCCCTGGGGGGGATCAACACCCCCGGCGCCAATATTGCCTGGGACGTACTGGGCCTGGGCATAACCATCAAGGCCCATGCGGAACGTTGCCAATTCGGCAACGGCCGCTCCCTCAATCCCATGACCGCGACTGGTATTCTGGTACAATCCTGCTATACCCTGTCGGTGCATTTTGGCAAGTAAGCAGTTTGGGAAATCGCAGATAGGCCGTATTGCGTCGCGGCGAGCAGATAACCAGGAATTGAAGCATGTCTGTACGGATAGATCCGGTCATTCTTTCAGGCGGCTCGGGCACGCGGCTGTGGCCGCTATCCCGGGCCGTTTATCCCAAGCAACTATTGCCCCTGACCGACAGCCATTCCATGCTGCAGGCGACCGTAAAACGCGTTGCCGACCCCGTGCGCTTCAACCCACCAACAATGATCTGCAACGATGAACACCGCTTCATCATCGCCGAGCAGTTGCGCGCGATCGACGTCGAGCCAACCGACATCGTGCTGGAACCCGTGGGCCGCAATACGGCACCGGCGGCAGCGGTTGGGGCGCTGCTGGCTTCAGCCCGCTCGCCGGACGCGATCATCCTGATCCTGCCGTCCGATCACCGTATTGCCGACACCCAGGGCTTTCTGGCAGCAATCGACGTGGCGGCGGAGGCCGCCCACCGCGGCGCCCTGGTAACCTTTGGCGTTACCCCGACGACGCCCGAAACCGGCTATGGCTATATCAAGCGTGGCACCGCCATTGCCGGCGTTACGGGTTGTCACAAGGTCACCCAATTCGTTGAAAAGCCGCCCCTGGCAAAGGCCCAGGCGATGTTGAAATCCGGAGAGTTCAACTGGAACAGCGGCATGTTTATGTTTCGCGCCGACCGGTTGCTGGCCGAGATGGAGCGTCTGTCACCAGAAATTGTGCAGGCTTGCCGGGCGGCCGTCGATGGCGCACAGCAGGACCTTTCCTTCACCCGTCTGGATGCCGCCGCTTTCATGGAAAACCCCAATACCTCGATCGACTATGCGGTGATGGAAAAGACCGACGCGGCGGTGGTGGTCAGTGCCGATATGGGCTGGCGCGACATCGGCTCGTGGTCGACATTGTGGGAATTGGGACAGGAACAGGCGCGCGATGCATCCAACAATGTCACCATGGGCGACGTGATCCTGGATGATGTGGAAAATTCCTACGTCCGATCCGAAAAGCGTCTGGTCACGGCTCTCGGGGTCAAGGATCTGGTGATCGTCGAGACCGGCGATGCGGTATTGGTGGCCAACCGGGACAAGGCTCAGGATGTCAAGGCCATCGTCGACCGTCTGAAGGCCGAAGGCAGGGACGAAGCCGAACAGAACCCACGGGTCTACCGTCCCTGGGGCTATTACGAAGGCATGGACAGCGGCGAACGCTTTCAAGTCAAACGGATCACTGTCAAACCGGGGCAAAAGCTTTCCCTGCAGATGCATCACCACCGGGCGGAACACTGGATCGTGGTCGAAGGCACAGCCTTGGTGACGCGTGCTGACGAAACCGTTTTATTGGAGGAGAACCAGTCCACTTACATCCCCATCGGTGCCTGGCACCGCCTGGAGAACCCCGGCAAGATCGACCTGAAGCTGATCGAGGTGCAGTCCGGCGCGTACCTGGATGATGACGATATCGTGCGCAGCGAGGATGATTACGGTCGCGATAGCAAGAGTTAGCAGCTATTGCGCGACGATCTTCAGGCGCTGATTTTTTCTGATTGGCTGGTTTGGCGCCAAGTCGTTTAGCACCCGGAACCAGCTTTCATTATATTGACCGTAGGGTAGCGTACGGGCCAGTCCGGCAATGTTGTCATCGGGCCGGGCCGGCACCACCAAAAGCCGCTGCGCCCGGACCTTGGCCGCCGCTGCCGGGCTAATACGGCGGAACGACAGTCCTGATTGCCGGAATGGCCGGGCCCAGCGTCCGGCCTGATTTAGGGGCGAAATATACATGAAGCGGTAGAAACGGTCACGGTCGCGGCGGATTGCCAGGGCCCGAATTTGGACCGTGCCGTTTTGCCCCCGCCCTTCGGCCCAGCCCGTGGCCGCTTCAAGGCCATCGATAACAACGCTTTCCAAATCCCGCAGCCGGGTCTTGGCGGCCCAGACATGGCGCAGATAATCCGCCGCCGTGCGGGCCCCCTTCGCGGGCGCCATATCGAAAATCATAGCCGCACCCGAGGGGTGGCGCGCCTCGACCCTCGTTGGGCTGTTGCGCAGATGGAAACCATCGGGTGCCTGGAATTCAAAGCGCAGATCGGGATGGATGAATTTCCACCCGCGGATAACGCCTTGTTTCGGATCATCGCCGAACATCATGCCGTCGAGATGGTTTAAATATTGATCCCGCAGCCAGCGCCCGCCGCCGCGGCCGCTTGCCGCCGACACCTGGGCATGGATCTGGGCCTGTTTCACCCGCTCCACCGTGCGCGGATGGGTCGACATGATGTTGAATTCGTCCACTTTGCCCGGCGGCAAGCCCAACACCCGCGCCTCGACCATGGAATGCTCCCGCAAACTGCCCAGAAACGAGGCCATGGCATCGGCGTTATAGCCGGCCCGGCTCATATAGCGGACCCCCAGGGTATCGGCCTCGAATTCGTGCTCCCGGGAATAGCCTTTGATGGCGGCCATGGCGACGGTCTGGCCGATCTGCATCAGGTCCGATGGCAAACCGGCAGCCTGCAAGCCCACCGCCCCCAACAACAAGCCCAGTTGCGCGATCTGCTGGGCGCCATGACGTTCGGCGCCATGACGGGCGGTGACGTGGGCCAGTTCGTGGCTCAACACACCGGCCAGTTCCGCCTCGGACGAGGCCAGGGCGAGCAAACCGCGGGTGATATAGATGTAGCCGCCGGGCAGGGCGAAGGCATTGACGATTTGCGTGTTCAAGATCGTGAAACGATAGGGGTATTGCTGATACTCGGTCCCCTTGGCCAGGTTCAGCCCGATGTTCTGTACGTAACCCGCCAAGCGCCGGTCTTCATAGGCGCCGCCGAAGGATTTTAGAATTTTCGGATGATTGGCCCGGCCCTCGGCGATGTCATCCTCGATTGAGCGGAAACCGGTAAAGCTGTCCCGCCCCGACGCCGCGTTGGTCGCGACACAGCCCGCCGTCCCCGCCAGCGCGCCGGCACTGGCCAAACCCGCCAGAAGCTGACGCCGGTTTAGCAACGTGCGATCAGATTGGCCGTTTGGGTGAGCAAGACACATCGGCAGCCTAAAGCGCTAGAATTTCAGCCGGTTCGGCATGGGGGGCATCATCACCCTCCCGCCACAGCCAGTAGGTTAATTGTTCCTCGGCATTGACCGCAACCACTCTGTGATCACCATTACGGTCGATGGCGTGCAGGGTGATGCGTTGGATCAAACCGCCTTTTAGCTGGCGCAGGTCGTCAATAGCTTCATTCACGGCGGCCTCTAATGACAGGCCCATTTTCATGTACAGCACAATGGCCCGCGAGGTACCAGCCCTGATGGCCATCTCGCCGGTGCCCGTGCAAGCCGCCGCGCCAAAGCGGGTGTCGGCATAACAGCCGGCGCCGATGATGGGACTATCGCCCAGGCGGCCGGGATATTTCCAGGCCCAGCCGGAGGTGGAAACCCCGGCCATGATTTCCCCTTTGCTGTCCAAGGACAGAAAGACGGTGGTATCCATGCCCTTCTCGGGGTCGATTGCCTGATGGCAAAGTTCGGCCAAGGGCACGTCGGGCCAGTTTTCACGCGCGGCGGCGGGAACCTTGTCTTCAAACCATTCGCGCCAGACCCGTTCAGAATCCGGAATGAGATTGTTCGTGGTTTCAGCACCGATCTCATGGGCGAACCGCGCCGCGCCCTCACCCACCAGCATTTCATGGGGCAGTTGCTCCAGCACCGCGCGGGCAATCGAGATCGGATGCAGATAGCCTTTCAGGGCGCCAACCGCGCCGCTGCGGAAGGTGTTGCCGTCGATCATGGCGGCATCCAGTTCAACCTCCCCCAACAGGTTCGGCCAGCCGCCCCGGCCCACGGTACGGATCGTGGTATCTGCCTCGACCTCGCGGATCCCCGCCTCGATCGCATCCAGGCCGCCCGCGCCCTGGGCCAACATCTCGGCCGTGCGGCCCACGCCGGGGGTACCTTCTGAATTCGTTACCAGTATCCGCGCCATATCTATCCTCATACAAACGTCACAGCTAATCGCCGGCCCAGGCTTGACCCCGATCCATACGCAGTTCACATATAGCATCAATAAATTTCGAAGGAAGGGTTGGGGAAAGATATGGGCGAGACGGGGCCGTTGATGGGATCGCTGCGGCGCAATTTTTGGTTTTTGGTGGCGATTGGCGGTCTGATTTCTCTCCTGGGATTTGGCATTCGGGCCAATTTCGGCCTTTTTCTAGCACCCATGTCCGTCGATCTGGGCTGGGGACGGGAGGTCTTCGCCCTGGCCATCGCCATTCAGAACCTGATGTGGGGCCTGGGCCAGCCGGTGGCCGGTATGATCGCCGACCGCTTTGGCACGGGCCGGGTCCTTGCCGTGGGCGGGGCGCTGTATGGGCTGGGCATCTATGGCATGGCGCATGCCACCAGCCCAGGCATGTTTCATATCACGGGCGGCCTTGTGGTTGGTCTTGGCATGTCCGGGGCCTCATTTCCGCTGGTTCTGGCGGCTCTGGGCCGCATGGTGCCCGAAGCCCGACGCAATCTGGCTTTCGGCATCTGTACCGCCGCCGGCTCCATGGGGCAGTTCCTGCTGGTGCCGATGGGGCAGGCCTTTCTGGCGGCCTATGGCTGGCCTTTCGCGCTGACATTGCTGGCCCTGATGATCGCACTGGTAATCCCGTTGAGTACGGTTCTGCGCGGCCGCGCCGCCGAACCGGCGGAAAGCGAAAAGCAGTCCATGGGCCAGGCCCTAACCGAGGCCCGGCAGCATTCGGGATATCTATACCTGACCGCCGGTTTTTTCGTCTGTGGTTTTCATATCGCCTTCATCGGCACCCATTTACCGGCCTATATTACCGATCGGGGCCTGTCGGCGGAGTTGGGCGCCCAATCCCTGGCCCTGGTGGGTTTATTCAACATCTTTGGCGCCATTGGCGCCGGCGTCCTGGGCAACCGGTTTCAAAAGAAAAATCTGCTGAGTTTTCTCTACCTGCTCCGTGCCGTGGCCATTGCACTATTCATACTGCTGCCCATCGGTCCAACGACCGTACTGTTATTTTCCGCCGCCATTGGCCTGACCTGGCTATCAACGGTGCCCTTGACCTCCGGCATCGTGGCCCAGGTTTTCGGGCCGCGTTATATGGCGACTTTGTTCGGATTCGTTTTCCTTTCGCACCAGATGGGCTCGTTCCTGGGCGTCTGGCTGGGCGGCAAATTGTTTGACGAGACAGGTTCCTACGACATTGTCTGGTGGCTTGGCGTCGCTTTGGGGCTGTTCGCCGCCCTGGTGCACCTGCCCATTGATGAGCGGCCGGCGACCCGTCTGGCAACCGCCTGACAGGTCCCGCGACGGAGCCCGCAAAACTCCCGTTTCAGAGAAAATCTTGATGAAATATTAAGATTTTCAATGGCCTAATATCCAATTATCGAAACTGCCCGGTAGGCGTATCGCCAAATGCCCATATGCATTGCCGGCATCGCCGGGCAGCAGCACCTTAAGGCTTGAACATGCCACAGCTAACAGCCGATTTGATTACCCGTCTTCGTGAGGAAGGCTCGCCAGAGGTGCGCCGTGAAACCGTCACCCTGTTGACGACGGAATTCAATGCCCCAGACGTGCAGCCGGCGGAACAACGTTTGGCCGAAGCAATTTTCCGCATCATGGTGCGGGACACGGACGTGGCCGTACGCCAAGCCCTGGCCGAAGGTCTAAAGGACAATCCGGCGGTGCCATCGGACCTGGCCATGACCCTGGCCCGGGACGTCGCCGAAGTAGCGACGCCGATGCTGCACTATTCACTGGTCTTTACCGATAAAGAGTTGATCGAAATCGCCCGCAGTCAGCCGGAAGCCTGGCAGCAAGCGGTGGCACGGCGCGAAACCGTCTCGGCCCCGGTCTCGGACGCCCTGGTCGAAGCAGGCAACGAAAATGTTGTTGTCACCCTGGTGCGCAACCACGGCGCCGAGATATCAGACGACACCTCGAACAAGGTGATTGACCGTTTCTCGGACAGCGAGGCGGTCATAACCAGCATCGTCCGCCGGCCCTCGTTCCCGCCCAAATTGGCCGAGCGTCTGATCACTGTGGTATCGGAATCCCTGCGCCAGCGCCTGAGCGCCATGAGCGGACTGTCGCCGGAAGTCGCCGACCGTTTGATCGCCCGCGGCCAGGAAATCACAACCCTGGATATCGCGGATCCAGAGGAACGCCAGGCGCACCTGGAACAGTTGGTCCGCCAATTGGACACCAAGGGCCGTCTGACACCAACCTTGATCCTGCGATCCTTGTGCACGGGCCATTTAGGGTTCTTCGAAACGGCCGCGGCCCGGCGCGCCGGCGTCGACCAGGCCAATATCCACGCATTGATTGCCAATGGCGATCAAAAGGGTGCATTGGCCCTATGCAAGGCGGCCAAGCTGCCCCGCTCCGTCGCCGAGGTGATAGCGGCGGCCAGCAAACTGCGTAACAAGATCGACGATCCCGACAGCGTCGAAGGCCGGGAAGCTTTTCAAGACCAGTTGATTGAAAGCTGCCGGGAGCGTTATCCGGATCTGGTCGCCGGCAAGCCGGAGTCCCTGATCGCCAAATTGGCGCCGTTCCTAAGCGGCACCTCCTAGAACAGATCGCGTTTCTTCACGACAAAATGATGGGTTGGATTAGCTAACCGCTGGCTTGTCCGGGCCGCGCTATCTATCATCGTCGCATGATCAGGATCGCACATTATACCAGGGTTATTTTGGCGGTTATTCCGGCAGTCATCCTTGCCTTCATGCTGGACGGGGCGGCGGTGGCGCGGGCCGATCAAACCGATCCACGGCTGGATCAGTTGTTTTTCCAACTGCAGGATGTCGACGAACCGCGCGAGGCACGGTTGATCGAACAGATGATCTGGGGTGTCTGGCTGGAAAGCAAAAGCCCCACCTTGGAATTGCTCATGGGACGGGTCGTCAATGCCATGGGGCAGCAGAAATATGGCGAAGCGCTGGAACTTCTGCACAGCGTCGTCGCCATAGCGCCGGATTATGCTGAAGGTTGGAACAAGCGGGCCACGGTCTATTTCCTAATGGGGCAATACGATGATTCTATTGCGGATGTGGAACGCACCCTGGATCTGGAGCCCCGGCACTTTGGCGCCCTAAGTGGCTTGGGCCTTATATATATGCGGCTGCAAAAAGAAGCCGACGCGCTTGATGCGTTCGAGCGTGCCCTGATCGTCAACCCTCACCTGGGCCAGGCCAAGGCGGCGGTCAAACGCCTGCGCCCCGCAGTCAAGGGCAAGGATATCTAGTTTTGTTTCGATAAGAATCGAAACAAAACCAGCTGTTTTCGCTCACGCTTGTGCGCCCAG
>CAYWYB010000003.1:0-45829 GCA_964462145.1 uncultured Rhodospirillaceae bacterium
ATTGTCCCCCCTTTCGGGAATGGAGCGGCCAATGTCTGAGAAACGCCTCGGCATCATCATGAACGGCGTCACCGGGCGCATGGGCAAGAACCAGCATCTGATCCGTTCGATCCTGGAAATCATGGAGGCTGGCGGCCTGGAGCTCGCCGACGGTACCCGTGTGATGCCGGATCCGATCCTTGTTGGACGGGATGTAGGCCGGGTCGGCGCCCTGGCGCGGGAGCATGGCTTGAGCCGCTGGACCAACGATCTGGATGCCGCCATCGCCAATCACGAGGATACATTGTTTTTTGATGCCGCCACCACGCAAGCGCGGGCCGGTCTGCTGACCAAGGCCATTGAGGCCGGCAAGGATATCTATTGCGAAAAACCCACCGCCGACAGCCTGGCGGATGCCTACGGGGTCTATCAAAAGGCCAAGGCCGCCGGCGTCAAACACGGCGTGGTGCAGGACAAATTGTTCCTGCCCGGTATCCGTAAACTGCAATATCTGATCGATGCCGGTTTCTTTGGCCGTATCCTTTCGGTTCGCGGCGAATTCGGCTATTGGGTCTTCGAAGGCGATCTGCAGCCGGCCCAGCGGCCGTCGTGGAACTACCGTAAGGACGAGGGCGGCGGCATCATCCTCGATATGCTGTGCCACTGGCGCTATCTACTGGACAACACCTTTGGCGCCGTGAAGTCCGTCAGCTGCCTGGGTGCGACCCATATTCCCACGCGCTGGGATGAAAACAACGAAGCGTACAAACCTGACACGGACGATGCGGCCTACGCCACCTTCCAGCTGGATGGCGATATCATCGTGCAGTTCAATTCCTCCTGGGTAACCCGCGTGCGCCGGGATGATCTGTTGACCCTGCATGTGGACGGCACCCATGGTTCCGCCGTGGCCGGCCTGCGCCGCTGCCGCACCCAGGGCCGGGTCAATACGCCCATGCCGGTCTGGAACCCGGATATCCCGCCCGCAATCGATTACAAGGACGGCTGGGAAGAAGTTCCCGATACAGTGCCCTACGACAACGCATTCAAGGCGGAGTGGGAATTGTTCATCCGCCATCTGAACGGCGAATGCGATTTCAAATGGAATCTGCTGGAAGGCGCCAAGGGTGTGCAACTGGCCGAGGCGGGCCTGCAAAGCTGGGCCGAGCGGCGCTGGATCGATCTCCCCGATTTGGAGGCCTAACCATGCCAACCCTGAACCTGCCTACTGCGGATGGCGGCCTGGCGCCCTTTACCACCTCCGTGCCGAAGGATTTCCCCTCCCGCGCCAACCGGCCCTTTAACCGCATCGCCTATTCCGCGGCCCACGTGGTGGCCGATCCGCGTTCCGAGGCCGACCCCTGGGTCGATGCGGCGATCGATTGGGACGCCACCATTCAGTATCGCCTGGGCCTGTATGATCTGGGCCTGGGCGTGGCCGAGGCCATGGATACAGCGCAGCGGGGCATGGGTCTGGATTGGGCCGCCTCCCGGGAACTGATCCGCCGCAGTCTGCAAGCCGCCAAGGATATCCCCGGCGCGCGCATAGCCTGCGGCGCCGGCACCGATCATCTGGAACCATCGGCGGATCTGAGCCTGGACGACGTAATCCGCGCTTATGAGGAGCAGGTTGCGTACGTGGAAGGGCAGGGCGGGCGCATCATCCTGATGGCCAGCCGGGCGCTTGCCGCCTGTGCCAAGTCACCGGATGACTATGCCAAGGTCTATGACCGTATCCTGAGCCAGGTGCGCGAACCGGCGCTGATCCACTGGCTGGGGGAGATGTTTGACCCGGCCCTGGAAGGCTATTGGGGCCATGGTGATCACATGGCGGCGATGGATGTCTGCCTGGGTGTGCTGGCAACCAACGCGGCCAAAATCGACGGCATTAAGATCTCGTTGCTGGACAAGGACAAGGAAATCATCATGCGCCGGCGCCTGCCCGAGGGGGTACGCATGTACACCGGCGACGACTTCAATTACGCCGAACTGATCGCCGGCGACGAAGTCGGCTATAGCGATGCCCTGCTGGGCATTTTCGATGCCATCGCGCCGGCGGCCTCCGCCGCCCTTGATGCCTTCGCTGCCGGAGACGAAGATACATTCCACGATATCCTAGCGCCCACGGTGCCCCTGTCGCGGCATATCTTCAAGGCGCCAACGCGGTTTTATAAGACCGGCGTGGTCTTCATGGCCTGGCTGAACGGCCACCAGGATCATTTCGTCATGGTCGGCGGCCAGCAAAGCGCCCGCTCGCTGGCGCATCTGGCCGAACTGTTCCGCCTGGCGGACGCGGCAGGATTATTGCGCGACCCGGACATGGCCACGGCCCGCATGCGCACGGCCCTGGCCATGCATGGGGTGGAGGGATAGAGGTAGGCGTTGAAATGGTCTCACCACTCCGCAACATTCTGCAAATTGGCTTCGGCAATTTTGGCCCGACCCATCTGGCCGCATGGCGCGCCTTGGGGCTGGCGGATGGCCTGCATGTGGTCGATCCAGGCGAGGCGGCGAGGCAACGTTGCCGTGATCTGGGCCTGCCCGGCGACAGGGTTGGCGAGCGGGTGGATGAATTTCTGGAGCGGGCGGATTTGGTCGTCGTGCTGGCGCCGACCGACCGGCATTTCGAGGTTTGCGAGCCGCTTTTGAAGGCGCGCAAGCATCTGTTCATTGAAAAACCCATGACCGCGACCCTGGCCGAGGCGGAGGGCCTGGCCGATCTATGCGGCGATCAGGTGGTCCAGGTTGGTTTCTATTTCCGCGCTCATCCATTGGCCCAGCGTGCGAAGCGGGAGGTGGATACTGGCGCCTTGGGCGATTTGCGCTATGTCGCGGCCAGATTTCATGGCTTTAAGCGGGCCCGTGGTGACAGCGGCGTGGTCGGCAATGACGCGGTGCATTTCATCGATCAGGCGAACTGGATGATGGGGGTCTTGCCGGTGGCGGTCGACGCCGTGACCCGCGACCATTTCGGCCGGGGCTATGATGACCTGGCCCTGATCCGCCTGTTCTATCCCTCGGGCGCCATTGCCAATATCGAGGTCGGTTGCATTCAGCCGGGACGCTGGAACGACAATATCGTGCCCGGTTCCACCCAGACCAAGGAATTTGTCGTCGCGGGCAGCGAAGGTGCTGCGGAGATTGACTATCAGACCTCGGAATTGCGCCTGCACCGGGTCCGCCACGAACTGATCGACGGGCTGTGGCGGCCCAACAATCGCGGCGTGGAGCTGCCCCATAGCGCGATCGTGGAGCCGCACGAGGTCGTGGCGGAGGAATTCGCCGCTTTCCTGGATGCGGTGGACGGCAAGGCGCCGGTTTTGGCGGGGGTTGAGGAATGCGGCGTCGGCATGGCCAGGGTCATGGATGCCATTCACCGTTCCGCCGAACAGGAATGTAGAATAACGCTTTGAGATTTGGCCGCTGTCGTCCGATCGCTGGCGATGTACAATGCGGACGGTTTTTCCATGAGGAGGCTTTGCGTGTCTGATCCCATCAAACTTTCGGTCCTGGAAGTGCAATTGTTCGAACGGGACGTGACCTTGCGCATGCCCTTCCGCTTTGGCGTCACCACCTTGCGGGAAAGCCCGCAGGTATTTGCCCGGGTGCGCATTCAACTGGCCGATGGCCGGGAGGGCTGGGGCCTGTCGGCGGAAATGCTGGCGCCGAAATGGTTCGACAAAAATCTGGAACTCAGCAACGAAGACAATTTCGATCAGCTGCGCCATGCCCTGAATACTGCTTCAACGCTGTACCGCGCCGCTTCCGCATCGACGGCCTTCGATCTGTTTCGTAGCAATTACGATGAACAGATCCGCATCTGCGGCGAGCGTGGCGATGGCTCGTTGGTGGCCTGCTATGGCCCGGCGGTATTGGACCGGGCCATCCTGGATGCGCTTTGTCGGCTGCACGAGGTCTCGTTCTATCAGGCGGTCCAGGGCAACCTGCCGGGGATCGAGAGCGATGAATTCGAGATAGAGCCATTTCTGGCCGGCCTGAAGCCTGCTGGCCATATCCATGCCCGGCATACGGTGGGCATGGTCGATCCGATCCGCGAAAACCCGGAACCCGTGGGCGATGGTTTGCCCGAAACTCTGGTCGATGTCATCGCCACCTATGGCCACCGCTATTTCAAAATCAAGGTCTGCGGCGATCTGGACGAGGATGTGAACCGTCTGCGCGACATCGCCGCCGTGCTGGATGAGAGCCCGGATGACTACATCATCTCACTGGATGGCAACGAGCAATACAACGACGTCGCCGGCGTCACCGCCCTGATGGATGCCATCGAGGGCGATCCTGGGTTGGCGCGCTTCAGTGAATCCATCCTGTTCGTGGAGCAGCCGATTTCCCGTGCCGTGGCCCTGGACGTTGATGTCTCTGCCCTGTCCGCCCGCAAGCCGGTTATTCTCGATGAATCGGATGCCTTTCTGGAGGCCTTTCCCAGGGGCCGGGCGTTGGGCTATCGCGGCGTGTCGTCCAAGACCTGCAAGGGGCTATATAAATCGATTTTGAATGCCGCCCGCTGTGCCAATTGGGGCGAGGGCTATTTCATGTCGGCGGAGGATCTGACGACCCAGGCCGGCCTGTCCGTGCA
This sequence comes from uncultured Rhodospirillaceae bacterium, assembly GCA_964462145.1. Lineage (GTDB taxonomy): Bacteria > Pseudomonadota > Alphaproteobacteria. The sequence goes on from CAYWYB010000003.1 coordinate 4,577, forward strand.
ACAGGACCTCGCCCTGGTCAATCTGCTGGGCGTCACTCATGTGGAACGCAATGGACACCACTATGTCAACGGCATGGCTGGTGTGCCCGAGGCCGAACAGGCAGCGTTCCTGGCGGCGCACCCGGATATTTATCACCGGGGCGATGGCGTGACGCGGCTTGATATCAAGGATGGCCGGATCTCCATAGGCTCTCTGGACCGTATCGGTTTTGCCTATGGCGCGGAACCTGATTTTTCCGTTATGCGCGAGTTGCGCCATGGCTGACCTGGCGCGCCTGTCCATCAATCAGGCCACTACACAAGCGCAGTACAGTCTGGCGGAGGCGATCGCGGCCTATTCTGCCGCCGACGTGGCGGGGATCTCCATCTGGCGCGACAAGCTGGCCGAATGCGGCTTGGACGAGGCGATCCGCATGCTTGCCGACAGCGGCCTGCAGGTATCGGGCCTGTGCCGGGGCGGCATGTTTCCCGGCTCCGACGCGGCCGCCCGGCAGGCCAATATCGACGACAATCTGGTGGCGATCGACGAAGCGGCCGCCTTGGCCGCCGATTGTCTGGTGCTGGTCTGCGGCGGCATGCCGGAGGGGTCGAAGGATCTGGCGGGTACGCGGGAGATGATCCGCGATGGCCTGGACGCCATTCTGCCCCATGCCCGCGCCGCCGGCGTGCCCCTGGCGATCGAACCGTTGCATCCCATGTACGCGGCTGATCGTTGCGCCATAAACACCTTAGGGCAGGCCCTGGATTTGTGTGACGAGCTGGATGACGGTGTCGGTGTAGCAGTCGATGTCTATCATCTGTGGTGGGATCCGGATTTACAGGCGCAGATCGAACGGGCCGCGGATCGAACTCTGGCCTTTCATGTCTGTGATTGGCTGGTGCCGACCACGGATCTGCTGCTGGATCGGGGCATGATGGGCGACGGGGTTATCGATATTCGACAAATCCGCGACTGGGTCGATGGGACAGGCTATGATGGCCTGATTGAAGTCGAAATTTTTTCCGCCCTGAATTGGTGGAAGCGTCCGGGCGAGGAGGTCATCAGCACCTGCCGGGAACGATTTGTAGCAACGGTTTAACAGGGAAGAACTGCGTCATGGCCATCATTAGGAATATTGCCAAGGAAAAGCTGGCGGCGGGCGAAATCGCCATGGGTTTGGGCGTGCGCCTGGCGCGCGGTGTGGAGATCGCCAAGGTGGCCAAGGTCTGCGGTTTCGATTGGCTGTTCATCGATATGGAACACAGCCCCCTGTCACTGGAGACCGTGGCGGATATCACCGTGGCCGGCCTGGATGCCGGTTGCACGCCGATTGTCCGGGCATCGTCCCATCTGCACCATCATGCCAGCCGGCCCCTGGATGCCGGCGCCCAAGGTATCGTGGTGCCCCATATCGAAGACGCGGACGAAGCCCGCCAGGTCGTCAACCAATGCCTCTACCCGCCGATCGGTCATCGTTCGCTGGCGGGCGGCGCGGCGATCCTGGAATATGAAGCCCTGCCCATGGCGGAAGCGGCCAAGGTGATCAACGAGAATTTGCTGGTCACCGTGATGCTGGAAAGCCCCAAGGCCATTGCCAACGCGGACGAGATCGCCGCCGTCGAAGGCGTCGATGTCTTGTTGATCGGCACCAATGATCTCTGCGCCGAAATGGGTATTCCCGGCCAGTATGATCACGACGATGTGGTCGCCGCCTATGACACCATGATTTCGGCCTGCCGCAACAATGGCAAACATCCCGGCATGGGCGGCATCTATAGCGGTCTGATGGAAAGATATATCAAGATGGGTGCCCGCTTCGTGTTGGGCGGCAGTGATCTGTCGTTCCTGATGGCGGCGGCCAAACAGCGTTCGGAGTTTCTCAACGGCATCGATTTATAGGCCGCTATCTGCTAGCGTTCCGGCCATGATTACGTTCCTGGTGGTGTGGCTATTGGCGGCCCTGGCGGTCGTGGTGGCGGTATATCTGGCAAATTGCCTGCGTCGGCGCAGGCTTTGCGGCATGGGCGAGTTTCATTGGCCGGGCCTGATCGTCATTGCCCTGATCATTGGCGCCGTACCGGCGTTTATTTACGACAATCAATCATCCCGCTCAGTCCAGGTGCCGGACGGGGTCGCCGAGCGGCCAAAGATCGCCGATCCGGAAAAAAATTAGGTTAAACGCAAAAGTAACATTACACTCAAGATCGTACGCGTTTGTATTGGTGAATGTGATGGATGATTCATCGTTAACGCGGGACGGGGGATCCGAGGCGTCAGTAGAGCTTACCGGCCAACGCCGGCAGGTCACGGTTTTGTTCGCAGATATGGCGGACTATATGCCCCTGGCGGAGAAACTTGGCGAAGAAAACACCTATCTCTTTATGCAGCGTGTCCACCGCGAGCTGAGCGAAGCCATTCATGGCGAAGAGGGCACGGTTCAGGACATGACGGGCGATGGCGTCATGGCGCTGTTTGGTGCGCCTGTGGCGTTGGAGGATGCACCGCTTCGCGCCTGCCGCGCGGCGCTCGATATTCAGGCGCGCATGGCCCGGCTGGGTGGCGAAATCGAGGCGGAATATGGCGCCAGGCCGGCTTTTCGCGTCGGCCTGCACAGCGGGCCATTGATTTTTGGTGCCGTCGGCGACGACCAGCAGATGGAACTGACCGCAATGGGCGATACGGTGAACCTGGCCTCGCGCCTGGAGAGCAGCGCCGAAAGCGGCACGGTGTTGATGAGCGAGGCCGCCCATGCCCTGGTCGCCGGCTATGTGGATTGCCAGTTCGAGGGCGAGCGGGAGATCAAGGGGCGGCGCGAACCAGAGAAGGTCTGGCGGCTTGTCGCGGTCAAGCAGGGGATCAGACGCTTTGACATTGCCCGCGCCCGTGGCCTGACGCCGCTGGTCGGCCGGCAACAGGAACTGGATACACTGGAACGGCTGTGGCGGGAAGCCGAGCGGGGCCAAATTCGATTGGTCAACATCAGCGGCGAGGCCGGCATCGGCAAATCACGCCTGGTACATGAATTTCGCGCCCGCCTTGACAAGGACGCCTTCGTCCTTGAGGGCTATTGTGCCGCCGAGGGGCAGGCCGTTCCCTTGCTGCCCTTCGCTGATATTGTCCGCCGCTCCTTTGGGCTCACCCCACAATCGGGACGGGACGAAGCCGAAGGGAGGCTGCGCAGGGGCCTGATTCTGCTTGGCCTTGATGCCGAAGAACATCTGCCATACCTGCTGATCCTGCTTGGCTATGACGATGGCGCGCGCGCCAATGTGGCGGACGAGGCCCGGGGCATCCGCACCCGCGATGCCGTGGTCTCCATGCTGTATGAACGCTGCAAACTAAACCCGACAGTGATGATTTTTGAAGATCTGCATTGGATGGATAATGGGTCCGAGGCTTTGCTGATCCGGGCCCTGAAATCCGACGAGGCCTTGCCGGTGCTGATCATAACAACTCATCGTCCGGAATATACGCCGCCGTGGTCAGGCCGTTCTGGCAGCACGGATATGGTGCTTGAACCTTTGTCCCGCTCCGGCACGGTGGATCTGTTGAAGGCGCGTTTCGATGTCGCGGAGCTGCCCGAAAATTTCACCCGCCTGGTAGATGAGAAGGCGGAGGGCAACCCTTTGTTCGCCGAGGAGGTCAGCAACTATCTGCTTGAGGCGGGCACCTTGCAGAGCGATGGTGGCAGCTTGAGATTTGCCTCGGCGGGGCAGGCAATGGCGCTCCCCGCCGGTCTTGAAAATATGCTGATGGACCGCTTCGACCGGCTTGCGACGGAGCCGCGCAACGTGCTCGAAGCGGCGGCGGTCCTGGGTCAGCGCTTCGAGGTGAAAACGCTGGCCGCAATGACGGGATCGGAGGCCGAGCTGACCGGCCATCTGGCGGTGCTCGAGGACCAGGAACTGATTTTGCGCGAACCTGGCCACGATGCCTATCGCTTCAAACATGCGCTGGTTCATGACGCGGTTTATGACAGCATGCTCAAAAGCCGGCGCCGTGTCTTGCATGAAAAGGCAGGCGCCGCCATCGAAGCCGCCAAGGGGCCGGAAGCCGCCGATGCCCTGGCCCATCATTGGAGCCACACTGAACGGCCCGACAAGGCCATTCGCTATCTCGCCCTGGCTGGCGAAAACAGTTTACGTGTTTACGCCCTGGAAGAGGGCGATCAGCGCCTGCAGGCAGCCCTTACCATGGCGGAAGCCCATCCGGACGCACTTGATGACAATTTGCTGACGGATATTCTGCTGCACATAGCGCGCAGCAACTATTTCCAGTTTAAGTTCGATGCCATCATCGGCCTTGTGCAAACTTATCTGCATCGGGTCGAGGCGCTGGGCGACAAGACGCGCCTGTCCCGGTTCTTGTTCGAGGGTGGCTACGCCATGGTTTTCGCCTGCCGAGTGAAGGAAGGCAGAGCGCTACTGGACCGGGCACGCGCGATCGGGGAAGACATTGGTGACGAGCTTGCCGTTGCCTACGCCGATATGGGAGCCATGTGGGATCGGATGTTCTGGGGCGCACCGGGTCCCGAGCGCCGGCGGGCCCAGAGTTCCGCGGGCAAGCGGATTATGGCCATTGGTCAGAAGCATGGGGATATCTGGCTGGCCTCGAAAGCCGGGCTCGCTCTCGCCCTGGATCACGCCGGGTATGGACGGCCGGGTGAATGCCGGGAAGTTCTGTCCGAGCTCATGGCGATGAGCCGGCGAAGCAATGATCCGCGACCGCGAACCATGGCTTTATATACGTATGGCGTAATCGATGTGTATTCCGGAAACTATGAGGAAGCGATCGAATATGCCGACGAGGCTTTGCGGGTCTGCCTCAGTCCGATCGATATTGCCGCCGCTGAACTCTATAGGGCGATCGCGGCGGTTATGGCCGGGCGGGCTGCGGATAATTTGCCGACGGTGTATGAGTATCTGTCTAGATTTGAAGACAGGGGGTTTCGGATATTTCATCCGCTGCCACGAATGGTCGGGGGGGTCGGCTCGGTCTTGTTGGGTAAAATGGCATGGGGGATGAAGGAAATAGGGGCCGCCACGGCTCAATCGGAAGCTTGGGACATGAAAGTATATGGTGCATTCGGCGACCTTTATGCCGGCGAGACCTATCTGCAAATGATGCTCGGCGGGGAGAAACCGTCACTTTCCGTTATGCTGCGAAACCTGCCCTTTCTGCTTAGTACGCTTCCTGCAATTAAGCGAAAAACTCGCCGTCGATTGCAGTCGGCACTAGAACAGTTTCGCTATTTGGATTGCCCGTCCTTGATTGCGCAGTGTCTTTATGCTCTTGGGCGCCTCGATATGGCCGAAAAACGGCCGGATGATGCCAGGGGAAAATTTCAGGAGGCGCGTGAACTGGCTGCTTCGGTTGACGCTTTTAACATCGTCACCGATGCCGATACGGCGATGGCCGGCCTGCGGCCTAATTGAGTGTGGCTGCGTCTTCGGGATATTTGCCCTTGATGTCCTTGTTGAAGGACTGAATTTCGACGAGGTCCTTGTCATGGTTTCCGGTTGGGTAAAATGTCGGTCCGAAGCCACCAACCTTGCGGCTGAAATCCAAATATCCAAGGGCGATCGGTACGCCGGCGCCGTGGGCGATGTGATAAAAGCCTGATTTCCAAGCATCGACTTTTGACCGTGTCCCTTCGGGCGGAATAATTACGATCAGGCGGTCATGTTCATTGAAGGCGTCAATCGTCGCCTGGACAATATTGTTTGCCTTGCTGCGATCAATGGGAATGCCGCCGAACCAGCGCATCACCGGCCCCGCCGGACCCTTGAACAACGCATCCTTTCCCATCCAGAATATTTCGAAGCCGAGAACAAAGGCCATCGCCACCATCAAAGGGAAATCCCAGTTGCTGGTATGCGGCGCGGCAATGAGCACATACTTATGTTCCTTTGGTGCTTCGCCAACGACCCTCCAGCCAGCCAGTCTCAGCCCAAGCCATGACAGGGCAAAGAATACGTGTCTGAGAATGACTGTTCGATAAATCGTGTTTTGCATATTGCAAGCCCGGAGGCCCTTTTAGTCCAGGCCGCCGCGGTCCACCGCCATGGCCTTGATCATGGCATGAACCTTGCGGCCCGGCACGATGTTCAGCTCCCGCTGCGAGCGTTTGGTGATGCGGGCCCAGAGTTGCGATTGGCGCGGGCCGCCAATGGCGATCAGGACATCGACCTGCGGGCCGTCGTCCGCGCCCACCTCGATCACTTCACCGGCAAAGACGTTCAGGACACTGACCTGTTCGGGCGGTGACAGAGCCAGGCTGACGTCACGGGCATGCACCCGGATACGCAGCGGGTGGCCTGGGCTAAGGTCCAGTTGCGGCAGCCACAGATCGCCGCCGGGAAAGGACAGCCGCGTCAACTTGTCGGCATCGTCCTGCTCCGCCACGGTCGTGCTCAATACCGCGCCCGCATCCCAGCGTCCGGTCAGGTGGCGCAGGTCGAGCCGGGCGGTGATTTCATCTACCGGGCCCTGGGCGGCGATGGCCCCGTCCGCCATGACGATCAATTGATTGGCCAGGCGCACGATTTCATCCATGTTGTGCGAGACATAGACAATAGAAATATCGAACTCGCGCCGCAGGTTTTCGATGAACGGCAATATTTCGGCCCGGCGCGGCGCATCCAGATTGGCCAACGGTTCGTCCATCAGCAGCAATCGGGGCGCGGCCAGAATGGCCCGGCCAATGGCCACCCGCTGGCGTTCGCCGCCTGACAGGGTCGTGGGCCGCCGTGAGAGCAGAGGCCGCAAGGCCAGCAGATCCACCACAGCGTCATAGTCGACCAGAGCAACGCCCTTGGGCACCAATGCCCGGCCATAAGACAGATTGCCGGCCACGCTCATATGGGGGAACAGGCGGCTCTCTTGAAAGACATAGCCCAGGCGCCGTTGCTCGGGCGGTAGGTCGATGTTCTGTTCGCTGTCGAACAGTACCTGCTCCCGCACCTCGATGCGGCCCTGGCTGGGGCGTTCTAAACCGGCAAGCATATTGACCAGAGAGGTCTTGCCGGCGCCCGAGGGGCCGAACAGGGCGGTGATCCCGGCCTCGGCCTGAAACGCTGCCTTGATTTGGAAATCGCCAACGGTGGCATGCAGATCCACGTTCAGCATCACGATAACCCGATCCGCTTGGACACTTGCCTGGCCAGGTATTGCGAGGCCACCAGGGCAATGATGGCCAGGGCGACGGAGATCAATGCCAGACGGGTGGCGGCGGCCTCGCCGCCCGGTATTTGCAGGGCGGTGTAAAGTGCCAGGGGCAGGGTGCGGGTTTCGCCGGGTACGTTGGCGGCGAAGGTTATGGTGGCGCCGAATTCGCCGAGGCAGCGGATGAACGACAGTAGAACGCCGGTCAATATGCCCGGCGCGGTCAAGGGCAGGGTGATGGTCAGGAAGACCCGGCCCGGTTTGGCGCCCAGGGTTTGCGCGGCGGTCTCCAGGCGGCGGTCCACCGCCTCCATGGACAGGCGGACGGCGCGCACCAGCAGGGGGAAGGCCATGACGGCGGCGGCCAGAGCCGCGCCGCGCCATGAGAACACCATATTGATGCCGAACCAGTCATGCAGCCATGCCCCCACCGGACCGGTGCGCCCGAACAGCACCAGCAGCACGTAGCCCAGGGCAACGGGCGGTAGCACCAGCGGCAGATGTACGATACCGTCCAGCAAGGCCTTGCCCGGAAACTCCCGCCGCGCCAACAGCCAGGCCACGGCGATGCCCAGGGGCAGGCTGCAGGCTACGGCCCACAGCGCCACTTTCAGTGATAGAGACAGTGCCTCGATTTCTAACGGACTTAGCATCCCCTAGCTCTTACCGGGGCTTGGGCAGAAAGGTAAAGCCATATTGTTCGAAGACTGCTTTCGCCGCGCCGCTCTGGAGATAGAGAAAAGCCTTGCGGGCGAGGGGGCTGTCGTTCTCCCGCACCAGCGCCAAAGGGTATCGGATCGCATCATGGCTGCCTTTGGGAAAGACCGCCGCCTGATGCAGATTGTCGTAGACCCGGCCGTCGCTGGCGTAGGCGATGGCATAGCGACCTTGGCCGCGCACCAACAACGCCAGGGCGTTGCGGACCGAGGCGCCATAGACAGTGCGTGACTGCACTGAGGGCCAGAGTTTCAGATGCCGCAGGGCCTGGCGGCCATAACGGCCGGCGGGCACATGTTCCGGATCGCCCATGATCAGATGCTCGGCCCCCAATGCCCGCGGCAGAGCGTCAGGATCGCTCAGGTCAATGGCATCGTCATCGCGGCCCAGCAGCACCAGGCGGTTGCCCAGCAGGTTAACCTGGCCATCCCTGGCAATCAGGCCGCGTTTCTCGAGATAGGCCGTCCAGTCCAGATTGGCCGAAAGAAACAAATGCGCCGGCGCCCCGGCGGCAATATGTTTGGCCAGGGTCGAGGACGCGGCGAAGGTGGGCCGCAGGGTCAGGCCATGATCCCGACGTATGGCCGCAGCCAGGGCAGTCACCGCCTCCGTCGTCGAGGCGGCGGCCAGAATATCGATGGTCTGCGTCCGTCCGGGGCCGGCTGTCAGCAGCAGGGCGATCGCGCAAAGACAGCCCCATATGCGCGATCTCACGGTGCCCGATCCTTTTACAATGCCGCGTTCAGGCGTTTGAAGCCCGCATCCAGATCGGCGATCAGGTCATCGGGATCTTCCAGGCCGATGTGGAAGCGTAGACACGGGCCTTCATAAGGCCAGGACGTGACCGAACGCATGGAGTTGGGATCCTGCGGCAGGATCAGGCTTTCATAGCCGCCCCACGACGCCCCCATGCCGAACAGTTCCAGATCATCGATCAAGGCGCCCAAGGCTGCCCGCGGACAAGGCTTCAGCGTGGTGCCGAATAGGCCGGAGGCGCCGAGGAAGTCGCGCTTCCACAACTTGTGGCCCGGATCGTCGGGCAGGGCGGGGTGCATGACGCATTCGACCATATCCTGGCCTTTTAGCCATTCGGCCACCTTCAGGCCGTTTTCCCAGTGCTGTTTCAAGCGTACCGACAGGGTCCGCATGCCGCGCTGGGCCAGATATACATCGTCAGGCCCGGCGGTGTGCCCCAGCATGCGCGAGGTAACCTCAAGCTCTGGCCAGGCCGCCTCGTTGGCGCAGGCGGTGCCGATCATGACGTCGGAATGGCCGACGATATACTTGGTGCCGGCCTGGATCGAGACATCCACGCCAAGGGTGAACGGCTTGCAATACAACGGCGAGGCCCAGGTGTTGTCCATCAGGACGGTGCAGCCCTTGGCGTGCGCGGCCTCGGCTATAGCCGGGATATCCTGCATCACGAAGGTCTGTGATCCCGGCGCCTCTACATAGACGACCTTGGTGTTGTCCTGGATTAGGTCCGCGATACCGGTGCCGATGGCGGGATCATAAAAGGTGGTGTCGACATTGATCCGTTTGGCCAGAGTATTGCAAAAGCGCCGCGTCGGGCCATAGACGCTGTCCACCATCAGAATATGGTCGCCGGCCTCAACAAAGGACATCAGCGAGGCGACAATGGCAGCCAGGCCGGAGGGATAGACCATGGCCCGATGGCCGCCCTCGACGGCGCAGACCATGTCTTCCAGCGAGAATGTGGTGGGCGTTCCCGCGCGACCGTAATAGACGCCCCGTTCGCCCTTTTCGCGCCGAGCCCTTGAGGCGTCAAGCGCGGCCACGGTCGGATAAAGCACCGTGGATGCGTGATAGACCGGGGGGTTAACAATGCCAAGGTTGTTCTCCGGGTCGCGGCCAGCCGTGACCAATTTCGTTTCGTCTTTCATGGGTACAATTCTCAATCATTTGCGGGGGAGGGCCAGAGACCCGAATGGCGTTAAAGGCATAATGCCATTACGGTCATCGCGGCGCTAATTTATTTATCACCGCGCTTATTGTATCTGGTTGTCGCACGCTTGATTGTTTGTTACCGTTCGTAACGTTTGCGCATTATTTGACAAAGCAAAAATGCGCGGCAAGGAACAGAACGCGGTATTCTGTTTTAAATACCGTGACGAAAGCGTTTACGAAACAACGTTGATAACAGGGAAGATCAATCAATGAAAAATGTAGCAATTCTGACATTGGGTGTCGGTGCGGCGATGTTCGCCACGGCGGCCTATGCCGGCATGGTGGATGACATCAAGAAACGTGGAGAGCTGATTTGCGGCGTCACCACGGGCCTGGCCGGCTTTGCGGCGCCCAATGACAAGGGCGAATGGGCTGGTTTCGACGTGGATATCTGCCGCGCCGTTGCAGCGGGCGTCCTTGGCGATGCCAAGAAAGTCAAATTCGTGCCGACCACGGGCAAAAGCCGTTTTCCGACCTTGCAGTCCGGCGAAGTGGACATGCTGTCCCGGAACACCACCTGGACCTTTGACCGGGACGTGAAGCTTGGCTTTGAGTTTGCTGGCGTCAACTTCTATGACGGCCAGGGCTTCATGGTTCGCAAGGATCTTGGCGTCAAATCCGCCCTGGAACTCGACGGCGCCACGGTTTGCGTCGCGACCGGTTCCACCACGGAATTGAACCTGGGTGATTACTTCCGCGCCAACAATATGAAATATGTGCCGGTGGTTTTCGAAAAATCCGATGAAATCCGCGCCGGTTACATTGCTGGCCGTTGCGATGCCTACACCACTGACCGTTCAGGTCTGGCTGCCCAACGTTCGCAGATGCCGAACCCGGATGCCCACGTGGTCCTGCCCGAGGTGATCTCGAAAGAGCCCCTGGGTCCCTTGGTCCGTCATGGCGATAACCAGTGGGGCGATGTTGTCCGCTGGACCTTGAATGTCTTGATTATTGCCGAGGAAAAAGGCCTGACATCAGCTAACGTGGATAGCATGAAGGGCTCGACCAACGATCCCGAAGTGAAGCGTCTGCTGGGCTTGGAAGGTGAGTATGGCGCGCGTCTGGGCCTGCCCAACGACTGGGCTTTGAATATCATCAAGCAGGTCGGCAATTATGGCGAAAGTTATGAGCGCAACATCGGTCCGAATACGCCGATCGGTCTGACCCGTGGCGTCAATGCGGCCTGGAACAAGGGTGGTATCCTTTATTCAGCGCCGTTCCGTTGATCACTGGCTTGATCACTGTTTTGGTCAAGATTTCATGATCAAGGCTTTGATAGCCGTCTAGATGATGGCGCGTCCCGCCCTATATTGGGTTGGGCGCGCCGCATCAGACGGTTTTTCTATTTCTGAACAGATACGCTCGGCGGAAAAATAAGCCGCTCAAGGTAAACCGTCCGCGCTGTAATCGAGTTCTACGACTGTGCAATTGTCAGGCAACGGGGGGTGTGATGGCCGTAGCCGAAGGTGGGGTGAAACCCGGGAAGGCCTCGTTCCTTTATGACGCGCGTGTGCGCGCGATTATATATCAAGTCATAATGGCCGGCGCCGTGGTGATATTTTTCGCCTGGTTGACTGTGAATACGCTGGATAACCTGGAACAGCGGGGCATCGCCAGCGGTTTCGAATTCCTCAATCATCCGGCAGGATTCGGGGTGCCGTTTTCCCTGATCGAATATTCCGAGGCTTCGCCCTATCGGACGGTATTTATTCTTGGTGTTTTGAACACCTTGTTCGTGTCCTTTGTGGGCATCATTCTTGCCACCATTCTAGGCTTTACCTTGGGCGTCATGCGCCTGTCGAAGAACTATCTGATTTCGCGCATCGCCGCTATTTACCTGGAAACCTTTCGCAATATCCCGCTGCTGTTGCAGATTTTGTTCTGGTATATCGGCGTGCTGCAATTGATGCCGCAACAGCGCAGCTCGATCATTATTTTTGACAATGTATTCGTTAATAACCGCGGTATCTTTTACCCCGCGATGCAGGCCGAATCCGGCTTTATGGCGATACCCATCGCCTTTCTCGTGGGGGTTGTCGCGACATTCATTTTGCGCGCCTGGGTCAAGCGCCGGCGTGACGCGACCGGTCAGGGTTTTCCAACCATCTGGGTCGGTCTGGGCCTGATCTTTGGCCTGCCCATTGTCGTCGCACTGGTGACGGGACTGCCCTGGACGTGGAGCCTGCCGCGTCTGCAAGGCTTTGGCTTCAAAGGCGGTTCGGTGATTATTCCGGAATTCCTGGCCTTGTTGCTGGCCCTGACCATCTATACCGCCGCCTTCATTGGTGAAATTGTCCGGGCTGGCATTCAAGCGGTTTCGCACGGGCAGACGGAAGCGGCCCATGCCCTGGGCATCAAACCCAGCACGACCCTGCGGCTGGTGGTCATTCCACAGGCCATGCGGATCATCATCCCGCCGTTGATTTCGCAATATCTGAACCTGGTGAAGAACTCTTCGCTGGCGCCCGCTATTGGCTATCCGGAAATGACGCAGGTCTGGGCCGGCACGGTTTTAAACCAATCAGGACAGGCCCTTGAATGTATCGCCATGGTGATGGGGACCTACTGCATCATATCGTTGAGTATCTCGGGCGTTATGAATTGGTACAATGCGCGTGTCGCATTGGTGGGGAGGTGACGCCATGAGCCGGACAGATTTTGGCGAAACCGAACCGGTCTTCGTGCCGAAGCCGGACCTGCCGCCGCCCGCCAGCACGGTTGGTATAATCGGCTGGGTGCGGAACAATTTGATGCCGGACTGGTTCAACGGCGCCATGACGGTGGTAGCGTTGGTCGCGCTGTATTTTGTTATTCCGCCGATCATCAATTGGTCCTTGCTGGATGCCCATTTCGTCGGTGACAGCCGCAAGGCCTGCAAACCGAATGTAAAAATCATCCGTGATCAGGTCGCGACCAAGGGCATTATGCCCGACGGCAGCACCATGGAAGTGACGACCTCGGCCGACCGTATCGTCGTTCCGGAAGGGGTGACCCCCAACGTGCGTTGGGAACGGCGCATGGTGGAAGGCGTGGTCCGGGCCAAGGGCCGGGAATACGCCAAGGTGGTGGTCGAGAAAGACGTGATCATAGAGGGCGCCTGTTGGGTATTCGTCGGCGTCCGTTTCGACCAGTTCATCTATGGCTTCTACCCCAAATCGGAACGCTGGCGACCGACCGTGGTGATCGGTGTCGGCCTGCTGCTGATCATCTATATGCTGACGGACGGTTTGCCCCATCGGGGCCGGGTCGCCATGTTCCTGCTGATCCCTTTCCCCGTCATTGCCTTCTTTATGTTCTCGGGCGGTGTCCTGGGCATGCCCCATGTGGACAATTCCAAATGGGGCGGTCTGGTTTTGACCATTATCATATCATCGGTGGCCATAACGGGGGCATTGCCGCTGGGGGTCGCCCTGGCCTTGGGCCGACGCAGCCAGATGCCGATTATCCGCTGGTTCTGTGTTCTGGTGATCGAATTCTTCCGGTCCGTTCCGATGATCACTATCCTGTTCATGGCGCTGGTGGTGCTGCCGCTGTTCCTGCCGCCGGGCACCACTTTCGATCAGTTGCTGCGTGTCCTGATCGGTGTAACGATCTTCATCGCCGCCTATACGGCTGAGGTCGTGCGCGGTGGCCTGCAGGCCCTGCCCAAGGGGCAGTACGAGGCGGCGGATGCCCTTGGGTTGGGATATTGGAAGATGATGCGCCTGATTATTCTACCGCAGGCCCTGCGCATCATGATCCCGGCGATCGTCTCGCTGTTTATCGGCATCTTCAAGGATACCACGCTGGTGCAGATCGTCGGCCTGAATGATCTGTTGACCATGGTGCAGCTGGCGGTCACCGATGCTCAGTGGATCGGCCTATCCAAGGAAGGTTATTTCTTCTGCGGCTTTGTCTTCTTCATGTTCTGCTTCTCCATGTCGCGGTATTCCATGTACCTCGAACGCAAACTCCACACTGGTCACTAAGCGGCCACTTATAGGCCAGGGAAAGAGAGATACCTCATGAGCGATAGCGCAACGGATATCGATGTTGATCAATCAAGAATGAAGATCTCGGACGAGGTCGCCATTCAAATCACAGGCATGCACAAATGGTACGGTTCATTTCATGTCCTCAAGGACATCAATCTGACCGTCAATCAGGGCGAACGCATTGTTGTCTGCGGCCCTTCGGGTTCAGGTAAATCAACCCTGATCCGTTGCATCAACCGCCTGGAGGAACATCAGCAGGGCCAGATCTTTGTTGATAATGTGGAGCTCACCAACGATCTGAAAAACATCGACACCGTGCGCCGGGAAGTCGGCATGGTGTTTCAACACTTCAATCTATTTCCTCATCTGACTGTGTTGGAAAACTGTACCCTGGCGCCGATCTGGGTGCGCAAAATGCCCAAGTCCGAGGCCGAGGAAATCGGTATGCGGTTCCTGGAAACCGTACGTATTCCCGAACAGGCCGACAAGTTCCCGGGCCAGCTGTCGGGCGGGCAGCAACAGCGTGTGGCCATCGCGCGTTCATTGTGCATGAACCCGCGCATCATGCTGTTTGATGAGCCGACCTCGGCCCTTGATCCGGAAATGATCAAGGAAGTGTTGGAGGTGATGATCCATCTGGCCGAGGAAGGCATGACCATGATCTGCGTGACCCATGAAATGGGTTTCGCGCGCAAGGTTGCCAACCGGGTGATCTTCATGGATCAGGGCGAGATCGTCGAACAGAACGAGCCGGAAGAATTCTTCAACAACCCGAAATCCGACCGCACCCAGCTTTTCCTAAGCCAGATCCTGTCGCACTAGATGGGTTAAGCGAAATCCAGCACGTTGTTGGCATCCTGCCACGGGGCGGGTACTTTTTGCTGGTCGTAGGGCCGGAAACCAAAGCGCTGATAGAGGGGTAGAGCCCTGGGGTGGTCCAGGGTGCAGGTGTTGACCAGCACACGCGCGGGCTCCCTGTGCCACAACATTTCCAGCGCCTGTCCCAGCAGATAGGGGCCCAGGCCAAGGCCAATGAACTCCGGCATGATGCCGAAATAGGCTAGCTCCGCGGTCGCGGGCAGGGGGCGGAAATCCAGTTCGTAAAAGCCCGCCGGAACGCCGCCCACGTACAGAACATATGTCTCCACCGCTTCATCCTGAATGATCTCGGCCAGTTCCTCGTCCGATAGCTTCTTGCGGTCGGTCCAATACCAGGGCCGGCCAACGGCGTCATAGAGGTAGCGGTAAAACCCGACCGTGATGTCATGGGCGCCGATCAAGGCATGATTGCGTGTCTTTGGTACGACGTGGGGCAGGGAGCCTCGCTCCAGCATTTCCAGATAGGTGACGACGACCTGTTCGTCGTCCATTTGGTGGCCGACGGGCAGGGCATTGCCGTCCAGACGCCGGCTCATCAGGTTGGCGGGGTCCACCATATAGCCCAGGCGTTGATAGAACCCGACCACTTGGCTGTTGCTGCCCCGGACCAGCAATTGCACCTTGGGTACGCCGCTGGCTTTTAGCCGTTCTTCCGCCGCCGCCATGATGCGCCGGCCCAGGGCTTGGCCCTGACGTGCGGGATCCACCGCCACATAGTAGATCCAGCCGCGATGGCCGTCCTGGCCAAGCATGGCCGTGGCAACGATCTCGCCGCCATTCTCTGCGTCTTCAAGAACCAGGATTTCCCCATGCCCGCCGGAGAGGCAAAAGGCGATGTCCCTGCGGGCGTCGTTCAGGGGGTTTCGCATCAGATCGCAGCGTTGCCATAAATCGACCACCGCCGCTTCGTCCGTGCCCCGGTAATTGCGCAGTTTCACGGTGCTATCCTCAGGTGACGACGGGTGTGTCTTGGCGGCTGCCCCATTCGGACCAGCTGCCGTCGTAGAGGGTATTATCCTCGTGGCCAAGGGCGTCTAGGCCCAGCAGCAGGACCGCCGCCGAGACGCCCGACCCACAGGAGGTTACGACGGGGCCGTCCAAATTCACCCCCGCCTCGGTGAAAAGCGCCCGCAGTTGATCAGTCGATCGCAAAGTGCCGTCATCGTTCAACAATTTGTCGTAGGGCAGATTGAAGGCACCCGGCATATGGCCTGAACGCAGACCCGCCCGTGGTTCGGCGGCGGTGCCATCAAAGCGCCCGGCGCCGCGGGCATCGATGATTTGCCGCGCATCGCCCCGTTCGATCATGTCCAGCATCTGCTCCACCGAACGGACCATGTTGGGTTGGTAGTTCGCGCTGAACCGCGCGGACGTTACCCCCGCAACCGTATCTTCCATGGCCCGGCCTTCCGCCCGCCATTTTGTACTACCGCCATCCAAAACCGCTATTTTCGCATGGCCAAAGGCGCGGAACATCCACCAAACCCGGCAGGCCCCCGTCAACTTGCCGCCGTCGTAGGTTACGACCATGTCGTCATTGCCGATGCCCATGGCGCCCACCGCATCGGCGAAGGCGTCGGCGTCGGGAAACATATGCGGCAGGCCGCTGTCGGGGGCACAGACCACGTCGATGTTAAAGCGCTGGGCACCGGGAATATGGGCTGCCGCATATTCCGCATCCGCGTCGCGGTTTTCCGCCGGCAAATAGAAGGAGCCATCAAGAACTTTGACCTGTGCCAGATTGTCGGCGAGCCAGGCCGTCGAAACGGTGGAAGGATTGCTCATCTTGGGCCTCAATAAAAGTCAGTATACTGTTGATAATATTTATGAAAACTCGATTGATATGCGTCGGTTTTGCCGGCCTTTTTTCTCAATCTTGCGAACCCTGACCCTGCCGATTTCCGAGGTATTGGCGACATGGGTGCCGCCGCAGGGCTGCAAATCGCAACCATCAACGTCGATCAGGCGGACCCGGCCCTGGCCCATGGGCGGCTTCACGGACATGGTTTTGACCAGATCCGGTTGGGCGGCCAGTTCGTCATCGCTGATCCAGCCCACGCTGACCGGGTGTCCCTCGGCGATCAGTTCGTTTAAACGCGCGGTAATGGCCTCTTTCTCCACGGTCATTTCGGGCATGTCGAAGTCCAGGCGGCCCCTGCCATCGCTGATCTGCCCGCCCGTGACCGGATATTCCACGACAGAGGAAAGCAGATGCAGGCAGGTATGGATGCGCATCAGGCGGTGGCGCACATCCCAGTCGATCGCGGCCGTGACGGAGGTGCCGACGGCGGGCAGTTCCTGGCCTTCCGCGGCGACATGGACAACATCATCCGGACCCTCGCCCTTAACCGTGGTCGCGATCGTGATCTCGCTGCCATCACCAAGGCGCAAAACGCCCGCATCGCCCGGCTGACCACCGCCTGTCGGATAAAATACCGTGCGGTCCAGCTCTATGCCGCCGCGCTCATTCACGGCTGTTACGGTGGCTTCGCAGTCTTTGGCATAAGGGTCGTCGCGGAACAGCAATTCGGTCATTCGGGCCTCTTTGGCGTTATCACCCGGTCCCGGCCATCCAGCTCGGTACGGGCAGGCCTTTCTCTTGCAGGAAAGGCACATTGAACATCTTGCTTTGATAACGCTGGGCGCCATCACAAAGCAAGGTCACAATTGTATGACCCGGACCCATTTGTTGCGCCAGACGAATGGCGCCCGCTACGTTCACCCCGCTCGAGGAGCCGAGAACCAGGCCTTCCTCGATAATCAGATCAAAGGCGATTTGCAGGGATTCCTCGTCCGGAATTTGAAACGGCGCATCGACGGCCAGGCCTTCCAGGTTGGCTGTAATGCGGCCCTGGCCGATGCCTTCGGTGATGGAGGAGCCCTCTGCCTTCAATTCGCCATTGGCATAGTAGTTGTACAGCGCCGCGCCGGGCGGGTCAGCCAGGCCGATGGTGATGGCTGGGTTCTGTTCTCTCAGATATTGCGAAATACCGGCGAGCGAGCCGCCCGAGCCCACGGCGCAGATGAAACCGTCAACCTTGCCGTCCGTCTGGCGCCAAATCTCCGGCCCCGTGGTGTCATAGTGGCCTTGGCGGTTGTCCACGTTGTCGAACTGGTTGGCCCAGATCGCGCCTTCGGCATGGTTG
Organism: uncultured Rhodospirillaceae bacterium; assembly: GCA_964462145.1. Taxonomy (GTDB): domain Bacteria; phylum Pseudomonadota; class Alphaproteobacteria. Next base: position 22,405 of record CAYWYB010000003.1, read on the forward strand.
GAGGCGATTTCATCGGCCAGACGGCCGGAATATTTGATGTAGTTATTGTCGTCGCGATAGGGCAGGGCGGGCACTTCACGCAAATCGGCGCCGCACATGCGCAGCATGTCTTTCTTTTCCTGGGTCTGGGTCTCGGGGATAACGATGACCGTTCGATAGCCCCGCGCATTGGCCACCAGGGCCAGGCCGATACCCGTATTGCCGGCGGTGCCTTCAACGATAATGCCGCCTGGGCGCAAATCACCCCTGGCTTCCGCCGCGCTGACAATGGCCAGGGCCGCCCGATCCTTGACCGAGCCGCCCGGATTGAGGAATTCCGCCTTGCCCAAGATTTCGCATCCCGTCAGATCCGAAGCCTTTTTCAGGCGGATCAAAGGTGTATTGCCGATACTCTCGATAAAACCCTGTCGTATATCCATGATCTACTCCACGACTCGCTAATATGATTTAGCCGCAGATTATGCGTTTTATCCAGATAGGACAAGTGAATGAAATTTAATCACAAATTATATGTGTGCAATTAGTCGAGCCATCTCTGACGAATTTCGTCTCTGTGCAGAGCCAGCCACTGGATGGCAATGATTACAGGAGCGGCAACGATACGCCCATCTTCAGTCGCGGCAAGCGCATCATCAAAAGGGAGAACAACAACCTTGATATCTTCGCCTTCGTCTGGAACGCCGTGTACTCCGCCCGCAAGGGCGGCGTTGCTTCGGGCACAATAGATTGTGATATGTTCGCTAACGGCACCAAGAGATGTGTAGCAGCCCAAAACACGTGTGATATTGTCCAACTCGATACCTGCTTCTTCTCGAGCCTCCCGGCGAACCACGTCTTCCAATTTCTCGCCATCTTCAATCATGCCGGCGACGACTTCCAGGGACCAAGGTTCATCGCCTCTTATCAGGGGGGCGATGCGAAACTGCTCAATCAAGATAACTTCATCCCGTACGGGATCATACGGCAGGACTAAAATAGCGTGGCCGCGATCGAACACCTCCCGACTAATTTCGGCGCCCATGCCGCCTTGATATAAGCTGTGGCGTAGTCGGTAGGCATCGACCCGGTAATAGCCCTGGTACACTGTTTCCTTGTCAATTATTTCGACTTTGCGGTCTGAATCACTCATGCACTCACTCCGTATCTTGTTTTGGCACCACCCAGGCGACCAGACGGCTGATCGTCAAACCCTGTACCAGAATTGAAAACACCACCACCGCGTAGCAAACCGTGACAATGGCGTCTTTTTCCGCGCCCGCAGGTAGTGACAGGGCCAATGCGACCGAGATGCCGCCGCGCAAACCGCCCCAGGTCAGCACCGGGATCGCCCCTTTGGTAAAATCCCGCCACAGACCCAGCAGTCCTATGGGAATAGCAACGGCAACGAAACGTGCGCTCAGAACCAGAGGAATGGCGATTAAGGCAACCCACATCAAGCCCGGTGCGGTGGAAATCACCACCACCTCCAGTCCGATCAGCAGGAACAACACGGCATTCAGGATTTCATCGATCAAGGTCCAGAAATTGGTCAGATGATCGCGCGTGGTCTCGCTCATGGCCAGGCGGGTGCCATGGTTGCCGATCAACAGCCCGGCTACCACGACCGCGATGGGCCCCGAGGTATGCAGCAGAAACGCCACCTCGTAAGTGACGGTAACCAAAGCCAGGGTGATGATAACTTCAAGGTTATATTCATCAATGGAGCGCAGGGCCCAAAAGGCAATGGCGCCCGCCACCAGGCCCAGCACTGCGCCGCCCACTGCTTCCTGCAGGAACAATATCGCTATCCCCGCCGCGTCCATCGAGGTGCCATGGGTGTCCCCGGCGCCACCGCCCGATGTCGCCATGGCCAACAGGATGACGAAGACCACGACGCCGACGCCGTCATTGAACAGGCTTTCACCGGCGATTTTGGCCTCCAGGCTGGCCGGCACCTTGGCGGTCTTCAGGATGCCCAACACCGCCACCGGGTCGGTCGGTGAAATTAGCGCGCCGAACAGCAGGCAATAAATTAGGGGCAGGGGCAGGCCGACCAGATCAAAGGCCAGCCATATACCGCCGCCGATCAGGGCGGTGGACATCAGCAGGCCGCCCGTGGCCATGGCCGCGATGGGCCAGCGCCGCTTGGCCAATTGTGCCAGGTCCACATGCAGGGCGCCCGCGAATAACAGAAAACCCAGCATGCCGTGCATCAGGGCGGCGGTGAAATCGATCTCGATCAAGGCCGCGCGCAGGCCCGGCCCGACGCCCCAGCCCGGCACGGCGGCATCAATGGCCAAGGCACCCAGCGAGGCGGCCATGGCGATCAGAACCAGGCCAATGGTGCGGGGCAGGCGCAGGAAACGGTGGTTGAGATAGCCGAACAAGGCGGCCAGGCCCAACAAAGTGGCGATATCGCGAGAGAGATGTTCCATCGTGAGCTATTGGCACCTATTGCTTGGCTGTATCGTCAAAAGGCGCCAGGGATAGCACGGGATCTTTATTCACGGCCAGAAATCCATCAGGGCGGATGGCGAGATTAAACAGGTGTCCCCTGCGCCCCTGCAAACGTTTGCCCTTTTTGACCAAATCCGCGAGCGGCGGGACGTCTCGTCCACCCGTTGTCGCGAGCAGTTTGTCCAGGCCCTTGATACGCAACTCGCCATTGCCAACAAAGCCAGCCTTGGCCGCCCTGTCGGCCTGCAGGGTCAGATCCATGGTGATGTCGTAATCCTTGGCCGAAATTCTCGTCCGCTTTAGTTGCAGCACGGTCGCCGCCGCGCTCAAGTCCTGCCGCAGGCGCTTAAACACTTGTGGGCCGGAGCTTACCTTTCCCAATAAGGCCACTTCGACGACCGCTGCCACACCGACGTTGACGATCGTTTCACTGGGGACGTTCTTTAGGGCCAGGGCGATATCCAGTTCCCTCGGCACCATGGCTTCTGGTGCCGCGCTGCCCGTGCCGCTAAGGCCATGATGGCTGGCGGTCAGGGCGAGGTTCAATAGCTTGCCATCCTGACTGGACAGATCCAGGCCATAGTCGGCCTGATCCAAGCGGAAATCGCCTTGATCAGGATGTCGTGCGGCCAGACCTTTAATGCTGGTGTGTAAACCGACGCCACTGGCCAAGGTCAATATCTGTTTCAGCGGCGGCATGCCATTGCTGTCCGATCCGGTCTGGAGCAGGCTGTCGTTATAAGCAGGGATATCCAGGCCGCGCAGATCCAGCTCAATCGTGGCCTTGTCCAACAGCAGGGCGGATGCCTTGCCGTCGCTGATCTTCATTTGGCTTATGGCGAGCCGCATGGGCCCGGTCCAAAGGCCGCTATCCTCGTGCACGTTCGAAAGCGCCAAAATCTCGCCAATACTGCCTCTCTCGCCACCCTCGGCATGCAAAATGCGCAGTTCGCCGAGGCGGAATTCAAAGTCCGTGCTGATTTCCAACTGCCGGTCCCAACGCAGTTTCGCCAGGCGCCTGGCAATGGTAATGCGACCCTCGCTTCCGTCCTGCTGGCGAAAGCGCATCTCGTCCGGGAGGGTCAGGGTGATATCATCGAAATATTCATCGTCTTGGCGTATTTCGGCTTGCACCGTACCGATTTCAAGCAAGCCGCCGTCATCGCCATGGATGACGAGATCGGGGATCGTTATCTGAACGGCGCCGTCCAGCCGTACCGCATGCAAGTCGCCGTATTCCAGGTGGCCGTTCTTGGCGATCTTGTCTTCGATGCGCAGCAGCCAATCCTCGGCCGAGGCTTCGATGCGTTCCAATTCCGTCATCTGGCTTCGGGCCTTGCGCTGCCGTGGCTTGGCCGTGGCTTCCGCCTTGGCTTTGGGTTTTTGTAATTTTTGCAGCAATTTTCGGCCAGGTTTATAGCCTTGCTCGGCGGCCCGGCCGGCCCATTGCATAGCCTTATCCTTGTTTTTCGGGACCCCTCGGCCCCGCAAATAAAGGATCGCCATGCTGTATTGCGCCCTGGCATCGCCCTGTTGCGCCAACGCCTGCCAGATTTGCAGCGCCCCGCCATAGTCGCCCAGGGAATAAAGCCTTTGGCCATGCTGGAAATCGCCGGCTTCGGCGCTCTCGACGGCCTGCCAGGGCGTCAGCGCGACAGTGGTGGCGAGAAGAGCTGCAAGGGCGGTTTTTTTCATGGCGTCATCCCAATAACCGGCCGCAATCATAGCGGAGGAAATATCGTGGCGCAGAAAATTTAGGCCCGGCCCTCAGTCCCAGCCGCGTCCCGGTCGTACCGTAGCCGATCGGCGGGCAGGGTCATGATTATGTGCGCCTCATCCGGTTTGGGACCACCGAATTGCAATTTGCCGCCATGCAATTCGACCAGACGGCGGGCAATGGGCAGGCCATAGCCGATACCCAGCCGCTCGGCGCCATGGCCGGGCGGGATGCCGTCGAAAGGTTCCAGCGCCAGAGCCAAGCGTTCCGGCGAAACGGTGGCGCCCGTTGCGCGGATCAACAGCATGGCGTCGTTTGCGGCGGTCGCGGAAAGTTGAATTTCAACGCGCCCGCCGCCGCCTACCAGGGCAGTGCAATTTGACAGTAACGCAATAATGACCTGACGCACGCGGCTCTGGTCAGCCCGGATCATCATACCGCCATCGGGTAGGTCGCATGCCATGGCGACATTGCGGGCCTGGGCCAGGCCGGTGACGGTCTCGCTGCATTTGGCAACCAGTGCCGCCATTTCAAAGTCATCTTCGATCAGCTCCAGATCGCCGGTTTCCACCCGCACCAGATCGAGAACTTCATCGATAATACCCAATAGATGGCGGCCGCTGCTCTCGATGTCCGAAGCGCAGGAACGATATCGCTCGTCGGACAATTGTCCCATCAATTCGCGGCTAATGATTTGTGCAAAGCCGATTATGGCGTTGAGGGGCATGCGGATTTCGTCGCAAACGGCGGCAATGCTTTGCCCCTTCGATTTGGTACCGTTTTCGATAAGGGTGCGGGCCTTGAGCAGGTTGTCGGCGGTATCACGATGGCGCTCTACCTCGCGGCGAAGGGTATCCCGCGACAGGGCGTACAGGTCCAGATAGCCCCGTGCCATGGCCGTAACCAGCACGGCAGCAACGATGATCCCGGCCAGAAACAGGCCCGATAGTTTGTCCGCCGGCAAATATTGCGGAAAGGCATGGCCGTCCACGTACAGAACGATGAGGCCGCCGTAGCATATGGCCAGAGTTCCCAGACCCACGACCTGACCCAGCCCGTTCAGAAAGAACAGGCAAAATAATGGAACAGCAATCGATACCGGCAAGACCGGCGACAGATAGCCGCCATAGTTATAGGCCGCCACCCCGATCATGGCGTTCAGGATCACGATGGAAATGGTCGATAACAGATTGTAGGCGCCGCTCAATCGGAACAAAACCGGTTGCGTTATGAGACAGGTGGTCAATGCCAGGAACAGCCAATAGGCCGGCGTTATCTGGTTCGCGGCCTGATACACCCAGCCGGACAGAGCGAGGGCCAGCAGTCCAATCAACAGATGGCAGGAGATGAACCAGCCGTAGAGTCGCCCACTGCGCTCGTCCACCAGCAGGCGCGGCGGTATCATGGTTTCGGAAATGCGGTTCATTTTAGTTAATACGGTCACTCTGTTGATCTTGCATTATTCGTCTTTGTTACCTTTAGCGTTGGCAGCATATCTTGCTAATTCTTTCAAACAGATTAGCGACTATTACCAAAACGTTGCCGGATAACGGAAAAAGCCGAGTCCAGAGCGTGCCGGTTTCCCGAATTGGCACGGTGTGCAATGCCGTATTGTCCTAATTTGGGACAGAAAAGGATGTGATCTAGCTTCAGAATGGCAGTTAACAGCCACTTCCTAGCCGCCAGGCGCTTGGCATGAAACATGCAAGATAAATTGGTGGACGTTACGGTTGTCTGTGCCGCCAAGTGATTGGCCGGCGGTAAATTGTTGGGATCAGTAAAATGGTAAATTCAGTGATGGAACAGCAAGTAACGTCATCGGTAACGCATTCACAGCCCGCTTTCTTCCTGGTTGCGTTGGGCTGGCTTATCTCGGTCGGTGGTTTGGCCTATTTGTGGCATCTAATGGCCTAACCGAAGTTTCAAAAGACCGGATAAGTTTCAAAGACACCGAGTTCGTGGCATTAACGGGCCGGCCGCATTGAGGGAAACCTCGCTGGCCGGCCCTTTGATTCAGCGTCTAGTTACCTGAAATCCGCCGCTCATGACCTTCCCAGTACGGCTCGCGCAGTACCTTGCGCTGAATTTTTCCGACCGCGCTTTTGGGCAGCGGCTCGCTGGTCAGAAGCACTGATTTGGGCCGTTTGTAGGAGCCCAGGCGTTCGGCGCAGAAGGCAATCAATGCCTCTTCCGTGACCGCGGCCCCCTCGTTGACCATACAGACAGCCATGGGGCTCTCGCCCCAGCGCTCGTCAGGCACCGCGAAGACCGCTGCCTCGACAATATCGCCATGGTCGCACAGAACGTTTTCCAGTTCCGCCGGGTAGATGTTGTAGCCGCCCGAGACGATCATGTCGCCGGCCCGGTCCAACAGATAGAGATAACCGTTGCGGTCGATCATACCGATATCGCCGGTCAATACCCAGTCGTCCACCATGCGTTCCGCCGTGGCCTCGGGGTCTTCCCAAAAGCCGGCCATCTGACCATCGCAGCGCAGGGCGATCTCACCCTCTTCGCCCTGGGGCAGGGGGTTATTGTTTTCGTCCCAGATTTCCACGTCGGCGAAGGGCAGAACCAGGCCGCAGGAGCGCAAGGGCTCCGAGCCCTCGATCTCGGCGAACCATTGCCGCGGCCCCATCATGGTGACCGGTACAGCCTCGGTCTGTCCATAGCCCTGCCACAGGGTATCGCCGAAAATCTCCCGCGCCGTCAGCGCGGTATCGTCGGCAATAGGAGCGGCGCCAACCTGCATGCATTTCAGCTTGGAAAAATCCCGGCTGCGTGCTTTTGGATCGCGGTTCATCAGGTTCAGCATGGCCGGCACGACAAATAGGTATTGAATCGGTTCGGCCTCGATGCAGGCAAGGGCGTCGGCGGCGTCAAAATGATCAAGCAGGACGTTGCAGGCGCCATTTAGCCACATGGGGACGAATAAATATCCCGAACCATGGCTGATCGGTGCAATGTGCAGGCATTTGTCGCCGGGCTCGATCGGCGGAAACAAATAGGTCCAATCCCGTCCCGCCGCCAGCCAGGCGCGGTGGGTGTAGGCCACGCCCTTGGGCAATCCGGTGGTGCCGCCGGTGTGGCGAACGATAAAATAGTCGTCCCGCGCGACGGGCACATTTGGATCATCGTCGGGAAAACCGGCCAGCCAGTCTTCATAACCGCCGTCACGCGAAATGATTTTCTCCAGCTTCGGCAATGCCTCCAGTAAGCCATCCAACTCGCCGACATATTCGCTCGAGGCAATGACCGCACGGCAGCCCGTATGGCCCAGCATATGGCCGTGGGTTTCCGCGCTGTTGCGTGGGTAAAGGGGTACGCGGACCAGATTGGCAATGGTTGCGGCAAGGAAAAAATCCACCGCCGGGATGCCGTTATCTTCCAGCGATCCGACCCGGTCGCCCGGCTTCAGCCCCATGTCGAGCAAGGCATTGGCAAGCCGCAGGCCGCGCTGCCAGGACTGCGCGAAGGTCAGGCGATGCTGACCATGAACAATGGCTTCCCGTTCGCTATTGAAACTAACCGCCCGGCGCATCAAGCCGCGAATATCCATGTGTTGGCATCCCTAAACTGAAACTGTGCGTAGACCTACGCTTGCGGCGGAGAATACCTCTCCTCCCGGGCTTTTTGAAGCACCCAAAGCAGACATGCCGCCAGCAACAGGGGCCACAGGGAGATTTGGCTATAACGGGCCAACAGCCATAGGGCGATCGGGGCCAGCCACAATAGAGCCAACATCGCCCGGCCGCCGGCGCCCGGCGCAACTCCATCCTGTGCGCGGCCAAGCCACAGAATGGCGAATATCAGCACCACAAGGTCATAGAAAAAAGCATAGGGCGTGGCCAGAAAAGTCGCGAAAATCAAGGCCGAGGCCCGTAAAGGCACGGAGGCGCCCCGGCGCCAAAGAAAAATCACCGCCAGAATGGCTAGAAATGATGATAGAGCCTGGCCGGCATAAGCAATTGGCACCTCGGCGCCGGCCAGACGCAGGGCGGCAAACACCGTTGCCATCTTGGGCCAATGGGCGCTGCCGGACTCCAGCGCATTGCTGCCCGCAGCCATGACGGTGAAAAATTCCGCCCATGGCTTGCTGCCAAAAACCGCAATACTCAAAACCGAGATGCTGGCGGCACTGGCCAGCGCGGCGGCGATTGTCCGCCAAGCACCCATGGCCAGCAAGGCAAAGGGCAGCATGATGGCTAAATGAGGTTTGTAGACCAAGAGACCGAACACCAGGCCAGCGGCAATGGGATGGCGCTGTTGAATGCTCAGGCCACCGCCCAATATGGCGGCGCTCAGCGCGCCATTCTGGCCAGCCAGTATATTGTTCACGGTCGCGGGAAAGACAAATGCGGCCAAAATGGCTAAGGGCGCCCGGCCCAGGCCGCGCACTGCAGCCGCCAGCAGGGCCAACTGCCCCAGTACCCAGACGAAGAACGCCGGTATATAGGGCAGGCTGGCAAGCGGGGCCGCGGCTAGAAGCAAGGGCGGTGGATAAAGCCATGGCAGATAGTCGACAGGACCGCTGATCACGCTGGCTTGCGCCTGCCGCAGCTCCGGCCAGGAAAATATGGCACTTGGATCACCTGCCAGGGTGAGCAGGGAAGCGGCATAGTAAATGATAAAATCCGCACCCGGATTGCCGCCCTGAATGCCCTCAAGACGGCGCACGAGCACATAAAGACTGAGCAGCGCGTAGGCGCCAATCAGTTCCAGCCACAACAGGCGCCCGGCGATCATCAGCCAACGGGACAGGGGGCCGGAGGGCGGAATTTCCTGAGGAGAGGGATCTGCCTGGATGCTCAAGGTATGCTCGTCTTGGCTATGGTCGGTCGGAGCGCGGGTATTTTATCGCATAAGGAGGATAAGATCTTATTTTCGTCACGTTAATGCGAGCTTCATCTTTAGCGGACATATTAGCTGTTCGCATATTTATCTGACCGGGGGCGGGTGACGAGCGGGCTATGAGTTTGAACGAAAAGGCAGCAGTTGAAACAGCAGGAGGCGAAGTCCGTCGCGATCGCGACCGCTTTGTCGCTTTCGCCTTTTCCGCCGCCGATGCCTTTGTCGAACTCAATAACGAGCAAAAGATCCGCTATGCCACGGGCGCGATCACTGCCTTGACCGGACATGACGGTAGCGCGCTGGTCGGGCGCCAATTCGATGAATTGATCGTCGCTGAAGACCGCAACATACTCTCCACCGGATGCAAGATGGCGGTCAAGAACGGGCGCTGCGGCCCCCTTCATCTGCGTTTGCGGCATGATGCCGGCGAAATTTTCAATATTGAAATACGCGGGACGTATTTGCCTATCAACGGCGGCGGTTTGTTCTTGTCCCTGAACCGGGGTGAACTGACCGGCGTGGGCGTCCCTGAATTGCTGGATAAGGAAAGCTTTGCCGGCCTTGCCCATGAGGCGATTGAATCGGCCCGTAGCGGCGACCGCCCGGCGGTCATGACCATGCTCGATCTGGAGGGACTGAGCGCCGTTCTGGGCCGCATGGATGAGCGTGATGCGACGGCCCTGATGTCCGACATCAATGGCTATATCCAGGCCCGCGCCATAGAGGGCGGGGCGGCGGCGCATATTGATAACGACATGTTCAGCGTCGTTCATGACCCCGCCGCGGACATGCTTGATCTGGAACAGATGATCAGTAATCGGGCCGAAGCCGCCGATCCCAGCGGCGAAGGGGTCACGGTACATACCGCCTCCATTGATTTGGCTGGCGACGAAATGTCCGATTTCGACGATGCCAAGGCATTGTTGTATTCGATCAACAAATTTTCCGAGCAGTGCGGCAAATTCACCATTCAGGATTTGCAGCAAGGCTATAAGACCATGATGGATGAGACGCGCGGCAAAATTCTCGCGTTCAAGAGCACCGTGGCCAAAGGCGAGTTCGAGGTTTTCTACCAACCCATCGTCGATTTGCGAAACCGGGATGTGGATCACTTCGAGGCGTTGGTGCGATTGCAGGGCGGCGGCGCAGAGGATTCGCCCTTTTCCTTCATTAGGTTCGCCGAGGATGCTGGGATCATCGCCGATTTCGATCTTGCCATGTGTGCCCGGGTTATGCGTTTCCTGGAAACAATTCAGAAGCAGAACCGGGAATTATCCGTCGCGGTAAATCTTTCCGGACGCTCATTGGAAACGCCGGTCTTCCTGGAAAAACTCATCCAATTGCTAAGTCATTTCACGCCGCCGCGTAGCTGGCTGCAGTTTGAAATAACCGAATCCTCGACCATTCATGATCTGGAAGCGACCAGCAAATTTCTCAACTCTCTGCGAAAATTGGGACATACGGTCTGTCTTGATGATTTTGGCTCCGGTTCATCCGCTTTCCAGTATCTGCGCGCCTTGGATGTGGATTGTGTCAAGATCGATGGCATGTACGTTCGGGAGGCACAGACCTCGACCAAGGGTAAGGCATTCATACGAGCCATCGCCTCCCTTTGCGTTGATCTGGGCATCGATACGGTTGGCGAAATGGTGGAGACCGAGGCTTCGGCAGATTTTCTTGTCGATATTGGCGTCCGCTACGGCCAGGGTTATTTATTCGGCAAGCCTACAAAGGATGTCCTGGGCTGGCAGGTCAATGAGCGCAAATTGACCCAAATGTTTTGATGGGCAGGAAACGGCGCCATCATTTCCGTTGCACTCTAACCCGCTAAGAATGAAAGAGCCTATCGAGCCCGAGAGCGGCATGATAAGCATGATACTCGTTGCGGAAACCAGCCCAGACCCGTCCAGCCCAGGGTAAACAACAGGATCAGAATGGCCCAGCGCCGGGAATGAGACAGCAGGAACGCCAAAATGGCGGGCAGGAAAAACAGCAGGCTGAGTGCGAAAGAATAGCCGGCGGCGAAATCCAGGCCGTCTTGCAAAAGCGCATCCATGGCGTCAACTGGTGATCAAGCCGCCGTCCACATTGTAAGCCTGTCCGGTAATGTTGCGGGCGCCCGGCGAGGCGAGAAAGACCGCCATGGCCGCGATATCCTCGGGCTCGTTGATGCGGCGAAGAGGGATCGGCCGGGCGGCGCGGGCCTCGGCGTCTTCTCTGCTGATGCCGTCGGTTTCCTGCTGGGTGGCGAAAATCTGCTCCAACAACGCGGTGCGGGTAACGCCCGGACAGATCGCGTTGACGGTAATGTTGTGCCGTCCCAATTGCTGGGCGGCTGTCTTGGTCAGGGCGATAACCGCGCCCTTGGAGGCGGCATAGGCCGCGTTCGAGGTGCCTTGGTAACCACGGCCCGCGATCGAGGCCATGTTGATGATCCGGCCGCCGCCCTGTTCGATCATCCGCCGGGCCGCGCCTTGCAGGCAAAAGAACACGCCCTTGGAATTGACCCGGTGAATGCGATCCCAATCGGCCTCTGTTAGGTCCATGATATAGGCCTTGCGCGTGACGCCGGCGTTATTGACGATCACATCCAAACGGCCGAAACGTTCCATCGCCGCATCCAGCATGGCCTCGATGGCGTCAACATCGCCAACATCCGCCGCCAGCGCTAGGCTTTCCACGCCGGCCCGCGCAGCGGCATCGGCGGTTTCCTGCGCTGCCTCGGCGTTGATGTCGGCGCAGACCACATTGGCGCCGGCCTCGGCCATGGCCTGGGCCACGCCAGCGCCAATACCGGTTCCCGCCCCGGTTATCAGAACAACTTGGTTTTCGAGCAGCATTGAATATTCCTAACTTTGCAACAGTACTGAAAATGGCGCCGCCGTGACAATTTTGCGGGTTGCCCGGCCCAGCCCGGCCAGGACGCCGCGCCGGCCTTCACCAAAGGCGCCGGTAACCAATAGCGTGGCGTCCACCTCGCATGCCGCCGCGATCAAGGCACGCCCGCGCGCCCTGGCGGTCAGCCGTTCGGAATCATAAGCCACCACCTTGGCGGCCAAACCATGAGCGGCGAGATATTCCAACATCGGCGCCATGTCGATAGCGCCGGCACCGCTGCCCTGCAATAGAACGACGTCTTTGGCGGTCCGCATCAGGGGCAGGGCTGATTTGATGGCCCTGGAATTTTGCGTCGTGCCATTCCAGGCAATTGCCGTCCGTTCGGTGGAGACGCCCTCGGCCTTGGGCGGGATCAACAAGACCGGACGCCCGGTTTCAAACAGCGCGGCGTTTAGCTGGTCGGCCTCGGGCCCTTCCTCGGCGGATAGCCGCTCCACCAGGATCAGGTCATGGGCATAGCCCAGGGAGGCGATGATGGCGTCGCTGCGAGCCTCGTACACCAGGAACCGCGCATCCGGCAGATCTCCGCAGACTTCGTTGAAGGCGGCTTCGGCCCGCTTTTGATCCTCGTCCGGTCGCTCGCCTTCACTGCCGACAAACGCCATTTCGCCAACACCCATGATCGTGTGGTGGGGTATGCGGGCATGGGCAACGGTTAATTGAGCACTGCTCGAAAGAGCCAAGTTCCGCGCGCTGGTGAGTGACTCGGCATCATTCGCGCTGCCGTCGATAACAATTATAATTCGTTTCATGAATTCTTCGCGCGGATGCGCCCCCGATTGTGTTCACAGCGGTGCAGAGTAGCGGCGAAATGCGCGAATGGCTATGATCCCCAGATATATTTACAGGGCATTGCACGGCGCGGACAAAAGGAGCGTCCATGGTGGATTCGGGGGCGAATGGGGGAGAAGATGAGGTGGCGCATGAACGGGCGGATGCGGGGCCGCCGCCCGAACCGGTGAACTTCTATCCCTCGAAAATCCAGCTTGGGATATTGGTTCTGCCGTGTTTGCTGGGCGTGGGGATGATCCTGCAAAGCGATGGCGCGGAAGAGTTCACCCTGACGGATCTGAGTTGGACAAATATCATGGCCATCGTGATTTGTCTGTTTGTCGCCGGCCTGTTGCTGCAAATGGCCTTTGACCGCAAGCCAGTGGTGGTTTTCGATGCCGTTGGCATTCACTGCCAGCGTCCCCCCCTTGGCCTGGTACCCTGGTCGGCGGTAATTGGGATAGGGGCGGCAAACGCCACCCTGGCACGGCGGGTGTTGATGGTCGCGGTAGATCCGAACCGCTTGGATGAAAAGGCGCGAAGCTATATTCGCAACTCGGTCGGCTTCATAAATCTGATCTCACCACAAATGCGGAAATTCGATAGTCAGGCGCAGGGCTACCCTTCGGTTCATATTCCGATCTCGCATTTATCACGGCCAGCGCGCGAAATTGAAAGTCTGGCGCAGGAATTCGTGCTCTACTATGTCGCGATCGAGGATGAACAGAAACGCCACAGGCCCTAGAATAAAACCAGTAAGGGAAGCGAGATGCAGTACGATTACATCATTGTGGGCGGTGGCTCCGCCGGTTCCGTGCTGGCCAACCGGTTATCGGCGCGCAGCGCGAACCAGGTTTTGTTGTGCGAGGCCGGTCAGGATACACCGCATGGCAAGGTGCCCGAGGAGATCCTGGATAGCTATCCCGGCACCGCATATCTGGATAAGCGCTTCATCTGGAACGAGCTGAAGGTCACCACGGAAGTCATTTCCCACAACAATCCGGACGTGGACCGGCCGCCCCTGCGCAAGTACGAACAGGCCCGCGTACTAGGCGGCGGTTCGTCCATCAACGGCCAGTTGGCCAACCGTGGCGCGCCGACGGATTTCGATGAATGGGATGCACGCGGTGCCAAGGGTTGGAATTGGGACGCGGTGTTGCCCTATTTTAAAAAGGTCGAACGGGATATGGACTATGACGGTCCTTATCATGGCAATGAAGGCCGCATTCCCGTACGCCGCATCATGCCCGATCTGTGGAACGATCACGCGACCGCCACGGGGAAGGCCTTTGCCCAGGCCGGTTTTGAATATCTGCCTGACCAGAACGGCGAGTTCAAGGACGGCTATTTCCCGATCACCATGTCGAATGCTTATGAACGCCGTGTCTCCGCCGCCATCGGCTATCTCGATCCCGGCACCCGGCAGCGAGAGAACCTGACGATTACCACCCAAACCAGGGTCAAGGAGCTGCTGTTCGAGGGCAACCGCTGTGTCGGCGTCAAGGCTATGGTCAAGGGCCAGGAGCAGGAATTCCGCGGCAACGAGATCATCTTGTCGTCGGGCGCCATCCATTCCCCGGCGCATCTGCTGCGCGCCGGCATCGGCCCGGCCATGGCGCTGCGCGAAATGGGCATTGACGTACGCCACGATCTGCCCGGCGTTGGCCAGGGCCTGATGGATCACCCATCCGTCGCCGTGGCCTCGTTCGTCAAGCCCCACGCCAGGGTCAATGATTTTACCCGACGCCATCTTCTGGTCGGGCTGCGCTATTCTTCGGAACTGGAAGGCATCCCCAAGGGCGATATGTTCGTTGCCGTCTCGTCGAAATCTTCATGGCATGCGGTGGGAGAGCAAATCGCCTCTGAAATCATTTTCGTTAACAAGACCTATTCGGAAACTGGCCAGGTCAAGCTCAATTCCACCGACTATCGCGATGAGCCGACGGTGGAATTCAATCTGCTATCGGATCAGCGGGATCTGGACCGTCTGATGGATGGCGTACGCCGCATGACCGCATTGCATGCCATGCCCGTATTGCAGGCCGCGACCTCGAATGCGTTCCCGGCCAGCTATTCCGACAAGGTGCGCCAGGTTGGCGAGGTCAACAACAAGAACAAATTCCTTACCGGTATTTTCGCCAAACTGCTGGATGGCCCGGATGCCCTGCGCAAGGTCTTGATGGATAAATTTATCCTGGAAGGCTTCACCCTGGAACAGTTGATGCGGGATGAGGAAGCGTTGGAGACGTTCGTCAGAAAGGCCGCCGTTGGTGTCTGGCATGCCTCATGCAGCTGCCGCATGGGCGCCGATGATGACCCCAAGGCCGTCACCAACAATGCCGGCCGGGTACGCGGCATGGAAGGGCTACGCGTTGTCGATGCCTCGATCTTCCCGGTCGTGCCCTGTGCCAATACCAATTTTCCCACCCTAATGACGGCGGAGAAAGTCGCAGACGCCATTCTGGACGGCGCCTAGGCGTTTAGCGGCAGGTCACTTCGATTAGGGCATTGTCCGGATCGCGCAGATAGACTGAACCCGCTTCGTCCGTGCCGTGCTGTGAATAGTCGATGCCCTGATCATTCAGGCGGGCGAACAATGCCTTGTATTGTGCCGGCGACGCTTTTAGCGCCACATGGTGCATGGCGCCGATGCCGCGTACCACCGGGGCATCGCCATGTTCGGGAAAATCGAAAAACGCCAGCAGATTGCCGCCGCCCATGTCCAGGAAGATATGCGTCGAGGTCGGATCGTCACGGTTCTCGACCACTTTGACCAGGCGCATGTTCAGGACCTGGGTGTAAAAGCCGACGGTGGCATCCAGGTCCGAAGAAATCAGCACCAGATGATGCACGCCCTCGGTCCCCAGGGGCGCCTCCGCTTCGGCGGCCATGAATTTGTCCTGCAAGGCACGGCGTTTGGCTTCGTACGGATTGCTTTGATCCATTGTCTTGATCCCCATTATTTCCCCATCATCAGCTTATAGGGGCTTTGAGGCAGAGGGAAGACGGGTACAATGGATGGGTTAGGAGGAACGTAAAATGACAATGACTGATCAGCTGACCCAGGAGATTGCGGCGTTGGAAGCCGCGGCCCGGGAAACAGAGGCGCGCTTTGAATTCATCGACGACTTCGCCTATCCGCCCGGTGTCCAGATGGCGGTGAATTTCACCGCGGATTTTGACGCCATGTTGTTGCGCCGGCTGTTGAAGGAACCGCCGATGCAGTTGGCCCAAGGTGAATTCGGCGGCCGGGTCGGGATCTGGCGCCTGATCGAATTGTTTAATTCCCATGACATCAAGGCGACGGTGTTTACGCCGGGGCGGATTTGCGAGCTTTATCCAAAAGCCGTCGCCGCCGTCACCGCCAATGGCCACGAGGTTGCGGATCATATGTGGGAACATCAGGTGCCCAAGGATCTGCAACTGGAAGCGGAGCATCTACGAAAATCCACCCAGGCCCTGACCGCCACCGCCGGCAAGCGCCCCGTGGGCACCCGCAGCTGGCACAGCCAGTCCCTGCTGATCGAGGAAGGTTATATCTACAATTCCCACGGCACAGCCCATCACCGGCCCTACTATGTCAGCGACAAGGATGGCGGTAACCGCCTTTTGAACATCCCGTTCCACTACGCCATTGATGACGCCATGTTCTTTTCCTTCGCCTGGCTGGCCTCGGAAAATGCCGCCCAGCGCATTACCGAGCCCGAACGCGTCATGGATATGTGGTGGGATGCCTTCCTGCAGCAGTACCGCCAGGGCGGTTACCTGAATGTTTGCCTGCATCCATTTGTCTCGGGCCGTGCCATGCGGATCGAGGCGCTGGATAAGTTGATCAACCGAATGAAAACCCTGCCAGGTGTCTGGTTCCCAAGTTGCGAGGAGATGGCCCGCCATTGCTTGGAAAACCATCCCGCCCAACGATCCATGGGAGTGCAGTAGATGCCCTGGAAACAAAACTATACCGCAACCGACGAAGTCAGCCTGAAGGATGACGAAGTTAACTGGCCCGGCGGCCGCCGCTGTTGTGTCGCCGTCAATGTAGATTTGAGCCTGGCGCGGGGGCCTGACGGCATTGTCCCGGCGGATCTGTCGGACTATCGCGCCATGTTCGGCCTGCATGAGGGCATGAACCAGGTACTGGCCACCCTGGCGCGCTATGACATCAAGGCGACTTTCACCGTGCCGGCGGCCATGGCCAATATGCTCAAGGATACTCTGCGCGAGTTGACTGTTAATGGCCATGAAGTGGCGCCGCACGGTTTCAAGCATGAAGACGTCAGCGGTTTAAGCCGGGAGGATGAAAAGGCCCGCATGGATCTGGCGACCGAGATCATGACCGATGTGCTGGGCCAGCGTCCCAAGGGCTGGTATTCCTTGCCCCGGCAAAGCGATCCCTTCGCGGTCGGCACCATCAGCCCGAATACCGCCGAGTTGCTGATCGAGGCCGGCTATAGCTACATGGGCAGCGGCCTGTCGGATGATATCCCGCACTATTGGGTGGCGGATTTCGAGAAACGCAGCGCCATTCTGACCCTGCCGTATTTCTATCATTTCGACGATCAGTTCTTTCTGCTGTTCCCGGCCAAGGGCACGGGATTGGAACATGCCGATACGCTGTTCGCCAACTGGCGGGCGGAGTTCGATGCGCAATACAGGCGCGGGCGGCATTTTAATATGACCCTGCATCCATATGCCATCGGCTGGGCCCATCGCCTGAAACTGTTGGAAGATTTCTTCGCCTACGTGCGCGGCTTTCCCGATGTCTGGAATGCCACCGGCAGCCAGATCTCCGATCATTGGCAGGCGAACTATCCGGCCAGCAGCCATCTGCGCCTGGAAGACAGCATCTGGCAGGATTATCCGGGCAGCTTGAGCTAGGCGTCACTTTTTCTGCTTATTTCGCAACATCAACGCGGGCACCAAGGCGCAGACGAAGACCACGGCGATCATCATATAGCCGTCCTTGAAGCCCAGGGTATTGGCTTGCGCCTCGATCACCTGGCCCAAAAAATGCAGAGAGCCGGGACGCAGCAGGCCCTCGGGCGCGCCGCCATGGGTGAGTAGGTTTCTGACGTGGTTGAGGAGCTCCCGGCTGGCGGCGTTGTCATAGGTCTGGGTCACGGTCAGCGCGACCGCATGCATGTCGATCCGCTCCTCCATGAAAACCACCAGGAGATTGACCCCGAATGCGCCGCCCATCAGGCGGATGAAATTGATCGTGCCTGAACCATTGTTAAGTTTATCGGGGGGCAGGGCGCCAAGGGCCGAGACGTTGATCGCCGGCAGCATGATGCTTTGCCCGATACGGCCGACGATCACATAGATGACCAGGGTGACGAAGGCAGTGTTGACGTCGGTCTGATGCAACAATAGCGCGCCAAGGGCGAACAGCAGCAGGCCAACCATGGTCAGGATATATGCGGGAAAGGTATCGACCATGCGGCCGGCGATGGGAAAGAACAACATCACGACCAGGCCGGCAGGTGCCGAGACCAGGCCCGCCGCCGTCGGGGTGAAATTCTGCACGGTCTGCACGAACACCGGCACGATATAGGTGGAGGCGAAATTACCGGCCCCGAAGACAAAGCCAAGCGCTGCCGCGGCGGCGAATTGTTTATGGCGAAAGACCGAGAAATCAAGGATCGGCGCCGCCGAGCGTAATTGCGAAACGACGAAGGCGACGGAAAGGCAAATCCCGGTGAAGCCAAGCAGCATGGTCTTGTCGGACCACCAGCCATCGCGCGGGCCGCCGGCGATGGCGCTCATGGTGCAGACAATGGCACCGACGATCAGGCCGTATCCGGCCCAATCGAAGGGCAGGCGTTCCGTGTCCGCGTCCCGGCTCGGCATGAACAGACTGCCGAGCATAAGCGACAGGCCGGCGATGGGCAGGGGAATGAAGAACAGATAGCGCCAGCCCATGGCATCAATCGTGAGGCCCCACACCACTGGGACCATGATCGCCGCCAGCATGATGCCCATGCCGTAGATGGCCAATGCCAGGCCCCGCTGTTGCGGCGGGAAAACCCGAAAGATAGTGGCCATAGCGATCGGTTGCACGACGCCGGCGGCCATGCCCTGCAAGACCCGCGCGGCGATCAGCATATCCATGTTCGGCGCCCCGGCCCCAAGCAGGGAGCCCGCGATGAAAAGGGCGACGGCGCCTAGGTATCCGCCCCTCGGCCCGACAATCGAAATGACCCAGGCGCCGAGCAATTGACTGGCCGTCATGGCGGAAAGGAAAGCCGTTGACATCCACTGCGCCTGGCTTTGCCCAACGCCGTAGGTGCCCATGATCGAAGGCACGGCGACGTTCACCATGGTTGATGACAAAATCATCGTCATGGCGGCGGTCATTCCCGTCAGGGTGACAATCCATCGATACGCTGGACCGTAGCGTTCGAGCAGTGTCTCAATACTATCCGTCGCCAATCCAACCCGTACTTTCACGTCATGGGCGGCTCGTGAAGGTGCCTGCCCTCGATTTTGTTTTTCCTAATGCACATTATGGCCCAGGCACGGGCAATCCGGTAGGGTGATGGCGAGCAATTATTTGTATGGAGCCTGTCATGCCCAAGTCCCTGCCCAATCATGCCTCGGTCGTCATTGTCGGCGGCGGTGTCGTCGGTTGTTCCATCGCCTATCACCTGGTCAAACTGGGCATCAGCGATGCTCTGTTGCTGGAGCGTAAACAGCTGTCATCGGGCACCACCTGGCATGCGGCCGGTCTGGTGGGGCAGCTGCGGGCGACCCAGAATTTGACCCAGTTGGCGAAGTACTCGACCGAGCTTTATGCCGGCTTGGAAGCCGAGACGGGGCAAGCCACGGGCTTTAAACAGAACGGCTCCATTTCCTTGGCCACCAACAACGAGCGGTTGGAGGAACTGCGCAGGGGCGCCTCCATGGCGCGGGTGTTCGGCCTGGCGGTAGACGAGATCGATCAGGACGATATTCGCCGGATGTATCCCCTGTTGAACGTGGATGACGTGGTCGGCGGCGTGTTCCTGCCCAAGGATGGCCAGATCAACCCGACGGATCTGACCCAGGCCCTGGCCAAGGGCGCGCGGATGGGCGGTGCGACCGTGCTGGAAAACACCAAGGTCACGGATATCCTGGTTGAGCAGGGCAAAGTCACCGGCGTCGCCGTCGGCGGCGAACGGGTCAGCGCCGATATCGTAGTCAATTGCACGGGCATGTGGGGCCGGGAGGTGGGCGCCATGACCAAGGCCCTGGTGCCCCTGCATGCCTGCGAGCATTTCTACGTAGTGACGGAGCCGATCGAAGGCGTGCACGCCGGCCTGCCAGTGCTGCGCGATACGGATAATTACGCCTATTACAAGGAAGATGCGGGCAAGATCCTGCTGGGTGCGTTCGAACCCGATGCCAAGCCGTGGGGTATGGAAGGTATTTCGGAAGATTTTTGTTTTGATGAACTGCCCAATGACATGGATCATTTCATGCCGGTGCTGGAACGCGCCATGAACCGCTTGCCGGCGCTGGAACATACGGGTATCCGAACCTGGTTCTGCGGTCCGGAAAGCTTCACCCCCGATAACCGTTATCACCTTGGCGAAGTGCCAGAGACCAAGGGCCTGTTCGTGGCCTGTGGTTTCAACTCCATCGGCATTCAATCGGCGGGCGGCGTGGGCAAGGTGATGGCCGAATGGATCCGTGACGGATACGCACCGCTGGACCTTTGGGACGTGGATATCCGCCGTACCCTGCCGCATCAAAGCAATGCCCGTTTTCTGCGTGAACGGGTCAGTGAATGCCTCGGTTTGCTCTACGCGACGCACTGGCCGTTCTATCAATACCGCACAGCCAGAGGGGTGCGGAAATCACCCCTGCATGACCGACTGGTCCAGGCCGGCGCCTGTTTTGGCGAGGCGGCGGGCTGGGAGCGGGCCAATTGGTATGCGCCCGGCGAAACCGCGCCTGAATATGAATACAGCTATGGCCGGCAGAATTGGTTCGAATATTGGGCCGCCGAGCATATGGCAGTGCGCGAGGGCGTGGCGATGTTTGAACAAACGTCGTTCGCCAAGTTTCAATTGGCTGGCCGGGACGCCTTGGCGGTGCTGAACCAGGTCTGCGCCAATCAGGTTGATGTGCCCGTGGACCGAACGGTCTATACCCAGTGGCTCAATGAACGCGGCGGTATCGAGGCCGACCTGACGGTAACCCGTACGGGCGAAAGCGAATTCCTGATTGTCACCTCCGGCACCTCGCAAATGCGCGATTACCATTGGCTGAAAGCACATATTCCCGATGACGCCCATGCCTATCTGACCGATATCACCTCGGCCCAGGCCGTGCTGTCGATCATGGGGCCGAAATCAAGGGAATTGCTGGCTTCGATCACGGATACGGACATGAGCAACGATGCCTTTCCGTTCGGTGCCTCCCGCCAGATCGATATCGGATATGCCACCCTGCGCGCCACCCGTCTGACCTATGTGGGGGAACTTGGCTGGGAGCTATATATTCCGTCTGAGCTTGCCCAAGGGGTCTATGATGAAATCGTCGCGGCGGGGGCTGAATTCGGCCTGCGCCATGCCGGTTATCACGCCCTGGATTCCCTGCGTATGGAGAAGGCCTATCGCCACTGGGGCCACGACATCACTGATGAAGATACCCCGATCGAGGCCGGCTTGAGTTTCGCCGTGGCCTGGGACAAGGAGGGCGGTTTCATCGGGCGCGAGGCACTGCTGCGCCAGCGCGAGACGGGGCCGCGGCAACGGCTGGTGCAATTCAAATTAACCGACCCGGAAAAACTGCTGTACCACAATGAACCGATCTGGCGTGACGGCGTTATCGTCGGGTATCTGCGCTCTGGCAGTTACGGCCATGGCCTGGGTGCGGCCATCGGCCTCGGATACATCTGTGATCCGGACGGCGGCGTTGTCGATGCCGCGTTCGTCAATTCGGGCAGCTATGCCATCGAGGTGGCTTGCGAACAGGTTGCGGCGACCGCCTCGTTGCGGCCCCTCTATGATCCGAAAAGCGCACGTATCAAGGCCTGACGTGCCGTGGAATAAGTTTTTGTTAATGATGTCTATTTATCTTTCTAGCCGTTGGGTGACGCATGCCCCGGTCTCTTTGGGGGAGACGCGCGTATCCGGTATGCACATGGAGGCACCAAAATGGCTAGAGCACGACGGAAAACCAGTGAAACCGCCGCTGAGTGGCAACCGGGTATCGGCCATAACAGCAATTATGCCCCGCCCGAGGAGTTGGAAGCGGAACTGGCGGCCCTGCGTGCGGCGGAAGCCGAGACAAATGAACAGAACCAGCCGTAGCTAATCGAATATCTTTATGAAGTGCGCTTTCATCAGGGCGGCAGCCTGACAACGGGTGAGCTTGAAGCCTTTGATATGAAACATGCGCAGCGCCAGCTGCGGGTTATTCTGGGTCTCACCCAATTGCCAACCGACACCCGCATTGTCGAAAAGAACATTGTCGAGGAAGAACAACGCCAACGTAATGCCGAGCGTAACCGCCGGCTTCTCCGCACCTTGACTGCCCATCACCGCTGGTTACAGGGTGACAGCGATGGCGTTCGGGCCGATCTTTCCGATGAGAATTTAAGCGACGTCAATCTCGAAGGCCGTGATTTGAGCCACGTCAGCCTGACCAATGCTAAATTGTCCGGCGCCCGTTTGCGCGGGGCCAAACTGGTGGGCGCCGATTTGACCGGCGCGGATTTAAGCGGCGCCAATCTGACCGACACCAACCTGTCTTCCGCGTCCCTGACCGAGGCGAACCTGATCGAGGCTGATCTGTCGGCGGCCAATCTGCAAGGCACGGATCTGTGGCGCGCCAATCTGGCCCGCAGCATCATTTCGCCTGAAAGCCTGCATCAGGCCCTCAACTGCGAGGCGCCGGCCTGGGCCGAAGCCAAAACCGGGTCTTCGCACAGTTGGTTTTCCGACCGGCATGGTTGAGGCGAATTAGCAGCGGCACCAACTAGCTCTGCTCGGTTGCGGCCAGGCTTCCTGGCGGCGGTTTTTCAGGTTCCAACTCCAAAATTGAATTCGTCATTTGGCGCTTGCGCCATGGCATGGCATCATTGTGCCAGATTTTGATAACCGGAATTTGATAGAGGGCGCCCTGGGGCGGCCCGCAATGGAGTGCCTGTCTGATGAAAGCTGTTGAAGCGATTGTTGAAATTCTTAAACGGGAAGGGGTTGAATGTCTGATCGGCTATCCCGTCAATCATATTCTCGAGTATGCCGCCCGCTGGGATATCCGGCCCATCATTGTACGTCAGGAGCGTATCGGCCTGCATATGGCGGATGCCATGTCGCGGCTATCCTCAGGCAAGAAAGTCGGTGTCTTCGCCATGCAGCACGGCCCCGGCGCCGAGAATGCCTTTGGCGGCGTGGCCCAGGCCTTTGGCGAGGGCGTGCCGATCCTGGTGCTGCCCATGGGTTATGCCCGGCGCATCGCCCATATTCGCCCCAACTTCAATTCGACCGAGGCCATGTCCCATGTGGCCAAGACCACGGAACCGGTAACCTCCGCCGATGAAGTCCCGAACATCATGCGCCGGGCCTTTACCCAGCTGCGCAACGGCCGGGGCGGGCCCTGCGTCGTGGAAGTCCCCACCGACGTCTTTAACGAGGAACTGTCCGGCGAGCTGGATTACACACCTGTTTCCGGCACCCGTTATGGCCCTGATCCAGCAGACGTTGCCAAGGCCGCGAAAACCCTGGTCGAGGCCAAGAATCCGGTGATCTACGCCGGCGGCGG
>CAYWYB010000004.1:0-42911 GCA_964462145.1 uncultured Rhodospirillaceae bacterium
TAATCTACGCTCGCCAGCAATCTTGCGCCCTCTCATGAATAATTCGGGCTAGCACATCCCGGCATATGTTGGATTCTCCATTGCCCTTTTCAATACTTGCCTTAGTCAACGAATTATATGCTAAAAACATGTTTATGATCAGACCAGGAGCAGCACGCTATGGCGCGGGAAACGATCGACAATGACCGGGTTGAGGCCGTGCGAGCCTTTAACCGATTTTACACCGGGCAAATCGGCGTCCTGCGGGAAGGCCTGTTGGACAGCAAGTTTCCTTTGATGGAAGCCAGGGTGTTGTACGAGCTTGCCGCCCGCGGCGAGAGCACGGCGCGGCAGTTGAGCCGGGACCTGGATGTAGACCCTGGTTATCTCAGCCGCATTCTGAACGGTTTGGGCAAAGGGGGATTGGTGGAAAAAAGACCGGCGGCCGATGACCGGCGCAAAAACATTCTCAACCTCAGCCCCGCAGGCAGGGACGAATTCGCCGTGCTGGACGGGCTCTCCCGCGCGGCCAACGCTGAACTACTTGCCCCGTTTTCGGATCGCGATCAGTTGCGCCTGATCGAGGCAATGGCCCGCATTCGCCGCTTGCTGGACCCCAACAGAGACAGGAACAGGGCCTTTGTGCTGCGGCCGCACCGGCCCGGTGACATGGGCGACGTCATCGCCTTGCACGGCCGCCTGTACCCGGAAATGTTTGGTTGGGACGAAACCTTTGAGGCACTGGTCGCCACCATCGCCGCCGACTTCATCACCAAATTCGATCCCGCATGGGAATGCAGCTGGATCGCCGAGGTCGATGGTGAATTCGTCGGCTCGGCCTTTGTCGTCAAGGTAGATGCACGGGTGTCAAAGCTGCGCCTGATGATCGTGGACAAGAAGGCGCAAGGACTGGGGATTGCCCGGGCGCTGTTGGACGAATGCCTGCGCTTCGCCCGGCGCAAGGGCTATGTCAGGATGACGCTCTGGACCAACGACGTGCAAACCGCCGCACGCAGCCTTTATGCCGGCGCGGGGTTCGTCATGGTGCACGAGGAACCCGGTCACGACTTTGGTGTTGATCTGGTGGCGGAGACCTGGGAACTGGAATTGTGAGCCGGCCCGAGCTGCTGGCTATTTTGGCCGGCACCGTTACCGGGGTGCTGGTGGGCGCGGCCATGGTGGCGACCCGCTATGTGATCGAGCAGACCGATCCCGCCTCGCTGGCTTTGTTACGGTATAGCATCGGCACCCTGGGCCTGATCCCGCCGCTGTTGCTGATCCGCCGGGTTAAATTCGAGGGACGCGATCTTCTACCTATTGCGCTGTTGGGCATCGACCAGTTTGGCATTCTGATCGCCCTGCTGAATTACGGCCTGCAATTTATCGGTTCGGGCCTCGGCGCGTTGTTGTTCGCGACCTTTCCCATCATGACCATGGCCCTGGCCGCCGCCCTGCGGCTGGAGGCACTGACCGTGGCCAAGACGGCCGGCGCCCTGTTGACCATTGTTGGCGTCGGGCTGGCGGTATCCGACAAGGCGGTTCTGCCGGATCTAAGTGCCGAAAATTCCCTGGGCGTGATTGCCGTACTGGCGTCGGCCTTCACCGGCGCCCTGTGCTCGGTATTTTATCGTCCCTATCTGCAAAAATATCCGCCCTTGCAAGTCAGCGTCTTTGCCATGCTGGCCTCTGTCCTGTTCCTGATCGTGCCGGCGGGGGCTGAAGGTTTCTTTCTCGAGATACCTGTCTTTACGTCGATGGGTTGGGCGTCGGTACTGTTCATTGGCTGCTGCTCCAGCCTCGGCTATTACACCTGGCTGCTGGCGCTGAAACATGCCACGCCCACCCGTGTTGCCATGTTCCTGGCCCTGGGCCCGGTCACCGCCACCGCCCTGGGCGCCGCCGTATTGGAGGAGCCTGTCACGCCACTGTTCCTGGGCGCCCTCGCCGCCGTGATCGCGGGATTGTGGCTCGCACATAGGCCGACAAAATCTGGGCCGGGTTGATCAGAGCTGCTAGACTTCCCACGAAACTAGGGGAGATCACCGTGAGTCGCCGCGTAGCCTTAATCACCGATACCAATCTACACCTCGGACCCGACCTGGCCCGCACCTTGGCCCGGCGGGAGCATGACCTGATCCTGGGCGATCCCCTGCCGGGCCTGGTCGAAGAAGTTGAAGCCCTGGGCGCCAACGTCGTCTCGCTGGACGGCATGGCCGATCTGGGCGACGGCACGGCGATACGGCGTTTGATTGATGCGGGGTTGGAGCGTTTTGGCAAACTGGATGCGGCTTGCGTCCGCACCGGCGTGATCATGGGCGGCAGCTTCATGAAGGCCGATCTGGAAACCCTGCGCACCCTGCAGACCGCAAATCTTGAGGCCGTCTTCCACAGCTTGCAGGCATTATTGGCCGTGATGGTGCCCGCCGGCCAAGGGCAGATCGTCATCGTCACCTCGGCCACGGGGCGCAAGCCCATGCCCAATGCGTCGTTGTATTCCGCCACCCGCGCGGGCGCCAATATGATGGTCAAAGCGGCGGCACTGGAGGTCGCCAACAAAGGCGTCGCCATCAACGCCCTGGGTACCGCCTATCTGGACTATCCTGGTTTCATCAAGGCGACAGGCTCCGACGACCCGGAAGTCCGGCGCGAGGTGGAACGCCAGACGCCCATGCACCGTTTCGGCCAGCCGGCGGAGATCGCCCATTTCGCGGCATCGTTGCTGGATGGCGGCAACCAGTTCCAGACCGGGCAGTTCTTTTCCTTGAGCGGCGGCTGGAGCGACTAGGTACATTTTTTGGGGAATACCATGACGGAAGATGCAAACAGCGGCCAGGTCGAATACTGGAATTCCGCCGCCGGTGACAAATGGGTCGCCAATCAGGAACGTCTGGACCGCCAGCTAGGCCTGGTGACGGATCGCCTGTTCGAGCGCGCGGCCCTACAGCCAGGCGAGCGGGTTGTTGATATTGGCTGCGGCACCGGCGCCTCGGCCTTGCGGGCGGCCCAGACCGTTGGCCCCGATGGCCAGGTGTTTGGCGTTGATATTTCCGAGCCTATGCTTGGGCTGGCCAAAACGCGGGCCGACGGCATCCAAAATTTGCGGTTGGAAATTGCCGATGCGCAAAGCCATGTCTTCGAGCCCGGCGCCCATGATCTTCTGCAGTCGCGCTTTGGCGTCATGTTCTTCGCCGATCCGACCGCCGCCTTCGCCAATCTTTTGACTGCCCTTCGACCCGGCGGACGCCTGAATTTTGTCTGTTGGGCGGCCATGGCGGACAATCCCTGGTTCATGATTCCGCGCAATGCCGCCGCCCGTCGTCTCGGCGAACCCGAACCCATGCCGCCACGGGCGCCGGGACCGACGGCCTTTGCTGAGACGGATTACGTGACAGAGATTTTGCATGGTGCTGGTTTCGGGGGTATCCACGTGGATACCGAGACCTGCGACTTGATCGGTGCCGATACGGTGGCAAATACCGCTGCCTTCGCAGTGAATGTGGGCCCAGCAGCCCGAATAATGAAACTATATGATCCAAGCCCTGAAGACATCGCCGCCATTACCGCCGATGTGGAAGCAGCCCTGATCCCGTATCTGCGCGCCGAAGGCGTGCGTGTTCCCGCCAGACTGAATTTCGTTAGCGCCGAAAGGCCGTAACCATGCCTGATATCCACGAAATGAGCATTGCCGAGGTTGGCGAAGGCCTGCGCCGGGGCGATGTTGGCGTGGTGGAACTGACCCGGATCATGCTGGACCGGATCGCTGCCAGGGATGGCGAATTAAACAGCTTCATCACCGTCACCGATGAGCTTGCCCTGGCACAGGCCGAAAGGGCGGAGAAGGAACTGCGCGCGGGCCGTGATCGGGGACCGCTGCATGGCGTGCCCATCGCCCTGAAGGATTTGATCGAAACCAAGGGTATCCGCACGACGTTCGCTTCCCGCGCCTATGCCGACCATATCCCCGGCGAAGACGCCACGGTGGTCAAACGCCTGGCCGAGGCCGGCGCGGTTTTGTTGGGCAAAACCAATCTTTCCGAGGGCGCGGCGGATTCATCCTCGCAGTCATCCGCCTTTGGCGGCCCGCGCAATCCGTGGAATACGGACTACATCACGGGTGGGTCTTCTGGCGGCTCGGCGGCGGCGGTGGCGGCGCATCTGGCCTTTGCCGCCCTGGGCAGCGACACCGGCATGTCGATCCGGCAGCCGGCGGCTTTGTGCGGTATCGTTGGCCTTAAACCCACTTTTGGCCGAGTCTCAAAAGCTGGCGCCATGACCTTGTCGGACTCCCTGGATCATTTGGGACCCATGACGCGCAACGTCGAGGATGCCGCGCTGGTTTTGCAAGTCCTGGCCGGCCATGATCCGGCGGATCCTTATAGCGCCCAGGCGCCGGTGCCTGATTTCTCCGCCGAGCTTGGCGCCGCGCCGGACATTCTGGGACGTACCCGCCTGGCCATACCCCGCGACGATTTCTTCACCGAGACCGATCCCGAATGGCTCGCCGCGACCGAGAAGGCGATTGCGCTTTTAGAAGCCCAGGGCGCGGTGGTGGAGGAGATCAAGCTGCCAGGATTGGACGATTTGATACGGCTGGGCAATCTGATCGTGGTGACCGAAGCCGCCGCCTACCACCGGGAAAGCTATCAGGCCGATCCGGATAAATTCGGATCCGTGCTCAGCCGCGTGATCAGGATTGGCGAAAGCCATGGCGGTGCCGATTATGTTTTGGCGCAGCAGCAGCGCGACCGATCCAAGGCCGCGTTCCTGTCAGCGTTCAGCGGTTTCGACGCCATGATCCTGCCAACCACCACATTGGCAGCCTGCCCCATTGTCGAGGATGACTACCGGCTGGTTCGACCCCGTTCCCGCAACACGCTGCCGTTCAACGCCCTGGGCTGGCCAGCTATTTCCGTGCCCTGTGGTTTTGCCGTCAACGGCATGCCCATGGGCCTGCAAATCGTCGGCCAGCCGTTTGCCGAGGGCCGCGTGCTGGCCCTGGCCCGAGCTTACGAACTGGCACGGGGCACCGCCTAAACGTCAGCGTATTTCTCTATCTGGTCACGCCAGGCCAGGACTTCTTCTGGATTGCCCAGGCGCGTTCTAAGACCGGCCATGGGTGTTACCGGCACCAACAGGCGGGTGACGCCGGCGGCGGCTAGGCTGGGAATATCGTCCAGATCATCCGGCAACGACGTTGTGACCTCCAGGGCATCCGGGTCGCGGCCATGCTGAGTTGCGCTGTCCCGCGCGATGGCGATCAGCTCCGCCGGCGCGCCGCGGGCCGGGAAGAAACCGTCGCCCAATCGGCCCGCGCGCCGGGCCGCCGGTTTGGAGTGGCCGCCGACAATGATCGGCACGCTACCGTTCACCGGCTGCGGCCGGCAGTAGATATTCTCGAACGACGCAAATTCGCCTTGGTAGGTCGCCTTCTCCTGGCTCCACAGGGCGCGCATAGCGCCAACGTAGTCATCCGTGCGCGGACCGCGGTCATCGAAGGGCGTGCCGATGGCATCGAATTCCTCGCGCATCCAGCCAACGCCGATGCCCAGCAACACCCGCCCGCCCGACATATAGTCCAGGGTGGCGATTTGCTTGGCGGCCACCACGGGGCTGTGTTGCGGCAGGATCATGATGCCGGTGGCCAGTTTGATGCGCTTTGTGGCCGCCGCCGCATAAGCCATCCAGATCAGCGGATCGGGCAGGGGCACATCGTCCTTGCCGCCCGCCATCTTGCCGTCATCGGAATAGGGGTAGGCGGATTGATAGCCTTCCGGCACCACGGTGTGTTCAACTGTCCAGGCGGATTCGAAGCCAGCCTCCTCGCCCGCCTGCACCAGCTCAACCGCCTTGGCGGGGTCCACATAGCGGCCCGTATTGCAATAGCGTAATCCAAATTTCATGGCTCTGCTCCCGATTGCCTTTGCCCCATCATGGGCGCGAACAGGCTTTTGATCAACTGGCCGGCGATCAACCACCCGCCAGCAGGATCGACCCCGACTGCCACAGCAAACGCAGCCCCAGCACGGTCAGCAGAATGGTCAGGGCCTTTTGAAAACGGCTATCCCCCATGCCGTGCAGCACCTTGCCTCCAACCACGGTGCCTATAATTCCCGTGATCATCATGCCGACGATCAGCGGCAGATACGGTGCATAGTTGAAACCAAGCATCCCGAAGACACCGATTTTCAGGCCATGTTGCAGCACCATGCAACCGGCCTGGGTGCCCACATGGCTCATGCGTTCCAACCGAAGGGTCTTCAGGATCGCCGCCACCAATGGACCGGTGCCGCCGATAAACATGGTCAAAAAGCCCGAGGCGACGCCGCCCAGCAACAATGCCGCCCGGCCCGAGACGGCGGGTATCTTGCCCCAGGCCGACCACAACACGAACGAGCCCACGGCCAGAAATAACAGCCAATCAGGCAGACGCACGGCGATCAGGCCGCCGATCACGGCGCCAACCACCCCACCCAGGGTCAGAGGCAGCAGCCTATGCCAGCTGATATAGCGCGCCATAACCACCGACCGTCCGATGTTGGAGCCAAGCTGGATCACGCCATGGATAGGCACCAGGGCGGCGGCGGGCATAATGGTCGCCATCACCGCGATCAGGACCATGCCGCCGCCAAGGCCAAAGGCCGCCGAAATGAACGAGGTCAGCGCACTGATGCCAAGCAGCAACATGCCCGCCCACGGCGCCAGTTCAGCCGGCAGCAGGGCGGCCCAATCAAATTCGGGCAACAGGCCGGCCTATTCCGGATCGTCCAGGCGATAGATCCGGTTCGCCGTGTCGTGATACAGCTTGGCCTTTTCGTCCGCCGTGTAGTCCGCAGTCAACAGCTTGAAGCTGTTCCACAGGACGTTGTAGCTGCAAGTGCACATATCGACGGGAAAGTTGGATTCGAACATGCACCGGTCGGCGCCGAATTGCTCGATCGTGTGCTCATAATACGGCTTGGTCGCGATCATCAGCTCTTCCGAACTGGGCGGGCGGTCCTTTTCATGCCAGCCGAAGCCGTTCAGTTCCATGTTGATGCCGCCCAGCTTGGCGACCACGTTTTCACAGCGTGCCAGGGCCGTGATGTCGGCCTGCCATGGTGCGAAATTCTCGGCCAACTTGCCTTCGTACGGGCCGATGCCCACCGGGCCGCCGAAATGATCCAGGATGATCGTGGTGTCTGGAAATGCCTGTGCTAGCTCAGTCAGCTCGGAAATCTGGGTGTGATAGCACCAGCCTTCAAAGCTCATGTTATGGCGCGCCAGTTGGGCGAAGCCGGCGCGGAAATTTTCCTGGGCGTACAGATGCTCCGGCGGCTCGCAGCGGGCATTGGGTACCTCCGGCGAGGCATCCCATGTGGCGGAATGACGAATGCCGCGAAAACGGCCGCCGCCAGCCCGCAAATGGGCTTGCAGAACCTCGGCGATATCGGCGCCCTGGCACAGATCGGCATGGCCGACGATGCCGGCGGCAACCCGCGCCTTGCCATACTCGCCGCCGGCGCTCATGGCCGCGATGCCGTTGACGAACTCGGTCTCGCCAACCATGCGCATGGGCACCGGGCCGGAGGTCTTGATCATGGAGCCGCATTCGATGAAGACGGTGGAGACAATATTGTGGCCGCAGTTCAGATCTTCCAGAATTTCATCGAGTAGATAGCGGTGCGCCACACGCTCGGTCTTGAACTCCCAAAGGTGATGATGCGGGTCGCAGATCGGCAGATCCGGATCGATGGTATCCTCGACTACCTGCGCCAGCCATTCGGCATTCGTTGACTTCGTCGCCATAGCAATTCTCCTCCCGAGCGAAATTGATTGCCTTAGGGTTGGCCAGCGGGAGGTTTTGGTCAAGGGCTTTCGCGAACTAAACGTGTTAGGTTTGGGGTCTTAAAAGGATAGGACTTCCCATGTCAGACGAGATCCAAACCGATGCCGACAGCGACGCCCTGATTGACGCCATCAGCAACCTGCTGTCGCCGCTTTTGAATGCAATGGAAGCCTTGAGCTATGTGGCCCGCCGTCTGCACCCCCCCACCCTGCCCGAGCTGGTGGCCAGCGTGGCCGAGGTCGACCCGCCCCTGCGCCAGGGTCTGGAAGTTTTTCGTGCCATGACCTGGCCGGAGCATATGTCCGCCTTCGCCGAGCGTATGGAGACAGCCGCCGTCGCCGTCTGCCATGGCTTTGACAACCTGCGCGCCGCCACGGAAATGCCCGACGGCACCTTCCAGGCCTACCGGGGCATTCGCCAGAACGCCAAGGCTTTTGCGGCACTTTACCCCATCGCCACCACGTTGCCGCCGATCAGCCGCTTTTTCCTCGACGACGCGGGCCGCGCGGACGAGGCGCTGGTGGAGAAATTGGCGGCGGCGGACCCGCGCCGGGAAGATGTCGGGCTCATGCATGCCAACAACTATAAAGGCAGCCAGGGCGGATTTTCCATCTACGTGCCGGAATATTACGACCCCAATCAATCCTATCCCCTGATCATGGCCCTGCACGGAGGCAGCGGCCATGGCCGCGAATTCATCTGGACCTGGCTGCGCGAGGCCCGCAGCCGGGGCGCCATCCTAATCACGCCAACCGCCCTGGGCGGCACCTGGTCATTGATGGAACCCGAGGCGGATAGCGAGAATATCGCGCGCATGGTGGCTTTTGCCCGGGAACAATGGAATATCGATGCCGCTCGTCTGTTGATGACGGGAATGAGTGACGGCGGCACCTTTACCTATGTTTCCGGCTTGCAAAGCGCCTCGCCGTTCACCCATCTGGCGCCGATCTCGGCCTCGTTCCATCCTCTGCTGCTGGAGATGATGGATGCTGACCGGATCAAGGATCTGCCGATCTATCTCACCCATGGCGCCTTGGATTGGATGTTTCCCATCGATGTTGCGCGCAGCGCCCGGCAGGCCTTGAGCGCCGCCGGCGCCGATCTGCAATACCGCGAGATCGAGGATCTGTCCCACACCTATCCCAGTGACGAGAACCAGCATATTCTTGACTGGTTCCTGCCGGCCTAGCCATTTGCCCTAGCCACGGCAAATAGCAGTTGAAATTGCCGAGAATCCATCAGCCGGCTATCCTGGGCCGAAGGGTTGCTCTACTATTCGAACTTGCGTGATATTGGTTCACATGCTGGGGAGTAGAACATGACTGTAGGTCCGCGATTGCCTGGAAAGGTTGCGCTTATCACTGGCGGCGCATCGGGCATAGGCGCCGCCACGGCCACCGCATTTGCCGAACACGGCGCTTCGGTCGTGGTGACGGATATGAACGATAACCTAGGCCGGGAGGTGGTGGACCGCATCCTGGCATCAGGTGGAGAGGCGACCTATCTGCACCTGGATACCACGGATGAAGCGCAGTGGATTGAAGCAGTCGCCGAGACCCTGTCGAAATACGGCGCCCTGCATATATTGGCGAACAATGCCGGCATCGCGGACCGGCGGTCCGACAACAAATCCACCGTGAAGATCGAGGACACCGCCATTGAGGGCTGGGACAAGGTCTTTGCCGTCAACAGCACCGGCGTCTTCCTCGGCGTCAAGCATGTCATCGCGCCCATGCGGGCGGCGGGCGGCGGTTCCATCATCAATATCTCGTCGATCTATGGCATCGTCGGATCAGGCGCCGGTGCGGCCTATCATTCATCAAAGGGCGCGGTGCGGACCTTCACGAAATCGGCCGCCATTCAATGCGCCGACGACAAGATCCGCGTCAATTCGGTGCATCCAGGCTTTGTCGACACGCCTTTGACGGCCAATACCCATGCCGATCCCGAATTGATGGCGCCGCGTCTGAACGCGACGCCCATGGGCCGCTTTGGCACGCCAGAGGATATCGCCATGGGCTGTTTGTTCCTGGCCTCGGACGAAAGCGCCTGGATGACAGGCTCGGAACTGGTGATTGACGGCGGCATGCTGGCGCAATAGCCATTCAGGGCCTGATCTTCTGATTGCCGGTAGGTTTGTTGGAACCAGCCAGGGCGCGGACTTTTTCCATCAAGGCTTCCGCTTGCGCCGTTCCCGGCGGGCCGATCTCGAAGCCGCCGGCGGCAAGGGCCTGGCCGGTCCAGGTATTGCAGGTATTGAGCAGATGAAACTTGCCCGTTGCGGGATAGAACTTGCTGTCGGCATAAAGTCCGGGTGCAGCGGCGGCGGCACGCGGGGCACCGCCGCGGTCAAAACTGGCATTGATGAAAGCGATCAATGCGCGCAGATCAGCACTGCCGATCGTCAGGGGGATGATTTCGGCCTTGGGGAAATAGCGTGCCGGCTCCGTCCATAGACTGACCATGTGAACAACCGCCGGGGTCGGCACGATCAGGGCGTTCATGCTCATGCCGATGGTCACGTCCTTGGAGGGATAAAACTTCGCATCGCCCCAGCCGAACTCAAAAAACAGCGCGTCGGGAAAATCCGCCGTCTCGGGGATGAGGTCCGCCGGAATGTCGCCCTTGGCCACGACGATACCGCTGTGCCAACCATTGGACGTGACGAAGATAACCGTTTCGCCATCCGGCTTAGCCTGGCCGGGCGACCCGCCCGCCTGCATGCAGCCGGCGAAGAGCAACAGCAGCAGACACCCGGCAATGGATCGGAACCGCCCCATGAATGAGCCGCTAACTGAACAGCCGGGCCGCCGTATCGCCCAGGATCATTTGCTTTTGTTCCGCCGTCATGTTGGCGGCCTCGACCACCTTGGTTGGTTCGCCATCGCCGATGGGGAAGGGATAGTCGGAACCCAAAATCACCTTGTCGTGGCCGCAGCAGGAACAGAGGTAATCCAGGGCATCGGGCGCGAACAGAACGCTGTCGAAATAGAGCTTGTTGAAGCCTTCAACGGGATCGGCGTATTTGCCGGGATGGATTTCATGGTTCCGTGCCAGGCGTCCCAACATGTAAGGGATGCCACCGCCGCCATGGGAAAGAATGAAATTCATCTTCGGGTATTTCAGAAAATGCCCCGTAAAGAGCATGCGCGCCACCGCCGTCGTCGTGTCCGTGCCCCGGCCCACGGCATTGATCATGTCATAGTCAAGCAAACGCGGATCGCCGCAGCCGAACATGGGATGCAGATAAACCGTCGCGCCCAGGCCGTCGGCGGCTTCCCAGAACGGATCAAGATCCGGATCATCCAGATTCCCCGTACTGCCGTGCGGTTGCGTGCCGATCATCACGCCCTTGAAACCCGCTCCCAAGGCTTCTTCCAGCACCTTCGCGGCGCGCTTGCCGTCCTGCAAGGGCACGGTGGCCAGGGGGGTCAGGCGGTCCAGGCCGTCGGTGCCGCTCATCTGGAACTCGTTCAGAAAGCGGCTCCACGCTTCGCCCTCCTCGCCCGGCAGCTCGTAGCCAAAACTGTCCAGCCAACCACCGACGATCTGGGCATCGATGGCCTGTTCATCCATCCACGATAGCCGCATCTCGGTATCGCGCAGCTTGGGCGATAGGGGCCGGGTCGGCGCCAGGCCCGTGAAGACCAGCTGATAACTATCGTCCTGGTGCAGCAGTTCCACATTAGGAAACTGGCCGATCTTGTTCTTCAGGGCGGCCAGCGCGGTCTGGGGCGTGAAATGGGCGTGGGTGTCGATGATCATTCACTTATTTCCATCATTAATCAGAGCTTCAATCTTGTGCATGCGCATGGGCAGTTCAGAGATGTTCAGACCCAGGGGATGCAGGGCGTCATTGACCGCGCTGGCGATGGCCGCCGGCGCGCCGAGATAGCCGCCCTCGCCCGAACCTTTTTGGCCATGGGATGTCAGAGGAGACGGCGTGCAATGTTCCACATCCTTCACATCCGGTATTTCACGCACCGAGGGCATCAGATAATCGGCGAAGGTGGCCGATAAAAACTGTCCTTCGTCATCGTAAGCGAATTTCTCGTACAGCGCCGCGCCGATGCCGTGGGCCAGGCCGCCGATCACCATGCCGCGCACAATGTCGGGATTGATTACCGTGCCGCAATCATGGGCAATGGCGTAATCCAGCACCGAGACCCTGCCGGTGCCCGGGTCGATCTCCACATAGGGCACATGGGCCTGGAACGAGAAACAGGGATAGACCTGCACCCGGTTGTTTTCGTCCGGCAGTTGGCCGCCGCCGGGCACCTGCATGATATATTGCGCCTGAAAGCCCGGCTCCATTCCCTCCGGCAGTTTGTGATAGGCGCGGTAGGCGATGAAGCAGATCTCGGCCCAGGTCAGTTTGTGGCTGGGATCGTTTCGGTCACTAACAGTGCCGCCGGAATATTCCAGTTCCGCCACCGGGAGGCCCAGATTGTGGGCGGCGATTGCCATGGCACGGTCTTTGATTTTGCCCGCCGCCCCCGCCGCGGCACTACCCAGCATGATCGCCATGCGCGATGCGATGGGGCTGCGGGTGGGCAGGGCGTTCAGGCTGTCGGAATGGACGATGCGGATTTCATCGGGGTCGAACTGCAACTCCTCGCCCAAGATGGTCGCCATCATGGTTTCGTGGCCCTGGCCGGAGGTTGTCGTGCCCATGATGCCGGTGATGTTGCCCGCCGGATCGACGCGGACCTCACAACCCTCCATGAAGGTGGTGATTTCCGCCGAGGGGTCCATCAGATATTCGAAAATATTGTTGCCGCCACCCGGTTCCAGCACCGTGGCGATGCCGATGCCTGCCAGGCGCCCTTCGGCCCGCGCCTTGTCGCGCCGGGCCAGCAACTCGTCATAGCCGGCCAGGTCCAGGCCTTTTTGCAGCACCACCGGATAATTACCGCTGTCGTATTTGCTGCCCGGCGGTATCTGATAGGGAAATTCGTCCGCCTGGATCAGGTTGCGGCGGCGGATTTCCAACCGGTCCAGGCCCAGATGCCGGGCCACGTTGTCCACCGCCGTTTCGATCATGTAATTGGTTGGCGCCTGACCAAATCCGCGCACGGGCACCTGTCCGCTTTTATTGGTGCAAACCGATATGGCCTCGTATTTCACCGAGTTGATTTTATAGGGCCCGACGATGGCGCTGATCGGTTTGGCCAGTTGAAACGGCGCCCGGCCCGGATAGGCACCGGCATCATCCAGGGCGCGGATCTTGATGGACTTGATGACGCCGTCTTTGTTGAAGGCCACGTCGGTATCAAAGATGCGGTCCGGACCATGGGCATCGCTGCCCGCCATGTTGGCCAGGCGGTCTTCGATAAAGCGCACCGGCACCCGCAGCTTGCGGGAGAGATAGCCGACCAGCACGCTTTGTTTGATGCCCCGCTTGACGCCATAGCTGCCGCCAACGTCCACGTCCTGATGCAGGCGGATACAATTTAGGGGATAGCCCAGGGTCGTCGCCATCAGTTCAACAAAATTCGGCATCTGGATCGAGGCCCAGATGTCCAGGATTTCCGTGCCCTCGTCCCAGCGCGCCAAGGCGCCGAAGGTCTCGATTGGCACGGTGGAGCTGCGCCCCCAGCGGGCCCGGAAACTTAAATGGTCATCGGCACCGGCGAAATCGCCGTCCACATCGCCCCAGAGGAAATTGCCATGATAGAGCACGTTGCTGCCATGGCCGGGATGCACCAGCAGCTCCGTCTCCTCGAAGGCCTGTTCCGGATCGACGATAGGCTGCAACGGCTCGTAATCCACTTCGATCAACTCCAGGGCGTCCTCGGCGATGTAGGCATCGTCCGCTACCACGATGGCGACCCATTCGCCCACATACCGCGTCATGCCGACCGCCAAGGCGTACCAGTTTATTTCCGGCAGCTTCAGGCCCAGGCGGATTGGGTTGCAGTCCTCGGCCAGTTGCGCGCCGGTCAGCACCATCTGCACACCGTCCAAGGCCTCCGCCGCCGCCGTCTCAATCGAAAGTATCCGTGCGCGGGGATAGGGCGAGGGCAGCACGGCGGCGTGCTTCGTATCGGGCAGGTTTACGTCCTGCACATA
This sequence comes from uncultured Rhodospirillaceae bacterium, assembly GCA_964462145.1. Classification (GTDB taxonomy): domain Bacteria; phylum Pseudomonadota; class Alphaproteobacteria. The sequence goes on from CAYWYB010000004.1 coordinate 13,877, forward strand.
TTTGCCCTGGCCGGTGACGAAGCGCTTGTCCTCGCGCACCCGGCGCTTGGTCGCCACGTAATGCAGATTGCGCTCCATATTCATCGTCCGGCCTCCCGCATACGGTTGGCCGCCAGTTGGATCGACTCGATAATTTGCGTGTAGCCGGTGCAGCGGCACAGGTTGCCGCCAATGGCATCCTTGATCTCTTCCAGACTGGGATCGTTGTTTGCCGTCAACAGGGCCTGGGCCGAAATCAACATGCCCGGTGTGCAATAGCCGCATTGCATGCCGTGGGCGTCCTGAAATGCTTCCTGCAAGATGCCCGGCGTCTGGTCCTCGTTGCACATGCCTTCCACGGTGGTGATCTCGTGGCCGTCCGCCTGCACCGCCAGCATCAGGCAAGAGCGGATCGGTACGCCATCCAACAATATGGAACAAGCGCCGCATACCCCATGCTCGCAACCGATATGGGTACCGTTCAGGCGCAGCTCGTCGCGCAGCATGTCGGACAGGGACAGGCGCGGCTCTACCGCCAATGTATGGGCCTTGCCGTTTATGGTCAGGGAAATTTCGCGCTTACTCATTGCTGGGCCCCGGCTGCTGCTTCCGTCAGGGCACGCTCCGCCAGCACCGTTGCAACGCGGCGGCGATAGGCGGCGGAGGCATGTTGATCGTTGCCAGGGCTCAGGGCATTAGCGACTTCGCCCAATAGGACCTGAATCCTGTTCGGCGTTATCGCTTCGCCGCGCAAGCCGTCCTCGACCGCCGTCATCCGCAGGGGCACGCTGTCGGCGCCGCCAATGGCCAGGGCCGCATTGGTGCAGATACCGTTACTATCCAGTTGAACCCGCGCCGCCGCCGCGACCACGGCGAAATCACCCCGCCGCTCGCTCACTTCATGAAAGGCAGTGCCGACGCGGTCGTTTCCTTGCGGCAGGGGAAAATGCACCGCCAGCAGCACCTCATTGTCGGCCCGCGCCGTCATCATGGGGCCGAGGAAATAGTCCGCCATGGCGACTTGCCGGGTGCCCGTAGCGCTGCGCAGGCTGATGTAAGCGTCCATGGCCAAGGCGGCCAGGGGGATTTCCGAGGCCGGATCCGCATGGGACAGACTGCCACCTATGGTGCCCCGGTTGCGGGTCTGCTGATGGCCCACATAGGCGATGGCCTTGGCCAGAAGAGGCAAGCGCGCCTGGATTTCGGGCGAGGCCAGGGCCTCGGCCTGGCGGGTGCAGGCCTTAATCACCAATTCGTCGGTTGAAACTTCAATGCCGGACAGTTCCGCTATCTTGTTGATGTCGATCACTGTTTCAGGCCGGGCCAGACGCATGTTCAGCATGGGCATCAGAGTCTGGCCGCCGGCAATCACGATCGCCTCGCCATCGCCTTTATCCAGCGCCTCCACCACCTCGCCGACACTCTCGGCCAGGATATAGTCAAACTTTGCCGCTTTCACCGTGACACCTACCAGTCCCCTTCGTGATCATTTGTCTATAGAGTAACCTTTCAACGCCGCCTGCCAAGCCATGATTGCCGTGAATTCAAGGAAAGAGCATATGCTTCCCGATGACATCGCCAAGGATATCCAGAATGCGGTGGACCAACGCTTCGATGATCAGATAGACGCAACCGCTGCCCTGGTCGCATTCCCTTCCACGCGCGGCAATGAAGCTACCGCGCAAGATTTCATGACGGAAGCTTTCGCGGCGCGCGGCTTGAGTGTTGACCGCTGGAAACTCGATATCGATGATTTCAAGCATCTGCCGGGTTTCTCGCCGGTCTCCATTCCCTATGACCACAGCTACAACGTAGTCGGCGCCTGGCGGCCTGAAGCTCCCAAAGGTAAAAGCCTGATCCTGAACGGCCATATCGACGTGGTGCCCGAGGGTCCGCTGGATATGTGGGACAGCCCGCCGTATGAACCGCGCCGGGACGGTGACCGCCTGTATGGCCGGGGCGCGGGCGACATGAAGGCCGGCCTGATCAGCTGCCTGTTCGCCTACGATGCCCTGGCGGCGGCTGGTTACCGCCCCACTGGCAATGTCTTCCTACAGTCCGTGATCGAAGAAGAATGCACCGGCAACGGCGCCCTGGCCTGTCTGGCGCGCGGCTATCGTGCCGATGCCGCGATCATCCCGGAACCCTCCGGCGATACCTTGACCAGCGCCCAGACCGGCACCATCTGGCAGCAGATCACCGTCAAGGGCCATCCGGTGCATGCCTCCCGCGCCACCGAGGGCTTCAATGCCATCAAGGCGGCCTATGTACTGATCCAGGCCCTGGAAAAGCTGGAAGCGCAATGGAACAGCGAAAAGGACCGGCACAAATATCATTGCGGCCACAAGCACCCGATCAATTTCAACATCGGCAAGATCGCCGGCGGCGATTGGCCAGCCTCGGTTCCGGCCTGGTGCACCTTTGATTTGCGCGCCGCCATTTATCCTGACGACGATATCCAGGCCCGCGCCCGGGAGTTGGAGGATTGCATCCAGGCCGCCGCCGCCCAGGACCGCCACATGAGCAACCGTCCGCCCGAGATTGTCTATCAGGGATTCATGGCGGAAGGCTACGCCCTGGACGATATGGCGAACGCCGCCGCGCCGGTTTCATTGCTGGAGGCTTGCCACGAAAAAATATACGGCGAGGCGCTGGGGCGGCGAGTTGGCACAGGCACCACGGATGCCCGGTTTTTTGGCCTGTATGCCAACACACCCGGCATGGTCTATGGTCCCCGCGCCGTGGATGTGCATGGTTTCAACGAATGGGTGGATTTGGAGAGCGTGCGCAAATCTACCCAGGCCATCGCCCTGTTCATGGCGAACTGGTGCGGCATTGAGAAAATTTGAATTAAAAGTGCGATGACGGAACAACCAAACTATTTTAACCGGGTCGACATGGCCCGCCTGAGCGATGAATTTCCCATCGGCCCGGAATTCCTGCGCCGCTTTGAAGCCATCAGCCGGGATGAACTGCGCGCTTTGCAGGAGGCACGCTTCCGAACACTGATGACCCAAGCCTGGAAAGTGCCCTTCTATCAGCGCCTGTGGGGTGCCCAGGGATTGGAAGCCGGCGATATCGGCGGCCTGGATGACATCACCAAACTACCCACATTCGATAAATCAGACATCATGGATTCCATCGCTCTGCATCCTCCCTTTGGAGATTTCCACGGCATGGAAACATATCCGGATGGTGAGCGCCCGCCAGTCATCGTGCATACCACCTCGGGCACTACTGGCCGGCCCCAGGTCCTGATGTTCGGGCCGCGCAGCCGGGAAATTCAGAACCTGCTGGTGGCGCGCATCTATCTGTTGCAAGGCCTGCGCCCGGACGACGTGGTGCAGTCTGTCTATGGCCACGGCATGGTCAACGGCGGGCACTACATTCGCGAAGCCGTGGTGCATTGGACCAACTCAATCTTTCTGCCCGCCGGCACGGGGATCGAAACCCGCTCGGTGCAGCAGGTCAACCTGATGAGGGATTTCGGCGTCACCACGTTGGTGGGCTTTGCCGACTACATCAAACTGCTGGCGGACGTCGCCCGAGAAGAAGGCCTGGAGCCGGGCAAGGACATCAGGATCAGAATGATCTCCGGCCACATGGGCCGGGAAGACAATATCGCACTGTCGAAGGCCTGGGGCGGGGCGAACATTTATGACTGGTACGGCGTCGGCGATACCGGCCTGATCGCCGGCGAGGGTCTGGAAAAGTCGGGCCTCTACATCATGGAAGACGCCCAGTATTTGGAGGTTTGCGATATCGATACTGGCCAGCCCGTGGCCGATGGCACCACCGGCGACATGGTCAACACGGTGCTGTTCAAGGACGATATCTATCCCATCATCCGCTTCAACACCCACGATGTAACCGCCATGCGCACGGACGCCGCGCCCTCGGCCCTGAATTTGCGTCGCATCGAAGGCTTCCTGGGGCGCAGCGACAATATGGTCAAACTGCGCGGCATTAATGTCTTTCCCCAGGCCATCGGCGCCATGCTGGCGGAACGGCCCGAATTCAACGGCGAGTTTATTTGCCGGGTGAGCCGGGATGACGAAGGCCGGGACGAAATGACCGTCAGCGTGGAGATCACGGGTGGTGGCGACGAAGATCTGGCCAGCGCCTATCAGGATATCCTGCGCCGCAAGGCCGGCGTCGGCGTCTCTGTCGCCTTTGCCCAGCCTGGCGCGCTGGCTGACCTGACCGGAATCGAAACCCGACAAAAACCGTTGCGCCTGATCGATGAGCGGTTTTAGCGGGATAATTTGAAAGAACAACGTAGGGAGTAAAGAACATGGCGACGCTGATTACCGGCGGTGCGGGATTTGTCGGATTGGAAGTAGCACGGCAATTGCTGGATGCGGGCGAAACAGACATCACCGTGTTCAGCCGCAACCCTTCGCCTGCACGGCTGGGAGATTTGACAGACCGGGTGACCGCCGTCGCCGGCGATGTGGGCAACTATTCCCACGTGCTCGATGTGGTCAAGGCCTCCAAGGCGGATGTGATCTATCATCTCGGCGCCATGCTCTCCGTGCCCTCGGACGCGGATCCGGCCAGCGCCATTCAAACCAATGCCATGGGTACTTTTTATGTCCTGGAGGCGGCCCGGCTGTTCGATGTGCGCCAGGTGATCTTTTCCAGCTCCATCGGCACCTATGGCTATGACATCGAGGGCGGCGAGTTGACCGACACGGCACTACAGCGGCCATCATTGTTCTATGGTGCGACCAAGGCGTTTGGTGAACATATGGGGCTGGTTTTCAAGCGCAAATACGGCCTGGATTTTCGCGGTATCCGCTACCCTTCGGTGATCGGTCCGGGGGTCACCACGCCGGGTATGTCGCAATACACCTCGTGGATGATAGAGGAAAGCGCCAAGGGCAATCCCTTCACGGTTTGGACCACGCCAGAAACCAAGGTGCCCATCATGTACATAACCGAGGCTGCCACCGCCACCGTGCAACTAGCCCAGGCGCCGCTGGAAAGTATCAAGATGGTCAACTATCTGGTGGATGGCGCCAAGCCCACCCCCAACGCGGGCGAAATCGCCGAGGCGGTGCGGGCCAGAATTCAGAATGCCAGGATTGACTTCGTGCCCGACCCAACGAAACCCATGTTGCATGGCCGTTCGCAAACCATCGACGACAGTTGCGCGCGCCAGGAATGGGGCTGGCAGCCAACCCACGATCTGCCCCGCATGATTGACGATTTCCTGGCCGCACTGTCCTAAACAACCCATGAGACTAAGTTATGCATGACCCCATTCATCTAACCGAAGAATTGCGTTTGCTGCGCGATCAGCTGCGCCGCTTCATGGCCGAGGAGGTCGTGCCCCATGGCGAGGCATGGGAGGTTGACGGCATGGTGCCCCGTGATGTGTTGCGGCGGATGGGGGGCTTGGGCTTTTTGGCTATGCGTCATCCGGAAGAACATGGCGGCGCCGGCCTGGGCGCAATGGCCTCGCTGATTTTGTCGGAGGAGCTTGGCCGCGCCACCTTTGGCGGCTTTTCCGCTACCGTGCTGGTGCATACCGACATGGCCTCGCCCCATTTGGCTCGTTACGGCAACGCGGCGCAAAAGGCCAAGTATCTGCCGGCCATTTGCCGGGGCGAAAGCATTACCGCCGTCGCCGTGACCGAACCGGGGGCGGGCTCGGACGTGGCGGGCCTTTCGACCCGCGCCGCGCGGGATGGTGATGATTATGTCCTCAATGGCGCCAAGATGTTCATAACCAACGGCGTGCATGGCGATCTGTTTTTCGTCGCCGCCCGGACTGATCCCGACGTCAAGGGCAGCCGGGGCATTTCCATCTTCATCGTCGAAAAGGGCACGCCGGGATTCTCGGTCAGCCGGCGCCTGGACAAGCACGGCTGGCGCAGTTCTGACACCGCCGAGCTGGTTTTCGACGATTGCCGCGTTCCCGCCGAAAATCTACTGGGCGAGGAGAACAAGGGCTTCTACGCCATCATGGACAATTTCCAGAACGAACGCCTGGTCCTATCCGGCATGGCCATTGGTGAAGCCTCCAAGGCCCTGGAGATTACCCTGGAATACCTGAAGGAACGCAGCGCCTTTGACGCCAAGCTGTGGGATAAGCAAGGCATCCGGCAACGCCTGGCCATGCTGGCGGCGGAAGTGGAGGCGGCCCGGCAATTAGCCTATCACGTGGCCTGGCTGGACGAGCAGGGCGAGGACTGCGTCGCCGAAGTCTCCATGTTGAAAGCCATGTCGGCGGAAGTCGCCAACCGGACGCTCTATGACTGCGTGCAGTTCCATGGCGGCATGGGCTATATGCGCGAGAGCACCATCGAACGGATGTCCCGCGACGCCCGCCTACTGCCCATCGGTGGCGGCGCGACGGAAGTGATGTTGGAGGAAGTCGCCAAAAGACTATAGCGGCGGCTATAGTGCGCCAGCGGTAAAACCGGCCGCAGATGATTGCAAGAGGCTGTTATGAGTGAAGCAGATGACGCGCCCAGCTTTGGCTGGACCGACGAAGAACTTTTGGCGCAACCCTTGGTCTTTCGCCCCGATCTGTTCGCGGGCAAGGTCGCCCTGGTCTCGGGCGGCGGCAGCGGTCTGGGCAAGGCCATCGCCTATGCCTTCGCCCGCCTGGGCGGGACGCTGGTACTGTGCGGCCGCAATCCCGACCGTCTGGCCAATGCCAAGACCCATATCGAAAACCTGGGCGGGCGCTGCGATACCTATCAATTGACCATCCGCGAACCGGACGAGGTCAACGCCATGATCGCCGATGTCTTCGAGAAACATGGCCAATTGGACGTCCTGGTCAACAATGCCGGCGGGCAGTTTCCCCTGCCCGCCCTGGACATCACGCCCAAGGGCTGGAACGCGGTGGTCGACACCAACCTGAACGGTACCTGGTACATGATGCAGGCCGCCGCCCTGCAATGGCGCGACCGGGAACAGGCGGGCTCGGTCATCAACATCGTCGCCGATATCTGGCGCGGCCTGACCGATATGGCCCATAGCTGCGCCGCGCGCGCCGGGGTGATCTATCTGTCCAAGACCGTGGCCGTGGAATGGGCGCCCCTGAACATCCGTGTCAACTGCGTCGCGCCCGGCTGTTGCGAGACGGAGGCGTTTTCGCTGTATCCGCCCGATGCCGCCGTGCGCTACGAGGTCTCCAATCCCATGCTGCATTCGGGCGATGCCATGGACATCGCCGAGGCGGTGGTCTATATGGCCGCACCTTCGGGCAAGTTCATCACCGGCGAGGTTCTCACCGTGGATGGCGGGCAGCAGATGTGGGGCGATGTCTGGCCTTATTACAAGCCCGAGTGGACCAAGGTGGATACCAAATAGCGGGGGACCATGACGCATAGAGAGATCCTGGACGTCATCACTGCGCAACGCACCATGGAGGGGGCAGGCTTTCCCGTACGCCGGCCTTTCCCGACGCCGCAGCTGGATAATCTGGATCCGTTTCTGATGCTGGACGAGGTCGGGCCCATAGACTGGCCGCCGGGCGAGGCCCAGGGCGCGCCGGACCATCCCCATCGCGGTTTTGAGACCATCAGTTATTTGCTCTCCGGCGAGAAACTGCACGAAGATTCCGCCGGCGACAGCCAGATCATGCGGCCCGGCGATGTGCAATGGATGACGGCGGGCTCGGGCATCATACATTCGGAAATGCCCAGCCCCGCCATGCACGAGAGAGGAGGGCGGGCGCATTCCTTTCAGATTTGGGTCAACCTGCCGGCGGAACACAAGATGGCGGCGCAGCGCTATCAATTCATTGCCAACGACCAAATGCCCCTGGGCCACAGCGACGACGGCCTGGTCACGGTCAAGGTGATCGCGGGCGAGGCCTATGGCGTCGCCGCCACGATCGACACCTATGTGCCGGTTACCCTGCAGGACTGGACCATGCAGCCGGGCGCAGGGGCCCAACCCGTGATGCCGCCCGAGCAACAGATGGCGCTGTATCTGTTCGAGGGGAGCCTTGCCGTGGGGCCGCAAGCACGGATCATCGAGGAAGGCCAATTGGTCATCTTCGGCGACGGCGGCGCCATCGATCTGGCCTTGGATACCGACGCGGCGGCACCGGCGCGTTTCCTGCTGTTCGGCGGCGTGCCCATAGGCGAGCCCATCGCCCGTTACGGCCCGTTCGTGATGAATACACGCGATGAACTGATGCAGGCCTTCGACGACTATCAAGCCGGCCGCATGGGCGTGATCACGCGGTAAAATCGCCGGCATCGGCGCTCAATTGCGATGCGCTGGAAACACCCCTTCATCAAATTAGCTTAGTCTGTTCCAAAGGCGCTGATGGCGAAGATTCGTCATACGAGTAAAATTTGCTTGCATTTTCCCTCAAATATTGCGGCAATGTAACCGATATCTAATATCCGGAAAGCCCGTGGGGGGGGATGTCATGTGGAAATCGTGGCGGATTATCGGTTGTTGGGACGGCATTTTTTTATTTCTTGTTTTGATGTTTGCGGCTATTGGGCCGGGTGTGGCTGCCGCGAATAAAGGGGTGCCCGACATGACAACGGTCGATGCCGCCTTTACCGATGGCAAGAAGAATTATTTCTTCTATAGCGAATGGTTTTACAGGTACCGCCACGATGCCTCGACCCCTGATGCTGGTTTTCCCAAAAAGATCAAGGACCACTGGCACGGTATGCCGGCCGCCTTTCAAAAAGATATCGATGCGGTTTTTCTGCGAAACAGAAAGGCGGTTTATTTTTTCAAGGGCGACGAATACCTGCGCTACAATCTTGAAAAAAATAAAGTCGACAACGGTTATCCCAAAAAAATAAAAGGTCATTGGAAGGGCATCTGGCACCAGAACATCGACGCCGTTGTCATCTGGCCCGGTAATGACAAGGCCTATTTCTTCAAGGACGGGGATGTAAAGCGTTACGATCTAAAAAAGAAGAAGACTGATTTTACCAAAAAAATTCAGCAGTCATGGAAAGGCGTCTGGTCGGATGGTGTGGATGCGGCGCTGAAATGGGACGGAAAACAATCCTATCTCTTCAATCAACAGCAATACATCCGCTACAACAACAAGGCTGACAAGGCCGCACACGGTTACCCAAAAGATATCGAGAGCGCATGGCGGTTTTCCAAAGAAAAGACCCATGCGGCCATCAAGCGAAAGAAAGGCCCGAATTGTGGCGGGTTGCATCAGAAAAGCTGCGATTTCGCGCCGGCCAAATATGTCGCCAAAGCCAGAAGTGCCTGCCCGAGCGGGGCTTTCTGGGATCCGATTGATGGCGGGTCATGTTATAGATGCCCATCCAACTACAACCGCACGGTCCTGCATTCGGTAAAGTCCAAGAAGGCCTGTCAACGCTCACCCAGGGAGGCCTTGAAAAAGGCCAGCAAAAAGAAAAAGACGCCGTTCCCGTGGAAATGCGGCAAAGGTCAGTTCTGGGATGCGTATTCCGGCGGCGGATGCTGGACCTGCCCGAAAAACTATAACCGGACCCCTACCACGTTGCCTCGAAAAAGGCCTGTGTTAAGGCCATTGGAAGCAAAATGGCACGCGCCAGCTACCGGGGCGGGTTGCCCTGCCCACAGGGAAGTTTCCTGGACGTCGGTAAGGGTGAGTGCTGGTCCTGCCCCAAAGATTACAACAGGTCCGCAATTTCCGCCGTTGACAAACCAAAGGCCTGCCAAGCGCAAAACGCCTGCGCCCCTGGCAATGTTTCGGTTGGCAATCCAGTCGCCGGCTATACCTGCTACAAGAAGAACGCTTGCGGCAAGGCCGGGCAACGGCCCTGTCTGGTGGCCGAAAGGGTGCCGTCCTGCAACAAGGGCCTGGCCGAGGACTTTGTCGCCAACGCCTGTGTTGACGAAAAAATCGCGGCCTGCCTGACGGGCGTTCGGGCACTTCGCTTCGCCGACAGGGGCAAGAATAAGCTTTCCAAGGCGGAAGAGGAGGCCATGAAGTTGGCCAGGACGGCCGTTCACAAGCTCGAGGACAAGATCCCGGGCCTAAAAAAGGCCATGAACACGGCGAACGATGAGTCGAAAAAGCTGATCCACAAATCAGAGAAGCTGATCAGGAAGGAACTTCACAAAATTCTTCCCGAGGCGGAACGCATGGTGTCAAGAATCCTGCCGGTCGTCGAAGAACTGGAAAAAGCCTTCCACAAGAATGAAAAGAAAATTGAACATCTGCTAACCAGTGATGCTTTCTGCACGATGTCCAATAAGAAGCGTCTGCATACGCTGACCGGGTTGTTGGGTTCCGGTCTTTCAAAGATCAAATTGAGCCAAAACGATCCCGATACCCAAAACGGATTTGCGGACTACATATTCGGGAAAAAGGCAAATGCCGCGGTCCTTAATGAGGTCGGCCTCATCATCGGCTTTAGCGCCAGAATGCAGAAAAATCACTTAGTCTTCGGAAACAGCATTGGATATGGATTTGACTATGCTGGAAAGTACTCAAAGCTATTCTTTGGCTCCAGTTTGGCCCTAACATCGGACCCTACTTTCAGACCGCGTTTCGGTCCCTATCTCAAACTCATACCCAATAAGCCACGCCATTGGGCCACCACCTCTTTTGTATCCCTGGGTGGTGTCGTAAACCTATTCGACCGCAAGTATTTGGAAGATCTGGCAAAAGACTATGAAATACAAAATATGGGGAAAATACTGAAATACGCTGATAAAAAAAGAGGAACGGCTGCCTTCGCCGGCGCCATCGGCATCGTGATAAATTGGAAAGACAAGCAGAATCCGGTGTCGCTCGGCGGTATTGTCTTGAGACCCAAACTTGGCCAGGACAAGGATAAATTCAATTCCAAAGACGATGTAAAATGGACCTTTGATCTGAATTTCGTTCAAATGTTCCCGATCGCTGAATTCTAATAGCTGCCGGGCAGCGGCGGCGCGGCGAGCGCCCACCGCTACGCGGGCCGCAAATTGGCCGGACTATATTTCGACTTACGATAGCGCGGCGAACCTTGATTAGGGGTGTTCCCGCATGCGCTGGGTCCGAAAGAGGCGCGGCCTGGCTATTCGACGAATATCGTATTTGGTCCAAACAATCGAAATCTGGACAGACTGGCCAAGATCGGCGATCAGTACTGATCAGCAGCCTCAACGAAGGCGCGCTGCCCGCATCACGGAGGGAGGCAACTAAATGGCAAAGCAGGCCGTCATCGTCAAATACAAGGTGAAACCTGGCTCAATGGACCGGTTGATGGAACTTCTAAAAGACCATGTCGCACGGACTAAGGCCGGCGAGGAAGGCTGTCTTCAGTTCGATATAATGGTGCCCCATGACGAAGCGGACGCATTGCATCTGCATGAAGTATACGCGGATGAAGCCGCGTTTGATGCCCACAATGCTTCCGAGCAGCTGGCCAGGTATAAGGCCAGTACCGAGGATTTGTTGCTTGATCGGTCGATCGCCTGGTGCACGGTCGAGGAATAGTCATGGCACCCCGCCACGGGCGCCAAGCCGTCTGCATGGGCGTCATCGGGCCACAAATGACTTGTCTTAAGAACTGGATTTCCTAACATTGCCGTTCATGCGGGCCACGGCCCGCCACCCGCGTTGCAAAAGGGGTCGTAAGCAATGTCCGTAGTTGAATGCCGCGATCAAGGCGCCATCCGCGTCGTTACCCTGAACCGTCCCGACCAATTGAATGCCTTGAACACCGAAACCCTGGTGGGCATGCGCGCGGCACTTGCCGATGCCGCCCGCGACGGCGCTGTCCGCTGCCTCGTTCTCACAGGTGCCGGGCGCGGCTTTTGCGCCGGCGCCGACGTTGATGAATGGGCCTCGGAAAAGGAAACCCCGCCCGAACATGATTGGGTGGCCGAGGCAACGGCCATGGTGCAGGAATTATATGGACTGTCCGTGCCCACATTGGCGATGATCGACGGCGCCGCCGTGGGGGCCGGTCTGGATCTGGCCCTGGCCTGTGATTTCCGCCTAGCCACGGCGCGCTCCAAATTCATCTGCGCCTACACCAACATCGGCTATCCGCCCGACTGCGGCGGATCCTGGCTGATGCCGCGTATCATCGGCTTGGAAGCCGCCAAACGTTTTGCCTACACCGGCGAAGTCTGGAACGGCGAGATGGCCCTGGCCAAGGGCCTGATTTCCGAGCTGCATGAGGAAGCGGCGCTGGAAGCGGCGGTCATGGCCTTTGCGCAACAGTTGGCAGCCGGCCCCACGGTGGCTATCGGCCATGCGAAGCGGCTGTTTCATGTTTCCCTGGACAATGATCTTGGCACGCAATTGGCGTTGGAGAGCGTGGCCGGCAAGGCCTGCGCCCGCACCGCCGATCACCGCGAAGGGCTGCGGGCCGCGACGGAACGCCGCGCGCCGGAGTTTCAAGGCAAATAACACCGCCGGCGTTGGAGGCGTTTTATGGACTTTTCCCTTAGCTTTGAACAACAGGCCCTGATTGATGCCATAGCGGCCTTTGTCGACGGCGAACTGATCCCCCACGAGGAGGAGGTGGAACGCCTGGGCCATGTGCCCGACGAGATTGCCGGACCGATCAAGCAAAAGGCCATCGCGAACGGCTTTTACGCCATGAACATGCCCGAGGAACTGGGCGGCGGCGGCCTGGACCATCTGTCCTACGCCCTGGTCTACCGCGAACTGGGGCGGACCAGCTATGCCCTTAGTACGCTGCTCAATAACCCGGCCAATATTCTGCTGAACTGCCAGGGCGGACAGATCGAGACCTACCTGATGCCGACCATCCGCGGCGAGCGCATGGAATGTTTTGCCTTGAGCGAACCGGGCGCCGGATCGGACGCACGCGCCATTGTCACTTCGGCCCGGCGGGATGGTGACACATGGCTGATCAACGGCACCAAGCAGTTCATCAGCCAGGCCGATATCGCCGACTACATCATCTTGTTCGCTGTTACCGGAGAGACCGGCGCCGGGCCGGAAGCTGAAAAGCGTTTCACGGCCTTCCTGATCGATATGGACACGCCCGGCGTGACGGTGACGCCCCTGCCCTGCACCTCGACCCGGGGCTATAACCCGAACATGATCTACCTGGAAAATGTCCGGGTCGGCGATGACAAAGTCCTCGGCAACGAGGGCGAAGGATTTAACTTTGCCAATGACTGGCTCTATTCGGGCCGGGTCATGCTGTCGGCGGCCTGTGTCGGCAAGGCCCGCCGGGTTCTGGACATGACCTCGAAATGGGCCGCCGAGCGTCAGGCGTTCGGACAGGCGGTCGGCGATTTTCAAGGCGTCGGCTTTCAGATCGCCGACATGGCCATGGAGATCGAGTTGGCCGACGCCATGGTCCTGCGCTCCGCCTGGCAGATGGACCAGGGCAGCCTCAGCCGCAAGGACGCCTCGATCTGCAATCTGTTCGCCTCGGAAATGATCGGCCGGGTGACGGACAAGGCGGTACAGATATTCGGCGGCATGGGCCTGATACAGGAACTGCCGATCGAACGCTTTTGGCGCGATGCCCGGATAGAGCGGATCTGGGAGGGCACCTCTGAAATTCAGCGCCATATCATCGCCCGCGATACCCTGCGCGCCTATCGTGAGTAAGCGCGGCGATAACCTGAAACGCCTGCTGGCGCCGCGCAGCATTGCCGCGATTGGCGGCCGCGTGGCCCGCAACGCTGCCAAGGCCAGCCTGGAAGCTGGTTTTTCCGGCGACGTCTTCGTTATCAACCCCCGCCTCGAGGGCATGGAAGGCGCGGTCGTATTGCCCGACATCGCCGATCTGCCCTATCCCCCCGATGCCGCCTTCATCGGCCTCTCCCCGAAGCAATCAGTTGCAGCGGTTTCGGCGTTGTCGGCCATGGGCGCGGGCGGCGCGATCGCCTATGCGGACGGCTTTGATGACCCCGAACCGATACGCCGCGCGGCGGGCGATCTCGCCCTGGTTGGCCCCAACTGTTACGGCCTGATCAATTGCCTGAATGGCGGCAGCCTGTGGCCGACCAAGCATCCTTTACAATGCCGGGACAAAGGCATCGCCATCCTGGCGCAGAGCGGCAATCTTTGCATCAACCTCTCGATCAGCCAGCGTTCGGTACCCTTTAGCTACATCATCAGCGTCGGCAATCAATGGGTCTTGAGCATGGCCGACTTCATCGACCAAATGGCTGAAGATCCCGCCGTCAGCGCCATCGGCCTTTTCATGGAGGGCCTGCCAGACATCGACGCCTTCGCGGCGGCGGCGGGCAAGGCGCTTGATAACGGCAAGCCGATCGTTGCCTGCAAGGTTGGACAATCACCCCTCGGCGCGGAGCTGGCCATGAGCCACACTGCCACCCTTGCCGGATCAGCCGCCTTGTACGATGCCCTGTTCGAGCGTCTGGGCATCATCCAGGTCGAGACCATACCGGCCATGACCGAATGCCTGAAACTGGCCACCATGTGGCGGTCCACGCCGAAACGGCGCCTGGCCGTCGTATCAACATCGGGCGGCGACTGCGAATTGGCGGCCGATCATGCCGCCGCCGCCGGGCTGGACCTGGCAGCGCCAACCGACAACCAGGCGGCGCGCTTGCGGGAGATTTTGCCGGCGGCGGCGTCCGTCTCCAACCCGCTGGACTACAGCAATCTGTTGTGGGGCGACGAGGCGGCGCTGACGCCGGTCTTCACGGAGATGCTGCGCGAGAATTATGACGCCGGCTTGCTGATTATCGAGCACCCGCCGACAATCGATGGCTCGCCGGCCTTTGCCGACGCGGTGGCGGCCACGCAAAGGGCCTTGCTCGCGGCCCGGGATGCCTTCGATATTGATGCGGCGGTCGCCTGTGTGTTGCCCGAATCAATGCCTGAAGAGATACAACAGCGCCTCATTTCTGATGGCGTCGCGCCGTTGCTGGGGCTGGATACCGCCCTGGCGGCCATCGGGGCGTTAAGCAGGCGCGACACCGCCCTCGCCGCCCTGGCATCGGAACCGCCGCCGATGATCCTGGGTTTAGGCTCCGGCCATAAAGGCGAGGCGCGAACCTATAATGAATGGGATGCGAAAGAGATCCTCACCGGCTTCGCCATTACGATGCCGGCGCGGCGTCTGGTAAAGGGCGAGGACCCGGATTTGGCCGGCCTGACCTATCCAGTGGTGGTGAAGGCCGTGCATGATGCCCTGCCGCACAAGACCGAGGCAGGCGCCGTGGTACTTGGCGCCGCTGACGAGGCTGCCGTGACAGCAGCTATGGCGTCGATCAAAAATAATGTCGCAACGCACAACGTCGATATTGTGATCGAGCAGTTCCTGATCGAGGAAATGGTCGACGGCGCCGTTTTGGAGATGATCGCCGGCATTCATCATGATCCGGTTTTCGGTCTGACCATGACCCTCGGTGCCGGCGGCATCCTCGTTGAATTGCTTGATGACACGGCCAGTTTGTTATTGCCCACCACCTCGGTGCAGATCCGACGGGCATTGCAAAAACTGCGTTGCCATCCGCTGCTTACCGGCTACCGCAATGGCACGCGGGGGGATGTGGAAGCGCTGGTCTCCACTTTGCTGGCCCTTTCGGCATTCGCCGAAGCCTGGTCAGGGCGCCTCGACGAACTTGATATAAATCCGCTCTTCGTACTGGCGGAAGGCAAAGGCGTGATCGCCGGCGATGCCCTGATCCGCGCCCGGCCATGAAAAAGATTCTAATCGAAGGCGAAGGCAGCCATACCCAGGCTGCCCCATTCGAAGCTGCGATGCAGAGCCGTACCCACACCTCCCCCCGCGCCGGCGGCGGCCAGCAGTGGCAGAAAATGCTCGTCCCGTGGATGGGCCATGGCCGCGTGCGGGGCCAGCAGGCGATAGTTCAGAATGTCATGGATGCGCCCGCCCTCGACCCGCTCGGCTACCCAGGAATCGAATTCTATAGCCCAATCGGGGCTGGGCCCGTCCACGGGCACACCGCCCGAGCGGCGTTGGAAGACATCAGCCAAATTATGAGTGACGGCGCCGGAGCAGAAGATCAAGACGCCCATCTGGCGCAAGGGCGCCAGCGCCTGGCCCACGGCGAACTGATGCGCCGGGCCCAGATGAGGTTGAATGGACAGCTGCGTCACAGGGATATCCGCCTCGGGATAGCTCAACAACAGCGGTATCCAGGTACCGTGGTCCAGCCCCTGCGTGGGATCGCTGCCGCATGCCAGGCCGGCATCAGTTAACAGCCCGGCAACCCGTTCCGCCAGCTCCGGGGCGCCGGGCGCGGGGTAGTGCATCTGGTAGAGGGCGTCGGGGAAACCGCCGAAATCGTAAATGGTCTCCGGTGCCGTGGCAGTGCTGACGAGGGCCTGTTCGCTCTCCCAATGGGCCGAGACGCAAAGGATTGCCTTGGGCCGCGAAAACATGCCGCCCAGGCCGCGAAAAAATGCATTCGCCGGGGTTTCCAGCAGCGCCATCAGGGGGCTGCCGTGAGAGACGAACAGGCTGGGCAGAGCGGTCATTAAATTGGTTTTCGGCCAGTGATATGTTGCAGAATATCGGGGATGAATTCCCGCACCTTTATGTCTTGGAACCCAGCCGCCTCGAAATATCCGATGCAATCCGAGGGCGTGTGCGGCAAGGCGGTGGACTGGAACAGAGCGCCGTGCATAGCGCACATGGCGGGTATCAGCGGGCCGCTCCAATCCTCGTTGACCATCTCGCCGCAGATATGCATCTCACCGCCCGGTTCCAGGGCATCAAACGCTTTTTGCACCACACCGCCGATCACCGCGCCGGAATATTGCGGCAGGTTGGAATTCATCAATATGACGTCGGCGCCACTGGGAAATTCATCGGCGGTAAAATCGCACGGCTCCGCCGTCACCCGGTCGCCAACGCCATGCTCGGCGATAAATTCGCGGGAGATCACGACAACCTCTGGCAGATCCAGCACCACCGCCTCGATATCCGGGAATTGCTTGGCCGCCTGGATCGAATAGGCGCCGGAACCGCCGCCCAGATCGAGAATTTTGCGCCGGCCGCTCAAATCCACCTCGCGCAGGAACTTTCGCGCCGCGCCCATGCCCACACTGCCCGTGGCCTCGTGATAACGCCGGGCGTGCTCCACTGTGAAGCCCTCGGTATAGAAACCGAGATTTTTCTCCGCCCCGCTGGCCGCGACCCGTTCGCCCAATTCGCCCCAGGCGCCCCACTGGTGATGGAACCAGTGTACCCACGCTCCGGCATAACTAGGCTTGTCCTGAACCAGAAAACGCTCCACATCCGGCGCATTGCGAAAGCCCTCCCCATCGCGCTCGATCAGCTCCAGCGTCAACAGCGCGACCAGCATGCGTTGGGTATTGGGCAGGGTAAACCCCAGGGCATCGGCAATGGCTTCATCGCTGCCGCCGTGATTGGCCACGGCGGTGAAGAAGCCGACTTCGATCGCGCCGAACAACACCGCTGACTGGGTAAAGGCCCAGGACATTTTTTGCAGACGTACGGTGGTGGGGCGTTCCGTGGCTGGTTGGCTTTGCGGCATGGGATACTCCACGTCTAGGGCAGATATAGGGTTTGCGAGGCCAGGGCGGCACCCTCGGCCAAGGCTTCCAGCTTATCCCAGGTGATCTGCTCGTCAACGGCGACGAAGCCGGCGGCGGTTTCAAAGCCGCAATCGGTACCCGCGATGATCCGGGTCGGATCACCCACCGCGCCGGCGATACGGCGGATCCGGTCGGCCACGGTACGGGGATGCTCCACATAATTCGTTGTGGTGTCGATCACGCCGGCAATCAATATGCCATCGTTGGGCAAATCAAATTCTTCAAAGCAATGATATTCATGTTCGTGCCGGGGGTTGGCCATGGACAGCAACAGGCCCTGCGCGCGGGCCTGGGCAATGGTCGGCCAGATCTCCTCCAACGGTACATCAAAGACATGCGGGCCCTCGTAGTTGCCCCAACAAACGTGCAGGCGCACCCGATCATGGGGGATATCGGCCAAGGCCCGGTTGATCGCGGTCATGACGCAATTGGCGAATTCAAGAAAGGCCGCCACCGGTTGCCCCTGAAACAGGGCATGGCGCTCCATGGCCAGATCAGGCGCGTCGATCTGCAACAGCAAGCCCGCCTCCACGATGGCGTGGTATTCCACTGACAGGGCGGCGGCCAGGGCATCGATATAGCTTTCGATATCGGGGTAATGATCGTTCTGCATCGCCGCGGCGATAATTCCAGGCGAAGGCGCCGTCATGAAGGCCTCGGCGACATTCCGATCTTGCAGCAAGCCGTTTATGCGGGCGCATTCCCGGTCGATGGCGGCAGTGTCGCGATAGCTGACCGGCGCCACAGCCTTGGGCGCCTTCATCAATGAGACGCGGTTCTCCTCCGTGGTCATGGACAGCAGCTTCTTGCGGTAGCCCTCGTACATGGTCATGTCCGCCATTAACTTGCGGTCACTGTGGCCGCCAAAACCGGTCATGCGGTATCGCACATAGGTAAAGAAGCTTTCCCGCCCCATCTCGCCATCATTGACCACGTCCAGTCCGGCGGCCAGTTGCTTGTCCAGCGCCTGGGCAGTTGCCGTTTCGACCGCGTGATCCAGTTCGGGTCCCGCCGCGGCCTCGCCCGCCGCCAGCAGGCGGCGCAGCTCTACTGGCCGGGGCAGGCTGCCCGCATGGGTGGTCAAAATTCGTGTTGTACTGCTCCGCATGCCGCCGCCCTCATGATCGCCATCAATCGGGAAAGCTTATACCACCTAGCGCGCGCTTGCTTCTATGCGTCGATAAACGGCGAGCTGGAACCACGATCAAGTATTCGCGCGGTGGGCAACAGGACCTGGGCCAGAGTACCGACGCCGAGCTCGCTGCGCAGCTGCAAACGGCCACCGTGCAATGCGGTCAACCGGCTGGCGATGGACAGGCCCAGGCCAACGCCTTCCTGTTCTGGTAGTGATTTGTTATCCAGCTGGCTGAACGGTTCCAGCGCCCGGTCAATATCCGTCCCGGCCATGCCGATGCCGCTATCCCGAATCTCCAGCATCAGGTAGCCATCCGGGGTCAATTCGGTTCCAACCTTGATATTACCCCCCGCCGGCGTGAACTTGACCGCATTGCCAAGCAGATTCACCAGAATCTGTTTGAGGCGGCGGCCATCGACGCTGATGGTTCGCGGCGCATCAGACAAATCGACCGAAATCTCGGTATCCGCCGCGCCGGCGCGCTTGCCAAACAAACGCACGCATTCGTCAATCAGACCACGCAGATCCTCGGGGCCTTCCCTCAAGGTCAATTCTTCCGCATCGATTTGGCTCAGATCCAGGATGTCGCTGATCAGACTGAGCAGTAGCTGGCCACTGACCTGAATGTCCTTGCCGTATTGTACATAGGTGGAGTTTTCAATACTGCCGAACATCTCGGCCCCAATGATTTCGGAAAAGCCGATGATTGCATTCAACGGCGTGCGCAGTTCGTGGCTAACGCTAGCCAGGAAGCGCGACTTGGCGCGATTGGCGTCCTCGGCCCGTTCCTTGGCCTCCCGCAGTTCCACTTCCGAACGCTTCTGAGCATCAATATCCAAGAAGCCGGCAAATACCGCCGGCTTCCCTTCATAGGTTGCCCGGTTGGCGCTCAGCGCACTCCAAAAAACGCTGCCGTCCCCACGGCGCATGCGTGTTTCAAAATTTGTTAGCGCGCCGTCGCGGGTAAACTGATCCAAGGCCCTTTGATACTCCGCCGCGTCCAAATAGTGATCCACCACATCCCTTTCAACGAGGCTGCCTGTTACCTCGCCAAATGTGGCATGCGCCAATGCATTGGCGTAGCGGAAGCGTCGGCCCGCGATTACGACCAGGGGCACGGGAGCGGCCTCCAACAAGGCGCGCAGCCGCTCCTCGCTATCAACCGCGCGCTGTTCCGCTGCCTTGCGCTCTGTAATATCGGTTACGACAACGATATTGCCGCCGTCCGACAAGCGCCTGTCATTAATCAGAAACCAGCGCCCATTAGGGTGTGAAAATTCGTGCGCTTGGCCTGCCTTTCGATGCCCGGCCATCCTGGCTTCAAGATCATACGGCACCGGGCCGCCGCCCGTGTCGGCGAACGTGGCCGCGACCTCGGCGAATGGTATGCCGGGTTGCAGTTTCTCGGCAAAGGCTGGATGCAGGTCGCGATAGGCATCGTTGCAGATGACCAGGCGGTCATCTGCATCATAAAGTGCAACTGGATTTCCGGCGCCGCCAACCGCCTCGGCTAGGCGCTCACTGGCGGACTGGGCCTCCTGGCGGGCGGCAACTTGCTCGGTAACCTCAGTGCTGGCACCGAAGTAGCCCCTGAATTCTCCGGTTTCGGAAAACACCGGCGTGCCGCTGCTTCGGATCCATATGGTTCGGCCATCCGGCAGGTCGCGGCGAAGATGCAAATCCATGAAGGGCTTATGCGCATGTAGATCCGCCATATGCTCAGCCCACATTTCAGGTTCATTTTCTTCTCGGCGCAGCTCATCACGGTTCTTGCCGATGTAGAATTCGGCTGGCCGGCCAGTCAATTCCTCCACATTGTCACCGACCCAGCTAAAGCACAGGTCGGCGTCCAGTTCCCATAACCAATCGGAACCTATCGTGGCAAAATCGCGGAAACGCCGCTCGCTGGTCTGCAATTCCTCGAAGGTTCTAAGCCGGTCCATTTCCGCCGCCGCGCGTGAGGCAAAAATCTCCAGCACCGATTTGGCGATGGGCTCATCTTCCAGGGGACTTGAATCAAAGGCCGCTAGAACACCCAATGGCCGGTCGTCGGCATCAAATAGCGGCGCGCCGATATAGCTCTCGATACCAAGTTCAACCAGCGTCTCATCATCCGGGAACAGTTGGTACGCTCTATCGGGGATTACGCAAATTTCCTGATCGATAACACTGGCGCAGGGGCTGCCTTGCAGACGATAGCTCAAATTTTCAACCGTTTTGCCATTACGGCTGGCAGCCAGGGTTGTAATGTTTTCGGCCTCGCTTTCATCAGGCACGCCGATGACCACCCATTCCAAACCGAGGGCGCGGGAGAGGGCATTGGCCAAGGTCTGCAAGAAGCCGCGCCCAACGGAACGGGAAACCGCGTCGGCGATCATTTCGACGGCGGCTTCCAGGCGGTAAGCGGCCGTTATATCAGTATAGGTGGTAATGATTTGGCCATCGGGTGTGATTTGCTGACGATAATCCAAAATCCGGCCCGTGGAAATCTGCCTCTGGTAGCGGTATGTCGGCGTGGCATCACAAAGCCGCATCCGATCAACGGCCAATTCCCGAGTATTTCCCGAACCAAAATCACCCTGTTTCGCAAGGCATTCAACGATATCAGCGCGCTTCGCACCGACAAATACAATTTTCTCCGATAAGTTGAGGAAATCTAGGAATTCGGCATTGAAATACGTCACGAGGCCATCAGCCGAATAGACGCAGATGGCTTGATCCATCTGCGTCTTTTCAGCCAACTTAAATCCGCCAAGCTTATCGGCATCCATTGCTACGCAACACTCCCCCAAACCGGGCTAGCCACACCGGGCCCAGTCGAATAGATGCGATCATATCAATAGAAAGTGAACAGTTCGTTCCCATGCACAATACCCTGAAAAATAATCATCAGAGGAAATTACAGACCGCTCGCCCCAGGCCGGCGATTTCCGTAATCGCCTGGGATGGCGCGGCGGGATATTTGGTGGTCACGATTGAGCCGGTAAGAACCACGTCCTCCGCCGCCAGACTGATATCATATCGCGCCAGATGATTGGCCAGCCAGGCCAGGGCGGCATAGGGGTGGCCCATGACGTCGGCGCCCAGGCCGGTACCCATTGCCTGATCCGCGATCCAGGTCTGCCCGCCAAGCGAGGCTAGGTCCTGGGCCTCCGTTGCCGGCACCGCCTCACCCACGACGGCGCCCAGATGAAAGAAATCGTCTGCAATCAAGCTTGGCGCATCCACCGCCTCGTCATGGAAGTCGACAAAGCGTTCCTCGATGACTTCCATGGCCGCCATCACCGATCCCACATAGGGCGCGATGCTGTGTTGATCGTATGGGGCGCCGGATATCGGCACGCCGACGGCCAGCCGGACCGCGATTTCGCACTCCACGCCCGGTTTACGCAGAGACTCGAAATCATAACTGGCCGGGCTCTGCCGCAGGCCGCGTTCAAAGATGCCACCGGCGCATGGTGCCGGGATATTCAGGAATTCCTGCATCACCTTGGTGGTGCAGCCGATCTTCCAGCCGACGCGGGCGCCATGCCCGGCGCCGGACAAACGTTCATGCAGGGCTAATTGCACCTGATAGGCTTCGTCTTCGGTACGAGGGCGCAGATCGCTGGGCAGGCATTCCAATTGCCGGTCACTGCCGCGCAGATCCGCCAACAGATCGGCGCAATCCGCGATACGGTCCGCCATGACCTATGACTTGACCAAAGCCGTCCGCCGGCTATCCAGCATTTTCAAAACGGCGCCGAGGGTGCGGTCGGACTTCAAAACACCGCCGCGTCCCAGCAATTGATAACCCGCCGTGCGCCGGCCCTGTTTGGAACGTTTGACAATAGAATACATGGGTACAGCCGAAACCTGGCCATAAACGGCGAAGACGGCCCCTGTCTCATTCCAATCTACGGCATAGTCCAGCCAATCGCCGGCGATGACGCCGCGGCTATAGGATTGCAATATGTCGCGCAACTCCTGCCGATTGAAGAATTGTGATTTCCCCTTGGGGTTGGAGCCGCCGGCCTTGGGGTGGTGCCGGCGACGGGCCTGCTCGAAGGTGACAACCTCGGTCATCAGGGATTTACTCTCCGGCCTCGTGGCAACAATCTGTGCCCATTGTGTCACGCAAAGTGGCATGACGCCATATGTCCATTGTCGATTTTTCGCAATTCGGGTATTTCCGCAAAACAGCGCGATTCCGCCCTTGGGCAACGTTCCGCGAAGGCACAGCCCGTTGCTTGCCGTGTCTGCGTGCCAACATTGCCCTGCAACGTCACGCGCCGCGCCGTTTTTGTGCGCCGGCCCGAAGATACTTGCGGCACCGCGTCGAACAGCGCCTGAGTATAGGGATGCACGGGTTTGGCGAACAGCCGCGCACGGCCAGCCTGCTCCACCACTCGGCCCAGATACATTACCGCCACCTGGTCGCAAATGTAATCGACCACGCCCAGATCGTGACTGATCAGCATATAGGTGACGTCGAAGTCCCGTTGCAGCTCCTGCATCAGGTTTAGAACCTGGGCCTGCACGGAAACATCCAGGGCGGATACGGGCTCGTCCGCCACGATCAGGCTGGGCCGGGTCACCAGGGCCCGGGCGATGGCGATGCGCTGGCGCTGGCCGCCTGAAAACTCGTGGGGATATTTGTCCAGGTCTGACCTGCGCAGACCGACCGCGTCCAGGGCTTGGTCAATCGCCTGCCGCCGATCGGCACCGCCCGTTTGCAGGGTCTCACCGACGATGCGGCGCACCGTATGGCGTGGATCGAGGGAGCCGTAGGGATCCTGGAAAACCATTTGAAACTGCGTCCGCGCCTGGCGCAGATCCGTGGCCGAAAGGGTCGCCAGATCCTGCCCCATGATCTCGACGCGACCTGCCGTTGGCGTATCCAAGGCCATGCACAACCGTGCCAGCGTCGACTTGCCGCAGCCGGATTCGCCGACAATGCCCAGGCTATGCCCGCGTTCGATGCTCAAATCAACGCCGTTCAGGGCGTAGACAGTTTCCGGTGCGCGGAACAGGCTCTCCCGCGGCAGGGTGAATTGCCGGTGTAGAGCCTCTGTATGCAGGACGATTTCGCTCATGGTGCCGCCGCCTCCAGGTGATGGCAGGCGGCCTGGTGATCGGGATGATGGTCCGGGCCGACCAAAGCCATTCCGGGCGTCTGGCCCCAGCAGATGTCGGAAGCTTTGGCACAACGGTCGGCAAAGGCGCAACCGGGGGGTAGATCGGCCAGTTCAGGCACAGTGCCGGGGATCGTCCGTAAGGGCCCCTCATGTGCTTCACCCAGCCGGGGCACGGCGGCGAACAGGCCTTGGCTGTACGGATGTGCCAGGTGGCCGAACAGGCTGTCGGTAGGGCCTTGTTCCACCATGGCGCCGCCGTACATGACGGCGACATTGTCGGCGATCTCGCCGATCACGCCCAGATCATGGCTGATCAGGATCAGGCCCATGCCGGTGTCATCCACCAATTCATTGATCAGGTCCAGGATCTGACCCTGAATAGTGACGTCCAGGGCGGTGGTCGGCTCGTCAGCCAGCAGAATATCGGGGGCGCAGCTCAAAGCCATGGCGATCATCACGCGCTGACGCTGGCCGCCGGACATCTGGTGCGGATAGGCATCAATGCGCCTGGCCGGATCAGGCAGGCCAACCCGGTCCAACAGGCGCAGCACCTCCTCGCGGGCATTGGCGCCCGTCAGGCCCCGGTGCAGGCGCAGGGGTTCGGCGATCTGTCGGCCAATCCGGTGCACCGGGTTGAGAGAGGTCATGGGTTCCTGAAAAATCATCGCGATGCGGTTGCCGCGAACATGGCATAGGGCGTCTTCATCAAGATCAAGCAGGTTGTCGCCGGCCAGTTCGATCCGCCCGCTGGTCCGCGCACCATCGGGCAGCAGACCCATCAGGGCCAGGGCGGTGATTGACTTTCCGCAACCGGACTCGCCCACCACGCCCAGAGTACCGCCAGCCTCCAGCACGAACGAAACGCCGCGCACGGCGGGCACCATGCCCCGGCTGGTTTGCAGCTCGACCCATAGGTCCTGAACCTCGAGCAAGGCCATCCCGCTACCTCTGCCGGGCCAGACGCGGATCAACTAGATCACGAAGGCCGTCGCCCATCAGGTTCAGCCCCAGTACAGAGAACACGATCGCCAGGCCGGGCCAGAGGGCAATAATAGGCGTGAGAAAAATATAGCTCTGGCTTTCGCTCAACATTCGGCCCCAGCTTGGGTTAGGCGGTTGCGAGCCGACACCGAGATAGCTCAGCGCCGCTTCGGCCAGAATCGCAACGGCGAAGGAGATTGTCGCCTGCACCACGATGACCGAGATAATATTCGGCAGGATATGTTCAATGGTAATCGCCAGATTACCCTTGCCGGCGGCGCGGGCGGCCAGGATGAATTCCCGCTCCCACATGGCGATGCCAGCAGCACGGACCTGGCGGGCGAACAGGGAAATATTGAAGATGCCCAGGGCGATGATGGCGTTGGTGATACCCGGTCCCCAGCCCGCCGTCAGCAGGATGGCGATCAGGATGACGGGAAAGGCCATGTTCAGATCGCTTAACCGCATGATCACGTCCTCGGTCCAGCCGCGCCGGGCTGCGGCCCACAGGCCCAGGGCGGCGCCCAGCACGGCGCCCAGGCTAACCGCAATCAGGCCGACAACAATCGAAGTCTGCGCCCCGGCCATGATCATTGAAAGGATATCCCGGCCGAACTGATCGGTGCCGAACCAATGGGTCAGACTGGGCGGTTTCAGGCGCTGCGCGATGACGATCTCGGTCGGCGAATGGGGCGTCCAGAGCAGCGAAAGCAGGGCCAGGAAAATCATCGTGCCGGTAAAAGTCAAACCGATCATGAAAGCGCGGTGGCGCAGGGCACGGTGGATGAAGCCAGGTGTGTCGTTGCTCGCCGTCATCAGGTATGCACCCGAATACGGGGGTCGACCATGGCATAGAGGATATCCACCACGAAATTGACGACCACCACGATAGCCGCAAACAGCAGTACGACGTTCTTCACCACCATCAGATCACGGTTTGAAATGGCATCGAAAGTCAGCTTGCCCACGCCGGGCAGTGCGAACACGTTCTCGATCACCAGAGTGCCGGTAACCACTGTGGCGACCAGCAAACCGCCGATCGTCAATACAGGTATCAGGGCATTGCGCAGAACGTGGCGCCACAGGGCGGCCCGGCGGCTCAACCCCTTGGCCCGGGCCGTGCGCACATAGTCCTCCCGCGCCACTTCCAGGACCGAGGATCGGGTGACCCGGGTCATGATCGCGGTCAGGCTCAAGGCCTGGGTAAAGATGGGCAGCAGCAGCGAACGGACGCCGTGCCAGAGCCCTTCGTCCCAACCGGGAAAGCCGCCCGAGGGCAGCAGATGCAAGACCACCGCGAACAGGATAATCAGTAAAATGCCGAACCAGAAATCCGGGATCGCCAGGCCCAGTTGGGAAAAACCCATGACACCATAATCGCCGATCCGATTGTGATTGGTGGCGGCGAATATGCCCAGGCTTAGGGACACCAATGTCGCCACCACCATGGCGCCGATGGACAGCGGCAGAGTGACGTGCAGACGTTGGCCGATCAATTCCGTTACCGGCACCCGGTAGACGTAGGACAGGCCCATCTCGCCCTGAAACAGCCCTACGATCCAGTCCACATAGCGGACGAATGCCGGGCGGTCCAAGCCCAGCTCCTCTCGCAGGGCTTCAATGGCGCTGTCGGGGGCATCGACGCCCAGCATGGTCAGGGCAGGATCGCCGGGCAGCACTTCGAGCAATAGAAAAACGATCACCGAAGCGAGCGATACGGTGATCAGGAATGATAGGAACCGCCGGGCCAGAAAGACAGACATGCCTTCGCTTTAACCTTGAAAACCGGCCCGTGCAAGGTCATTCGCGCCGCAAAATAGCCGCATTCACGCCAACACCCTGCCCCATTGCCCCGGCATAAGGAAAACTTGGCAACAGCAATTTGGAATGGGGAGCAGTGTCTTGATCATCGGCGATCTGGATCTTGACTGGGCCGAGCAGGACCCCGGCTATCTGGCCTCAGTGAAAGCCTTTCTGGTTTCCGCACCCAAGGCCCCCGCCGCCCGGCCGGAGCAGCAGCCGCCGCCGACTGGCACAGGCAATGCCAATCCGGATGGCACCGCGCCGGAACTTGGGATATAACTGGCGCCACGAAAATTGCGCCGGCGATCAAAGCGTTCATTGCGCCGGCAATTATTGGGAACAGTTTCAAAATGGCGATTGTGTTTTATGATCTGGCGGGTCAGGACGGCCGGAATTTCAGCCCCTTTTGCTGGCGCACCCGCATGGCCCTGGCCCACAAGGGCCTGGATTATGAACATCGCGGCACCGCCTTTACCGCCATCAAGGAGATCAGCAAGGATGCCGGCGGAGATGACTTCCGCACGGTGCCGATTATCGAGGACGATGGCCAACTGTTGGGCGATTCAAATGCCATTGCCGAGCATCTGGAGGCTCAATATCCTGACCGCCCCTCTCTGTTCGGTGGCGAGGCCGGGCGGGGCCTGTGCTATTTCGTTCATAGCTGGACCAATTCGGTACTGCATGCGGGCGTCGCGCCCCTGGTTCTAATGGACATCTACGCGCACGTTTGCGCCGAGGACAAGGATTACATCCGGGCCAGCCGGGAAAAGATTTTCGGCCGTCCCCTCGAAGAGGTCCAGGCCGGGCGCGAGGAGCGCGTCGAGGCCTTCCGCGCCAGCCTGACACCCCTGCGCCTGACTGTGCGCCGCCAGGCCTTCCTGGGCGGCAAACAGCCCAACTATGCGGATTATATCGTATTCGGCGCCTTTCAATGGGCCCGCACCATCAGCGATTTCCGGGTTTTGGCCGAGGACGACCCGGTCTTTGCCTGGTTCCTCCGCGTGGGCGAATTGTTCGACGGCCTGGGCCGCAAAGCGCCCGGTTATTACTAACTTGTTTAGCTATTGATCAAAGGATCATTGTGATGACGGAACTTTACACCGGCGGCCTATTGTACGACGGCGGCGGCGAAATCGTCGATGGCCAGGCGGTTCTGGTCGAGGACGGCAAGGTCGCGAAGGTCGCGCCAAGCGGCGAATTCGACGGCTTCGCGGGTCAGACCATCGACACCACGGGCGGCACCTTGCTGCCGGGTCTGTTCGATTGCCATGTGCATCTGTGCCTAGGCGCCGAGGGCGACCCGGGCACCGCCGCCGACAAGCTGTTGCCGGGGCAACTGACCATGAAGGCGCTGGAACGGGCGCAGACATCCCTGGCCGGCGGCATCACGGCGCTGCGCGATTGCGGCGGCAAGGACTATCTGGAATTCGCCGTGCGCGATGCGGTCAACGCCGGCCAACAAATGGGCCCGACGATCCGCGCCTCGGGCCGGGTAATCTGTATGACGGGGGGGCACGGCAACCGATCCGGCCGCATCGCCGACGGCATCGACGAGGTGGTCCGCGCGGTGCGCGAACAGATCCACGCGGGCAGCGATCTGATTAAGATCATGGCCACCGGCGGCGTCATGACACCCGGCGTGAACCCGGAGGATGCCCATTACACGGCCGAGGAGATCGCCGCCGGCATCGCCGAGGGCCGGCGCTTCCATCGCCGCAGCGCCTCGCACGCCCAGGGTCGGGACGGCATTTTGAATGCGGTGCGCGGCGGCATCACCTCAATCGAGCACGGCATTTTCATGGACGAGACCTGTGTCCGCGAAATGCTGGCCCGGGGGACCTATCTGGTGCCGACGATCTCGGCTCTGCGCAATATTCTCGACAATGCACAAGACGGCATTCCGGCCTATGTTGTTGACAAGGCATCTCGGATCTCGGAGAGCCACAGCCGCTCGCTGCAAATGTATTACCGGGCGGGCGGCAACATTGCCATGGGTACGGACGCGGGTACACCGTTCAACCGCCACGGCGCCAATGCCATGGAGCTTGAATTCATGGCGGACCTGGGCGTCAGCCCGGTGGATGCCCTGCGTTTTGGCACCTCGGCCAGTGCCGATCTGATGGACTTGGCGGACCAGGGCCGGGTGGCGGCGGGAATGGCGGCGGATTTCCTGGTGGTAGATGGCAATCCGGGCGAGGACATCCGCATGGTTTCACGGCGGGAGAACCACCGTTTGGTGATCAAGGGCGGCATCCCGGTGGCAGGCCAGGCGGTTGCTGCGGCCGGCCCTAGTTTTCAACGCATGGCGGCGTTTTGAAGGCGGCGTTTTGGCGGCGGATGAATCATGGCGGGCACGGTAAAAGACGGTTGAGCCAACGGCCACAACCGACTACAACCAGCCCCCAATGCCGGCGTAGCTCAGTTGGTAGAGCAACTGATTTGTAATCAGTAGGTCACGGGTTCGACTCCTGTCGCCGGCACCAATAATTTCAATAGGTTAGTGATATTATTTCACGTCTGTTTATTATCCAGTAGGACAAT
>CAYWYB010000005.1:0-7276 GCA_964462145.1 uncultured Rhodospirillaceae bacterium
TCCTCCCTTATGAAAACCCCTCAATATGTCCCAGGGGCGCTGACGTCAGACAGATGGTCTTGGCATCAATACCTTCCAAATAGGATGCACCCGGTGTGTTGGCCGCCAAACCGGCAAAGGCCGAAAGGTGGCCGCCGGCGGAGCTGCCAAAGATCACCAACCGCTCGGGATCAATGTTGAATTTGGCGGCATGTTTTCGCAGGTAAACGACTGAGTCTCGAATATCTTCGACCGCGGCGGGGAAAGGGGCTTGGCCGGACAGCCGATAGTTAATCGACGCCGCCGTGTAACCCATAGCCGCGAAATCGAGACCGTAGGTCCGATAAATGGATTTATCGCCCGCCTTCCAGGCGCCGCCATGCACGATCACGACCAACGGATTGGGCGTATCGTCATTGCTTGGCTGGTAAACATCCAGGCCTAGTTTTATTCCGTTGATATCCTTGAACACGACATCCATGGTCTGCGAAATGTTGTCCGGCGTTGGCCGCGCCGAATTGAAGGCCATGGGTGTTTTGTGCTGCGCGACAGAGAAGAGAAAGGCGCCATAGAAGTTAAATGGCTTGTACTCAGGCGGCTTCGGCATCTGATAGAGCGCCTCGTAGTCGATGGACACCATTCGTGGCCCAGGTGCATCGGAGCCCGCCAACGCGGCACTCCAAGCCCCTCCGAACAGAGCAATCAGTATTAGTGACAGCAACAGACATAAAACTGTCTTCGAGATGTTCGTAATCATCACTGGTATCCTTTATGAATCTCTGCCGGGAACCGCATTTGCAGATGATGTTCAAAACTGGATACTGATCGAGAGCGCGCCGTAGTCCGCCTCCATTCTGTTCGTGGCATCGATGTCGTGGAGCCATTTTCCGGAAACCGCCACTTTGCCGCCGCCAAATGCGGGTATCCACGAAATGGCCGGGCCAAAACCCACGGAGTCTCCCTTGAAGCCGCCAAGGATGGTGCCCATACCTGAATCACCGTCGATCTGCTTGTAGGCATAGCCATGCAGGCCCACGGCGAAGGTTTCCGATAGGAACTGGTTGACCATGACATCGATGTGTAATTCCGCACCGGTACGATAATTGGTGTCGGGGTTCTCGGCATTGAGCATCAAGCCGGGGATGAATGAGACTTCCGTTCCGGATTTTTCATTGAACCAGGTAACGGCGGCAATGGTATCGAAGCTCCAATAGTTGCGTCCGACATTGACGTTGTTGTTGATGTCATATTGGCCGGTTGGCGCAATGATCAGTTCATAGAGATTGAAGTTCCAGTTGCCGGCGCTCCAGTAAAATGAAGCCGGTATCAGGCCGATGTCCCCCAATGCGGTTTCGTCATCGGATATGGCCACCGAGCCCAAGCCGGTGGTGAGGCCGGCATCCAGCGAGGCATAACCCAAGGGGACATAGCCGCCGATTGCGAAACGGCCGCCAAGACTGGGAGCCTCCCAGGTATAAAGGCCCTGCAACAGAATATATGCGGCATCGACATCCACATTGACGTTGCCACGCCCCTGCAGGACAGCGCGGCTGGCCTCCGCGCTATAGAACAGATTCAGATCCACAAATACCGGACCGGGCTCTGGCGCCAATCCAACGAGCAGACTTCCGTAGCCGCCGGGAAAATAATTCGAGGCTGCACCCTCGGCCGCCGCCGCTTTGTCGGCGTTGCCCAATAATGCTCCCGCCATCGCGAAAGCGGCAAGCAGGGTATGAATCCCTGGCACGTTCATGCAGGACCTCCCCAATGGTGCTGCCAATTGGCCTCAAGCAGTTCCCGAGCAAAAATCTCGGGTTGCATCCGAAAAATCAGATAGAGCGGAGGGGTTGAAAATCAATTCTGAAGACTATTTTTCTTCTCGGGCCCGCGCAGTGCGAAAACATCGGCCCTTTTGAAATTTTCAAACCTGGGCGAGAGAATTTGATCAGGCGATTTGTCGGGAATTTTGACCTTGTCCAGGGCGCGTTTGCAATCGGCCTGATGACTATTCTGGCGCCAACAAGTTTTGCCGCCACCGGCACAAATGCCCCAGCCTATGTTTCCTCCAAGGTCTGTGCGGCGTGTCATCAAAAAGAATATGCGGCTTGGAAGGCATCGCATCACAGCTGGGCTTTGCGCCCGGCCACAGCTAAAAATGTCCTGGGCGATTTTGCTGACACGGTGTTTGAACATAACGGCATCCGGTCGCGGTTTTTCCAGCGCGATGGCGAATTCCTTGTCGATACGGATGGACCAGACGGAAAACCAACGGAATATGCGGTCCAGTACACGGTCGGGGTCGAGCCGCTTCAGCAGTACTTGGTGGAACTGGACAAAGGCCGCCTGCAGGCGCTCGACATCGCCTGGGACACGCAAGCCGGGCGATGGTTCCATCTATACCCCGATCAAGAATTCAAAGGTGGCGACGGACTGCATTGGTCGGGCCCCTACAAGAACTGGCAGGCGCGTTGCGCGGAATGTCACCAGACCAATTTCATTAAAGGCTATGCGCCAAAGTCATCGAGCTATCAAAGCAGCTGGAGCGAACTGACCGTCGGTTGCGAGGCCTGTCACGGCCCAGGCCAAGCGCATATCGATTGGGCCAGGGACACGGCCTCCCTCCAAGACCGTAATGCCATGGGCGTGACTGACAAGGGGCTGACGGTCAAGATCGCCGGGGCGGCGGCGGAACAGGAAGTTCAGGTTTGTGCCCGTTGCCATTCCCGGCGCGGCCCCCTGGGTGCCAACTCACCTCCGCCGAACGCGAAATTTTCCGATCATTACAAACTGGCCCTGTTGCGCGAGGGGCTTTATCACGCCGACGGGCAGATTGACGACGAGGTTTATGTCTTCGGCTCGTTCCTGCAGAGCAAGATGCATCGTCGAGGCGTGCGCTGCTCCAACTGCCACGAACCCCACGGCGGCACTCTTGTGGCGGAAGGCAATGGGGTTTGCACGCAATGCCATGGTCCCGCGGGCAATGAGGCGTTCGAGAGCCTGAAGAAAGCCCTCTACGATAGCCCGCTGCACCATCATCACGAACCCGGCACCGATGGCGCGAAATGCGTCAATTGTCACATGCCGGCGAAAACCTATATGCAAGTCGATCCGCGCCGGGATCATAGTTTTCGCGTGCCGCGTCCGGACCTTTCGGCCAGCCTCGCCACGCCGAATGCCTGCGGCAATTGCCATGGAGAGCAGACAACATCCTGGGCAGCCGCGAATGTCAAAAAATGGTTCCCGGACGGACGTTCTGGCGCCTTCCATTATGGCCAAACACTGCATGCCGGGCGAACCGAACCAGGGCCGAAAATAGCGGAAAAACTCATCGGCCTGGCATCTGATGCAGAGCATCCGGCAATAGTACGCGCAACCGCGCTGGATCTGCTGCGCCGAGTCATGAAACCGGATTTGATCGGCCGCATCGCGCCATTGCTAGATGCCGAAGACGCGCTCATACGTGGAGCCGCGCTTCGTTTGCTGGATCATGCACCGCCGATGCTTCGGGTTGAGTTGGCGGCACCTCTGCTGCGGGATCCCGCGAAGGCTGTCCGCCTCGAAGCGGCGCGGTTGTTCATCAACATTCGGTTTGATGCCTTATCCGACGAAAACAAGGCCGCCGCGGGCACGGAAATCAGTGCCTATGAGAAATCACTTTTCTCCCGCGCCGATTTTCCCGAAACCCAAATGCAGGTTGCGGGCCTCGCGATGGCGTTGCGAAGGTTCTCAATCGCGAAAAAGGCGCTTCAAACGGCCCTTGCCATGGACCCGCAGCTGGCCGACGCCTGGTTGACCCTGGCACGGATACAATCGGCGCTGGATGGGTCAGCTCAGGCTCGGGAAACCCTGGAGATGGCGGCCAGGAAAGTACCGGAAGATGCCGGCGTGCTGTATCAATTGGGTGTGCTCTATTGGTCATCCGGCAATCATAGCCGTGCCGTGGCGCCACTTGAAAAGAGTTTGGAATTGGCCGGCCCTTCGCCTGTTCTGCTTGACATGCTAGCGGTTAGCCATCTCTCCCTTGGAAATACTGACGCGGCCCGTGCCTATGCCAAAGTGCTGGCCGACAAATTCCCGGCGCATCGCGTGAGTCCGGCGCTTGGTCAACTACTCAAACCGCACACGCAACGCTAGGCGCTGATTTGGGGTTTCGAATTCGAGGCGCAACAACTTTCCGAATTTTGGGAACGGCTGCATTCGGAGATGGCGTCCGAGGCATAAATCTCCCACAATGGGCCATTATGTTTCAGTGCAAGAGTAGAAGGGCAAAAGGGCAGATCAGCAATGGACCCGCAAGAGACAGAACCTGAAGGCTACAACGTTGCCGCCGTCGAGGCGTGGATCGCCGATAATGTGGTGGGTCTGACGCCGCCTTTCAAATGGACCCGTCTGCAAGGCGGCCATTCCAATCTGACCTACCGGATCGATGATCCGCAGGGCCGTGCCGCCGTCGTCCGCCGCCCGCCCCAGGGCGAATTATTGCCCAAGGCCCATGACATGAGCCGGGAATGGGCCCTGATATCCGGCCTGGGCCCAACGGCCGTTCCCGTGGCGCCGGCCTTGGGATTTTGCGAAAGCCCCGATGTCACCGGCGCCTGGTTCTATGTCATGGGGCTGATCGACGGCAAACCGCTGTACAGCCCCGAGGATACCGAGGCCCTGGTCCCGGAAGACAAAAGGCGCACCATGGCCTGGTCCTTTATTGATGTCCTGGCCGATCTGCATGCCCTTGACCCTGACGACATTGGCCTGGGTGATCTGGGCAAGAAAGAAGACTATATCGGCCGCCAGCTGCGCACCTGGTTCCGCTCCTGGACCTCCTCGGCGGGGGATGCCGACTATGAC
Source organism: uncultured Rhodospirillaceae bacterium (assembly GCA_964462145.1). Classification (GTDB taxonomy): domain Bacteria; phylum Pseudomonadota; class Alphaproteobacteria. The sequence continues at coordinate 4,825 of CAYWYB010000005.1, forward strand.
GACCCCCGGGCCCATGATCTGCGGGATTACCTGGCCGCCAATATCCCGGAACAGGGCCCCGCGCGCGTGGTGCATGGGGATTACGGCGTGCACAATTGTCTGATCGGGCCGGATTCCACGGTCGTCGCGGTCGTCGATTGGGAAATATCCACCCTGGGCGATCCCCTGGCCGATCTGGGCTATGCCCTGAACCAATGGGCCGAGCCCGGCGATGACCGCGAAGGTGCGGCCACCATGGTGCCCGGCTTCCCAAGCCGGACCGAACTGGCGGCGCGCTATGGGGAAAAATCCGGGCGCGATCTGTCATTGCTCGACTATTATATCGGCTTCAACTGGTGGAAAAGTGCCTGCATCATCCACGGCGTCTATGCCCGCTATTGCGCTGGCAAGAAAAGCGCCGAAGGCGTCGACATGGACAACCTTCGCATGCGCATCGGCCAGGCCCTGGATCTTTCAGCCAAGGCGCTGGGGTCAACCTGAGCGGTCAGACACCTGAATAATCGGCCGCATCGATATTCTGCTGCGCCATCTGATTACTGTCTTCCGTCGTGATGGCACCGCCTGCGTTATCGCTGAAGGTCCCACCGCCGCCATCGGTTGACGGTGTCGTGCCGGAATCCTGATCGGCCGTCCAACCGCCGTCGGCCGACATGGTCTCGGCATTCGGCAGGGATGAATTGCTACTCCAGCGGCTGGTTGTGATGCCGGTCATGGCGGTATTACCGATACCCCCATCGCCGAAGAGGGTATCGCCGCCCGTGCCTTGGGAGCTGGCGCTATCAGGGCTACCGAAAGTATCCTCCCAGCCTGAGATCATAGCCTCGACCACTTCATCCACGGAAAGGGTCTGGTCGGCGAATTCAAACGCTTCGGCGTTTCTGACCGTGTCGACGGAACCGCCGTCGCGCAGGTCCTCGAACTCAATGCCACGCCGGCCTTCGGTGACGCGGTAATCACGGGCATTGCCGTCAAACACGACAGTATCAAAGCCTCTGCCGCCGTCCAGCTTGTCGCTGCCTTCGCCGCCATCCAGGACGTCATCGCCGTCGCCACCCTTCAGGCTGTCCTTGCCCTCTCCACCAAGCAGGATGTCATTGCCGTCACCGCCTTTCAGGCTATCCCTGTCGGCGCCACCCGACAGGACATCGTCGCCCGTGCCACCGTCCAACCGATCCTTGCCGGTGCCGCCGTCGAGCTGGTCGCTGCCAGCGCCGCCATAAAGCCGGTCACTGTCTTCGCCACCTGATAGCTGGTCAGCGCCGTCACCGCCCATCACGAAATCGCGGCCCTCGCCGCCGGAGATGATGTCGGCGCCGTCGCCGCCTGACAGAAAATCGCTACCGCTGCCGCCGTCGAGCTGGTCGCTACCGGCGCCGCCGCTGACATAGTCACGGCCTTCGCCGCCGCTGATGGTGTCGGCGCCGTCGCCGCCGGACATGCGGTCGTTGCCGGTGCCGCCGTCCAGTTGATCGTCGCCGCCGCCGCCGCTGATTCTATCACTACCCTCGCCGCCACTGATAGCGTCGATGCCATCGCCGCCCGTCAAGGTGTCGCTGCCGCTGCCGCCGGAAATCGTTTCAACCGGCGCGGGCTGTTCCACGGCGGGCCCGGCTTCGATCACGGGCGCGCTTGGTGCGGTCGTTTCTCGGGCCTGTGCTGCTGGTTCCTGGTTGCCGGCCCCCTGTGAGGTGCCGTTGCCATTACCGTTGCCCTGACCCTGACCGGTATCGTTGCCCTGGCCATTGCCCTGGTTGCCGGTACTGCCCGGTTCGATGCCAGCGGCTTCTTCCGCCAGGAATTCGGCCTCGGCCTCGGTTTCCGGTTCGGGCGCCTCTTCCACCTCAACAGGTGCTACCTGTTCAACCGCGGGCCCAGCTTCGGCCTCAGGCGCGGCAGGTTCTTGTGCCGGCGCTACCGGCTCCTGGCTGGGCGCGGCTTGTGCGTTGCCTTGGCCATTTCCGTTGCCATTTCCGTTGCCATTGCCATTTCCGTTACCGTTAGCCTGACCGTTGCCGGCGGCTTCTTCCGCCACGGGCTCAGTCTCGGCTGCGGGCGCGGCAGGTTCCTGTGCCGGTGCCGCCGGCTCCTGGTTGGGCGCGGCCTGGGTATTGCCTTGGCCATTTCCGTTGCCATTGCCATTGCCGTTGCCGTTAGCCTGACCGTTGCCGGCAGCTTCTTCCGCCACGGGCTCGGTTTCGGCTACGGGCGCGGCAGGTTCCTGTGCCGGTTCCGCCTGTTCTTGACTGGGCGCGGCCTGGGCGTTGCCTTGGCCATTGCCATTGCCCTGGCCGTTGTTGCCATTGGCGTTGGCATTGGCGTTGCCCTGGGTCTCGTTCTGCCCGTTGGCGTTGCCATTAGCGTTGGCATTGGCATTACCGTTGCCCTGGGTGCCATTCTGCCCGTTGGCGTTGCCGTTTCCATTGGCCTCCGCCGCCGGTTCCTGAGCATTGCC
>CAYWYB010000005.1:7376-41294 GCA_964462145.1 uncultured Rhodospirillaceae bacterium
GTTGCCTTGGCCGTTGTTGCCATTGGCGTTGGCATTGGCATTGCCGTTGCCCTGGGTGCCATTCTGCCCGTTGGCGTTGCCGTTTCCGTTGGCCTCCGCCGCCGGTTCCTGAGCATTGCCGTTGCCTTGGCCGTTGTTGCCATTGGCGTTGGCATTGGCATTGCCGTTGCCCTGGTTCCCGTTCAGACCATTGGCATTGCCATTACCTTGGTTGCCATTGCCCTGGCCGTTGTTGCCGTTGGCATTGGCATTAGCGTTGCCGTTGCCCTGGTTCCCGTTCAGACCATTGGCGTTGCCATTACCCTGGTTGCCATTGCCCTGGCCGTTGTTGCCGTTGGCGTTGGCATTGGCATTGGCATTGCCGTTGCCCTGAGTCCCGTTCTGCCCGTTGGCATTCCCGTTACCCTGGTTGCCATTGCCCTGGCCGTTGTTGCCGTTGCCGTTGCCGTTGCCTTGGGTCCCGTTCAGACCGTTGGCGTTACCATTGCCCTGGCCGTTGTTGCCATTGCCGTTGCCTTGGCCAGTGCCGGGGCCTGCTTCAGGCAATTCCCGTGGCGCCACGCTGGCTTGAGCCGGGGCGCCGCCTTGATCCGTGGAAGTCTCCCCAGAAGCCGGGGATAAGTTTCTGGCGCCTTCGCCAGGGGCGAGGATGGGTTCCGCCGCCGGATCCCGCGCCGGCCCGTCGTCAGCAGGCGCGCCTTCGGTGTCCTGAATTTCCGGTGCCGCATCAATGGCGGAAGCTGCCTCGGCCGGCTGCATGTCCGCTGGACTGATTTCCGGGGCCGCCGTCGTGGTGGCCGTATCTGCCAAGTTGGCGCGCTGCTCGGCATCGCCTGCCGTTTGCATCTGGTCGCCTGGACCCTCGTCCGCCGCCGTGTCGATAGCGGCGCCGTTGGTGCCGCCGCCTTGCCGCGCGGGCGCGCTGTTGGCCTGGTTGGAGTCGTCGGCCATTTCGCCTTGCATCGCCGGCGCTTGCACCTGCGCCTCGGCAGCTATGGCATCCGGTTCGGCGTCCGGCTGGCTGGCCGTGCCGGTATCTATCCGCGCTTCGCTTTGCACGCGTGCTGCGGATTGTGCGCTTTCCGATGTTTCGCCGGTACCGGCCATGGTTTGCCAGAATGACCGCTCGGACCCGTCCTCGCGCAGCCGCTCCGCGCCAAGGGCGCCATCGCCTTGCGCTAATCCGGTCTGATCAGTTTCTTCGCGCAGAACGACCTGCTCATCGTTTTGATTAGCCTCGTCATTCTGAAGTAATTGCCTGAGTAGTTTTGGCATTCTGGCCATGATGTATCCAACTCGTTAGGAATTATCCATTTGTGGCAATTGCGCATTCTCCGAAATTTTTTTATTACATTTACCAATAAGCTCGATTAGTTAATTTGGAATTGATAGGCATCCTTAATTTGTATGGTTAATTTGTTTTTCCATTAATGCATTTCAGCCCTGACCTTCTGATCAATTCCATGTCTTATGAAATGTCTTACGAAACCCAATGCGATAAATAAAAACATCGCCAACCGTGGCCAAGGTCGATGATAATGGCCCTTCGAAATAACGGTGGAATGGAGGCCGATGTGGAAGTACGCCCTTATGAGGCCGCGGAAATCGCGGGCCGCGAACCGGTCATGGAAGGCGCCGACATGCGCGTGACGGTGCTGACCCTGGCCGAGAAACAATGCATTCCCTGGCATTACCACAGCGAAATCACCGACTCGTTCGTCTGCCTTGAAGGACCGATGGTGGTCGAGACCCGGGCGCCGCGCGCCGAATATGTCCTGCGGGCCGGTGAACGCTGCGAAGTCCCGCCGATGGTGGCGCATTATGTTCATGGTCTTGACGACGGCGCCTTCAAGTTCCTGATCATTCAGGGCGTCGGCGTTTATGACAACGTGCCAGTCGCGCGCTGATCGGATAAAGGGCCTGATTGGCAGGTCCAATCCCGTAGACGAGAGGCGCGGATGGCTTGGGATGCGGAAACGGATGTCTTGGTCGTGGGCGGCGGCGGCGGTGGTCTGGTGGCGGCCCTGGCGGCACGGGAAAGCGGCGCCCAGGTTGCACTGGTCGAAAAACACGATCGCCTGGGCGGCAACACGGCGCTTAGCTCCGGCTCCGTTCCCGGCGCGGGCTCGCGATTTCAACAGGCCGCCGGTATCGAAGACTCCGCCGATCTGATGGCAACGGATATCATGCGCCGGACCAACGGCACCGCGCCCGAGCATCTGGTTCGTGCCCTGGCGGGCGAAAGCGGGCCCCTGGTGGAATGGATGGTCGACAGCCTGGATGTACCGCTGGCCTTTGTTCCCGACCTGAAAAAAGTCGGCCACTCGGTGCCCCGGACCCATGGCCCCAGCGGCCGTCAGGGCGCCACCGTGGTCGCCGCCCTGGAGCAAAAGGCACATGACAACGGCATCCTGGTTTCACCAGGCAATCCGGTTCGCCGGCTGTTGCGGGACGGCAACGGCGGAATAGCCGGCGCGGTCATCGAAAACGCCGGGGTGGAACACCGGATCGGCGCCAGGAAAGTCATCCTGGCCACCAATGGCTTTGGCGCCAACAAGGAGATGCTGCGCAAATATATTCCTGAGATCGCGGAGGCACCCTATTTCGGGCATCGGGGCAACATGGGCGAAGGCATCGTCTGGGGCCTTGAGCTTGGCGCCCAGGCGCGGGACATGGGCGCCTATCAGGGACATGCCTCGGTCTCCCATCCCCAAGGCGCGCTGATGACATGGAGTGCCATTGAGCGCGGCGGCTTTCTGGTCAATCTCGAGGCGCGGAGATTTGTTGATGAATCCCTTGGCTATTCCGGCTGCACCTCCGCCGTGCGGTCACAAACGGAACATATGGCGTTTGTCGTTTTTGACGAGCGCATCCATCACTACCTCGAACCCAAGGCCCAGGACTATCGCGACATTGTCGCCTACGGCGGCGCACGCCGTGGTGCGGACATAGAGGAGCTTGGCGCCGCTTGCGGCCTTGATGGCGCGGCCCTCGCCGATACCCTGGCGCGCTACAACAAGGCCGCGAACGGGGCCGTCGATCCGCTCGGGCGCAAGGACTTTGGCGGCGATTTCAGCGGCGCGCCGCTGCGTCCGCCCTATACCTTGGTGAAAGTGACCGCCGGGCTGTTTCATACCCAGGGAGGCCTCGATGTGGATGCCAACGCCCAGCCGTTGCGCGCCGATGGCACGGCGATAGAAAACCTGTACGCGGTGGGCGGCACGGCGGTCGGCGTCTCCGGGGCTGATGGCAACAAGGGCTATTGTTCGGCGAACGGTCTTTTGGCCGCGCTCGGCCTTGGCCGCATCGCCGGACGCCACGCCGGGCGGTCGCTGTAGCGGGCCATGGGCGGCGGCGCGGCCTTTATTCGTTGACAAACACAGTTTCTGTTTGTGAAATGTCGGGGTGGAGTCCCGTATCGTCCGAGGCTTCGTGCGTGGCCGAGTAAAACGACGATGGCAGAATATTCCGAAACCAGCGGCCGCCGTGACAGGAGAGTCGATATGACGGTTGCCGAGATTTTCGATGCGGTCATGGAATACGAAGAAGAGGATGTGGCCACGCTGGTGCAGGCGGAAATAGATGCCGGCACGCCTGTGAAGAGCATCCTGCAGGACGGCCTGATCGCCCCCCTTGACGAGATTGGCGAGAAATTCTCCGCCGGCACCTTGTTTGTGCCGGAAATGTTGATGGCGGCGGAGGCTGTGCAGGCTGGCCTGGATATTCTGCGCCCCCTGCTGACGGAGACCGGCGTCAAGCCCATCGGCACGGTGGTGCTGGGCACGGTCAAGGGCGATCTGCACGACATCGGCAAGAACCTGGTCGGCCTGCTGCTCGAGGGCGCGGGCTTCAAGGTGGTCGATCTTGGCACGGACGTGGACGGCGAACAGTTCATCACGGCGGCCCAGGAAAACGAAGCCGACATCATCGCCCTGTCGGGCCTGCTGACCACCTCGATGCCGGAAATGGAAAAGGCGGTGGCGACGGTGCAGGATGCCAACACCAACCGCAACCTGAACGTCAAGGTGATGATCGGCGGCCCGCCGGTGCATCATGAATTCGCCATGAGCATCGGTGCCGATGCCTATGGCATGGATGCCCCCGCCGCCGTCGAGCAGGCGCGGGAATTCGTCACCGGCTAATAAAAAACGCCCGGCCCATGGCGGCTGGCGGAAATTGGAGGAAATGACAATGTCTTGGACATCACGGGACCGCGTGCTTGCGGCGCTGAACCACGAAGAACCGGACCGGGTGCCGATCGATCTGGCCGGCGCCGGCGCTACCGGCATCGTGCTGGATGCTTATGACCGGCTGAAGGCGCATTTGGGCCTTGAGCATGAAACCAAGGTGCGCTCGAAACTGAATCATCTGGCCGATCCGGATACCTCGGTTCTGAACCGTTTCGGCGTGGATACCCGCGCCATAACCGCCGGCTTTGGCCGGGCATCGGGTGAATGGGTCGATGATCTGACCTTCATCGATCACTTCGGTGTCACCTTCAAGGGCACCGTGGGCACGGATGACAAACATTTCCTCTACAAGGACGGCCCACTTTGCGGCGGCAAGCTGACTATCGACAGGATCGACGCCATGGCCTGGCCCGATCCCGATAATCCCGCCATCGCCGCCGGCATCAAGGAAAAGGTCGAGGGCTTCAAAGCCGAGGGCGATTACTGCCTGATCCTGAATGTGCCGGACCAGGTGATCCACCGGGCCTATGCCTTGCGCGGCATGGTCGATTTCCTTAAGGATTTCCTGCGCGCGCCGGAAGCGGCCTGTTACCTGATGGACAAGCTGGCCGATTACAATATCCGGGCCTCGGAGCATATGATCGAGGCGGCCGGCGCGGAGAACATCGATATCATCTTCTTCGGCGAGGATCTGGGCACCCAGGACGGCTGTATGTTCGATCCCGACAATACCTATGGCCGCCTGATCAAACCGCGTCATGAACGGGTCATCCAGACCCTGAAATCCAAAACCGGCGGTCTGTCGCTCTTCCATTGCTGCGGCTCGGCCTACGACTTTATCCCGCATTTGATCGATATCGGTGTCGATATTCTGAACCCAGTGCAGGTCACCGCCAAGAATATGGAGCCGGACCGCCTGAAGGATGAATTCGGCGACCGCATGTCATTCTGGGGCGGCATCAATACCCAGGACATTCTGCCCTATCAGTCCGCCGATGCCGTGCGGGCGGAGACCGAACGCTGCATTGACATATTCGGCAAGCAGGGCGGTTATGTTTTGAACGCGGTACACAACATCCAGTTCGAGGTGCCGCCGGAGAATATTGTCGCAATGTTCGATACCGGTTTGAACCATCGCTACTAATTGCTAAGACCGTGCGGCGTGACGACAGTTGGAGGTAGCGCATGCGCTATGAGGATATCGGGGCCGCGCTGGACGGCACCGGCTTTATTTGCCGGGGCGGTTTCAAGCCGACCGCGGATGATGCGGTACCCGGAATAACGGCGGATACCGATGCCGTCGTGGTGATTGTCGGTAATGCCGGCTCGGCCATGTGGCCGCACTTCGATGCGGCAAGCGGGGCGGAACAGCGTCAGGCGACGCAGAATCCGCTGAACGACTGGACGGCGGAGGTGATGCGGCCGATTGCCGACAAGCTGGGCGCGCGGGTGCATTTTCCATTTGATCAGCCCTATCACCCGTTTCAGCGCTGGGCCATGAAGGCGGACAGCGTTTGGCAGTCGCCGCTGGGCCCACTGATCCATCCCCAGTACGGTTTGTGGCATGCCTATCGCGCCGCCCTGGTGTTCGAGCCGGGCTTTGCTCTGCCCCCGCGTCCGGCGGCCGAGAACCCGTGCGAAAGCTGCGCCGACAGGAAGTGCCTGAAAGTCTGCCCGGTCGATGCCTACGAGGACGGCAACTACGACGTCCCAGCCTGCGTCCGCCACATCGCCACGGACGAAGGCAAAAGCTGTATCGATCTGCACTGTCTTGCCCGGCGCGCCTGCCCGATTGGCAGGGACAAGGTCTACCTCCCCCCGCATGCCGCGTTTCATATGTCGAAATTCTTGGCTAATGCCAAAAAACGATATGTCGTCGAGGTGCCGCAAACGTTAGGCAGCTCGCCGGCAGGCGAAGGGGACGCCTAATTCAAGTGAGCGCACGTGCCTGATAAGTCATCTTCGGCATCCAACAAGCAGGCGCTTGTCGTCTTTTCGCCCTCGGGCAAGCAGGGCCGGGTGGCGCTGGGCGTCTCGGTGCTGGATGCCGCCCGTAGCCTGGGCGCCGATCTGGATTCGGTCTGTGGCGGGCGCGGCCTGTGCGGACGCTGCCAGATCGAGGTTGGCGAGGGCGACTTCGCCAAGCACGGCATAAGTTCCAGCATCGATCACATATCGCCCGGCCATACCGCCGAGGCCGCCTATGCCGAACGCAAGGGGTTGAAGCCGGGCCGCCGCATGGCCTGCCACGCCCGCATATTGGGCGACCTGGTAATCGATGTGCCGCCCGAAAGCCAGGTCCACCGCCAGGTCGTGCGCAAACGGGCCGAGGCCCGCGCCATCGAGCTGGATCCGGTGCTGCATCTGCATGCCGTGGATGTGCCTCCGCCGGAACTGGAAATTCCTAGCGGTGATGGCGAAAGGCTGGCCCGGGCGCTCGGCGAGACCTGGGGTCTGCAGGGGCTTACCACTGATCCGGCGGTTCTGGCGGAAGGCGCGGCGGCCATGCGCGCGGGACGCTGGACGGTGACCGCCGCCGTCCGCGGGGGCAGCCGGATCGTCGGAGTGCGCCCCGGTTTCACGGATCAAGCGTTGGGCCTGGCAATCGATGTCGGCTCGACCACCCTGGCCGTGCATCTGGTCAATCTGGCGGATGGCGAGGTATTGGCCACTGCCTCGGCCATGAACCCGCAAATTCGCTTTGGCGAGGATCTGATGAGCCGTGTCTCCTATGCCATGACACAATCGGGTGGCGGGGCGGAAATGACGGCGGCGGTACGGGCCAGCCTGAATAAATTGGCCGGCCAGGCGGCGGCGGAGGCCGGCATCGAACGGGGCGATATTTACGAAGTGGTGATCGTAGGCAATCCGATCATGCATCATCTGGTCCTGGGCCTGGATCCCGGGCCGCTCGGCGTGGCACCATTCGCCCTGGCCGTGGATGGCGCGGTCACCGTGGCCGCGCGCGACCTCGGTCTTGAATTGGCGGCCGGCGCGGAAGTTTATTTTCTGCCCTGTATCGCGGGACATGTGGGCGCGGATGCGGCCGGGATGATCCTTTCGGAGACGCCATTCGAACGTGACGAGGTTTCGCTGTTGGTTGATGTGGGCACTAATGCCGAGCTGGTCCTTGGCAACCGGAAGAGGTTGCTGGCGGCCTCCTCTCCGACGGGGCCGGCCTTCGAAGGGGCGCAGATCTCGGCTGGCCAGCGCGCCGCGCCCGGCGCCATCGAACGGGTGCGCATCGATCCCAATACCCTGCAGCCCCGTTTCAAGATCATCGGCAGCGATCTGTGGTCGGACGAGCCGGGTTTCGACCGGGCCATGGCCAAGACCGGCATCACAGGCATTTGCGGTTCGGGCATTATAGAGGCGGTGGCGGAGATGGCCTTGCGGGGCATCATTTCGCCGGACGGCGCCTTTCCCAGTGACGGCGAGCGCCGCTTCGTGCTCTTTGATGGCGAGCCGGAGATCGCCGTTACCCAGGCCGATGTGCGCGCCGTGCAACTGGCCAAGGGCGCGTTGTATGCCGGCGCCAAGCTGTTGCTGGATTTGTTCGGGGTCGAAAAAGTCGACCGCGTCGTCCTGGCCGGTGCTTTCGGCAGCCATATCGATCCGGTCTACGCCCTGGCGCTGGGCATGATCCCCGACTGCGATCCCGCCCAGGTCTCCTCTGCCGGAAACGCGGCGGGCACCGGCGCCCGAATCGCCCTCCTGAATGCCGCGGCGCGGGTGGAAATCGAAAGCGTCGTGCGACGGGTGGAGAAAATCGAAACGGCGGTGGCCCCGGCCTTCCAGAAATATTTCGTCGATGCCCTGGCCATACCGCATGCCAAGGACGCTTATCCGGAACTGCGGCGCGTATTGCCCATGCCCATGCCGGAGAAAAAGAAAAAACGCAGGAAACGGCAGCAACAATAATACCTGCCTGTGATGAGGGCCGGGACCCACCGCCAAGATTGACCACGTTGATGGCAATCCAGTAGTATATTGGTGATATATTTTCTGTATATCAAATGGGGAAGATCTGGTGGCGACGATGTTGAATACCCAGGGCGGGCGCGAAAAATCCAGTGCCGTCAGCCTGACGGACCAGGCCTACGGCCAGCTTGAAGAACTTATTGTTACCGTTCAGCTGGCACCGGGGGCGGTCTTGTCGGAGGCGACCTTGGCCGCGCGCCTGGGCATTGGTCGCACGCCGATCCGCGAGGCCCTGCACCGTCTGGCCCGGGAAGGGCTGGTGGTGATTTTGCCCAGACGCGGCATTCTGGTCTCGGATATCAACGTGCAATCGCAGCTTCGCCTGCTCGAAGTGCGGCGCAAGATCGAGGAAGTCATGGTGGCCGCTGCCGCCAGACGCGCGGACCAGGCAGAGCGTGATGAATTTCGCCACATAGGGGAAAGCATGCTGGCCTGCGCCGCCGCCGGCGATGACATGGCGTTCATCCGCTTCGATGATCAATTCAACCATTTGGTGGCCGAGGCCTGCCGCAACGAATACGCCGCCAAGGCAATTGGCTTGATGTCGGGATTATCCAGGCGCTTTTGGTTCGTCCATAACCAGCAAAGCACCGACGTGGAACTGGCCGCACGGCGCCATGCCGATGTCGCCTTCGCCATCGCCGACGGTGATATCAGCGCCGCCGAGGCCGCCTCGGGCCGTCTCATGGACTATATCCTCGACGTTACCAGGGGCTCCATCGACACATAGAGCATTTGCGCGATTGAACTACCCACCGCGGCCATACACGTGTTTCGCGATGATCAGCCGTTGCACTTGATTGGTGCCCTCGTAGATTTGCGTGATCTTGGCATCGCGCATCATCCGCTCCACCGGGTAATCCTTCAAGAAGCCGTAGCCGCCATGCAACTGTACCGCGTCCGTGGTCACCTCCATGGCGGTGTCGCTGCAAAGCAGCTTGGCCATTGAAGCAATCGCCCGCGCTTTGTTCTGATCCTCGCCGCTCGCCGCCTCGACCGAGCGGTAAAGCAGCGCCCGAGAGGCTTCCACCTTGACCGCCATGTCGGCGATCATGCCCTGGACCATCTGAAAGCGCGACACCGGCTCGCCGAACTGTTGCCGCTCGGAGGTGTAACTTACCGAGGCCTCGAAAGCGCCCTGGGCGATACCCAACGCCTGGGCCGCGATCAGCGACCTTGAATAGGTCAGCCCCTCGGTTAGATATTTATAGCCCCCGGTCGGCTCGCCGACGGCGCGTTCGGCGGGAATTTGGCAATCCTCGAAAATGACGTCCGCCGTCGGGCTGCCGCAAAGGCCCATTTTCTTTTCCAGCTTGCCAAACGAGAGACCCGGATCATCCCGGTCGACCAGGAACAGGCCAAAGGATCTCTCGCCCGTACGGGCCAGGACCAGATACCAATCAGCCCAGGTCGCCCCCGTGATGAAGCGCTTGCGGCCGTTCAGGACCCAACCGTTGCCGCTTGGCTCGGCCCGTGTTTGCAGGCTCCACAGATCGGAACCGCTTTGCGGCTCGGTCAAACACCAGCCCATGCTTTTCTCGCCCGCCGACACGGGCGGGATGACGGCCTCGATCAGTTCCCGGGTGCCGTATTGCAACAGGGGGAAGGAGGCGATCCAGTTGTTCATCAGCAATTGCGACGAGGTGGCGCAGCAACGTGCGACCTCCTCACCGCAGATCACTAACGACATTAGGTCGCCATCCTGGCCGCCCAGATCCTCCTCGAAAGCCAGGCCGAGTAGGCCTTCCTCGCGGAAGGCGGCGAAGGCGGCTGTCGGAAAACTACTGGTTTGGTCCGTTTCCGCCGCGTGCGGCGCCACCTTGTCGTTCGCGAAGCGGCGCATGCTGTCGCGGAATTGCTCATAGACATCAATGTCCTGCACGGGCTCCTCCCTGGGTTTTACATCTGCACATTTATCCCATGGCTTGACGCTATATCAGTCGAGATTTCCCGGCTGGTCAAGTGCGCCTGTGGCAAAAGGGCACGACGATCAAGGCCGGCCACATGGCCCGCAAGCATTGACAATCGCGCTGTTTTTTTCTAACATATCACTAATATATTAGAAAAAAAGAAGCCGATTTCCTTTGGAGGATTTGTCCGATGAGTGTTGCCGAGATTTTCGATGCGGTCATGGAATACGAAGAAGAGGATGTCGCCACGCTGGTGCAGGCGGAAATCGATGCCGGCACGCCTGTGAAGAGCATCCTGCAGGACGGCCTGATCGCCCCCCTTGACGAGATTGGCGAGAAATTCTCCGCCGGCACCTTGTTTGTGCCGGAAATGTTGATGGCGGCGGAGGCTGTGCAGGCTGGCCTGGATATTCTGCGCCCCCTGCTGACGGAGACCGGCGTCAAGCCCATCGGCACGGTGGTGCTGGGCACGGTCAAGGGCGATCTGCACGACATCGGCAAGAACCTGGTCGGCCTGCTGCTCGAGGGCGCGGGCTTCAAGGTGGTCGATCTTGGCACGGACGTGGACGGCGAACAGTTCATCACGGCGGCCCAGGAAAACGAAGCCGACATCATCGCCCTGTCGGGCCTGCTGACCACCTCGATGCCGGAAATGGAAAAGGCGGTGGCGACGGTGCAGGATGCCAACACCAACCGCAACCTGAACGTCAAGGTGATGATCGGCGGCCCGCCGGTGCATCATGAATTCGCCATGAGCATCGGTGCCGATGCCTATGGCATGGATGCCCCCGCCGCCGTCGAGCAGGCGCGGGAATTCGTCACCGGCTAATAAAAAACGCCCGGCCCATGGCGGCTGGCGGAAATTGGAGGAAATGACAATGTCTTGGACCCATCGGGAAAGAATCCTGGCAGCTCTGAACCACGAAGAGCCGGACCGGGTGCCGATCGATTTTGGCGGCGCGGAATTTACCTCCATAACCTTGGCTGGCTATGAACGCCTGAAAAAACACATGGGCGTCACGGCGCCGACCGAGGTGATGTCGATCATCCATTCCGCCGCTCATCCGGCCGAGGAAGTCCTTGATAGGTTCGGTGTTGATACGCGCAATGTGCAGCCGGGCGCCTACAAGGACGGCCCCGATCACTGGATCGACGACAACAATTACATCGACATGTTCCAGGTTCACTGGCAGCGCACCGAAAAGGATGTGGATCAGCATTTCCTGCACAAGGACGGGCCCTTCCATGGCGGCAAGCTGACCATTGACCGGGTCGAGGAATTCGATTGGCCCAATGGCGCGAACCCCGGTTTCGCCGAAGGCGTCAGGGAGCGGGTGCAAGAGATCAAGGCCAAGGGCGAACACGCGGTTTGTCTCTATCTGCCAGGCGGCGTCGTGCACCGTGGTTATGCCATGCGCGGTTTCGAAAGCTACCTGAAGGATCTGTACAAGGCGCCTGAAGCGTTGCAGAGGATGATGGACAAGCTGTGTGATTTCTGGTGCGACACGGCAAGGGTGATGATCGAGGCGGCCGGGCCGGAGAATGTCGACATTATCTATTTCGGCGAGGATCTGGGCACCCAGGACAGCTGCATGTTCGACCCCGAAACGATCTACAAGAATTATCTAAAGCCGCGCCACCGCCGCATGGTGCAAACGGTCAAGGATATGACCAATGACCAGGCCAAAGTTTGCTTCCATTGCTGCGGCTCCGCTTATCACTTCATTCCGCATCTGATTGATGTTGGCGTGGACGCCCTGAACCCGGTTCAGGTCACTGCCGCCAATATGGAACCCGAGCGCTTGAAGGGAGAATTCGGCGATCGGATTTCCTTCTGGGGCGGCATTAATACGCAACATACCCTGCCCTTCGGCAGCGCCCAGGAAGTGGCCGAGGAGACCAAGCGGATCATTAGCATTCTCGGCAAGGGCGGCGGCTACGTTCTCAATTCCGTTCACAACATCCAAGCCGAAGTGCCGCCCGAAAACATCATCGCAATGTTCGAAACCGGCACCAGCCACCGCTATTAATGGGGTGAAGTAGATTGGAAGCCAAGGCTGAAAAATCAACGACGCTGGTAATATGCTGCGGTGCCCTGGCGCGTGAAATCGTCGGCATCGTCAAGGATAACGGCTGGGACCATATTCGGGTCGAATGCCTGCCGGCCAAGCTGCACAACAGCCCCGAGGTGCTGCCGGAAGGCGTGCGGGCCAAAATCAAGGCCGGGCGCGACAAGTTCGATCATATCATTGTGCTCTACAGTGATTGCGGCACGGGCGGTCTGATGGAGAACATGTTGCAAGAGGAAGGCATCGAAGGCATCGGTGGGGCCCACTGTTATGAAGTTTTCACAGGCCGCGCGCGTTTCAAGAAGATCATCGACGAGGAACCCGGCTGCTTCTTTCTGACCGATTTTCTGGCCCGCCATTTCGAGAAGCTGGTTTTTAAAGGCCTTGGCCTGGATCGCTTTCCCAAGCTGCGCGACACCTATTTCGCGCATTACAAAAAGATGGTTTATCTGGCGCAGACCGATAACCCGGAGCTTGTTGCCCACGCCGAGCGGGCCGCCGCTTCCGTCGATCTGGAATTGGAATTGCGCCATACCGGGGTCGGAGGCTTTGAAGAGTTCCTGGCCGTACGTCAGCCTTAGCTGGATCATGTGATATGTATGCTGCCAGACGCTGGGCCACGCGCAACGCCCGTTCTCTTGAGTGGCTATACCGGGTTTCAGCGTCAATTTTCCACGTCTTTGATCCCTTGTTGTGCAGGATCGGGGTGCGGCGACTGGAAAAACCATTTGCCGCCGCCGAAGACTGGACCAAGGGCTTCCTGTTTGACTGCCAGATGTGCGGCCGCTGCGTGCTCTCTGCAACAGGGATGACCTGTCCGACGAACTGTCCCAAATCGGTGCGCAACGGACCCTGCGGCGGTGTGCGCCCGGATGGCAGCTGTGAAGTGGAGCCGGACATGCGCTGCGTCTGGGTGGAAGCCTGGCAGGGCAGCAACCGCATGCGCGAGCAACGGCCCTTCCAACGCCCCCAGCCGCCCCGGGATTACGCTATTGAAGGCACCTCCGCCTGGCTGCGCCTGGCGGTGGAGAACGTCGCGCGGCGGCGCAGCCAGGCAGAGTCCCTGGCTAAGGCCCAGGACCAGGACGGGGCGGCGGCCGAGGCACAGGAAGAATCGGCATGAGCCCCGAACCCGTCGGCGCCATTGATGATGCTTCGCTGCCGTTTGGCAGCACCTCAAGCGGACGTTTGGAACGGGTGCTTCGCTCGGGGCGCTTCGCCGTCACCGCCGAACTCAACCCGCCCGATTCAGCCGATCCCGAAGATACCTTTCGCCGGGCTCTCGTCCTCTCCACCGTCTGTGACGCCATCAACGCGACGGATGCCTCCGGCGCCAATTGCCATATGTCCTCCATCGGCATCTGTGCCCTGCTGACGCGGGCGGGCTATTCGCCGGTGCTGCAAATCTCCTGCCGCGACCGCAACCGCATCGCTATCCAGGGCGATGTCCTCGGCGCCGCCGCGATGGGTGTACAGAACATTCTGTGCCTTACGGGTGATGCGGTGGGAGCGGGCGACCAGCCGGAAGCCAAACCGGTCTTTGATCTTGATTCCATCTCTCTGCTGGGGATCATCCGCGCCATGCGGGATGACGGCGTATTTAACTCCGGCCGCAAGATCACCTCGCCCCCTAAACTATTTCTTGGCGCCGCCGCCAATCCCTTCGCGCCCCCATACGACGCACGCCCCCTGCGCCTGGCAAAAAAGATCGAGGCAGGGGCCCAGTTCGTACAGACACAGTATTGCTACGATATCCCTATGCTGGAACGCTACATGACCGTGGTACGGGATCTGGGTTTGGACAAAAAATGCTTCATCCTGGTCGGGGTTGGCCCCATGGCCTCCGCCCGCACGGCCAATTGGATGCGCAACAATGTTCCCGGCGTACATATTCCCGACGCAATAATTCAGCGTATCAAGGGAGCGCAGGATCAAAAGGCGGAAGGCAAGAAAATCTGTATCGAGCTGATCCAGCAGATCCGTGAAATTCCAGGCATCGCCGGTGTTCACGTCATGGCCTATCGGCAGGAAGAGTTCGTCACCGAGATCATTCGGGCGTCTCGTGTTTTGAAACACCGCATCATCGGCAAAACGGCGGCCGCGCGCCTCGATGCGCCGGAGCAACAACAAAGGAAGGACACAACGGTATGACCGAAACTGTATTGAGTTCGGCGAGCAAGGAAGTGGTGATCGGCTTTGAGCGTCCGTTCGCCGTCATAGGTGAACGCATCAACCCGACCGGACGCAAGAAACTGGCGGAGCAGATGGCGGCAGGGAACTATTCCCAGGTCGAGGCGGATGCGGTGGCACAAGTCGAGGCCGGGGCGCACATACTCGACGTCAATGCGGGCGTGCCCATGGCGGACGAGCCCAAGATGATGCGGGACATGGTGGCGCTGGTGCAATCGTTGAGCGATGCGCCGCTGTGCCTGGATAGTTCCATGCCGGCGGCCCTGGAAGCCGGCCTGGCCGAATGCAACGGCAAGGCGCTGGTAAATTCGGTCACGGGCGAGGAAGAAAGCCTTGAAGCCGTCCTTCCCCTGGTCAAGAAACACGGCGCGGCGGTGGTCGCCATCTGCAATGACGAGGAAGGCATCTCGGAAGATATCGACAAACGTTTCGCCGTGGCCAAAAAGATCATCGAACGTGCCGCCGATCACGGCATTGCACGGGCCGACGTGGTGGTTGATCCGCTGGTCATGCCGGTCGGTGCGGTGGGCAATTCCGGACGGGCGGCCCTGGCCCTGGTCCGGCGGTTTCGCGAGGAATTGCAAGTCAACACCACCTGCGGCGCATCCAATGTCAGTTTTGGCCTGCCCAACCGGGTCGACTTGAATGGCGCCTTCATGGCGATGCTGATCGGCGCCGGCTTGACATCGGCCATCACCAATCCGTTGCATTTGGACGTCATGACCTCGATCACCGGCGCCGAGGTGCTGGCCGGTATCGACGACCGCTGCAAACGCTGGATGAAACGTTGCCGCCGCCTGGCCAAGGAAGCGGCGGCCTAGAACGCCATGATAAGCGTTCGCAGGGGAGGGTTTGATGCTTGAAATGACGCGTCGGGAAAGGGTTCTCGCGGCCTTGAACCATCGCCAGCCGGACCGGACACCAATCGATTTCGGCGGCACCTTCACGACGACGATTTTTCAGGCGGCCTATGATCGCCTGAAGGCGCATCTGGGCCTGGAACATGAAACCCAGATCTATTCCAAGACCCGGCGCCTGGCCGTGCCCGATGTTTCCGTGTTGGAGCGTTTTGACGTCGATACCCGCATGGTCGCGCTGGGCGGCTATGCCGGCGATCAGCACGAGATCGACGACGATACTTATCTCGATGAATGGGGCACGACCTGGAAGAAAGCCGACGACGGACATTATCTTTACGTCGACGGGCCGTTCTTCGCGCAAAAGAAACCCGGCCAGGCGGGATTGGACAGGCTGGATACCGGGGACTGGCCGGACCCTGAAAATCCGGGCTATTACGAAGGCCTGCTCGAACGTGCCCAGGCCCAGCGCGCGACCGGCTGCGCGGTCATTCTGAACATGCCTATCGGCATCATTCACCAGGGGCAGTTCCTGCGCGGCTTTGGTGATTGGCTCAAGGATCTTTACAAGAACCGTGAATTTTCGGCCCGGATGATGGATGTCATCGCCGACCGCTGGATCGCCGTGGCGGAAAACGCCCTGGATATCGTGGGCGACAACGTGGATATCGTATTTCTTGGCGACGACCTGGCCGCGCAAATGGCGCCATTGTTCGATCCGGAAATCTACCGGGAACTGATCAAGCCTAGGCATGCGAGGATGCTGGCGGCCGTCAAGGCGAAGGCGACGTCAAGGTTCTCTACCACAGTTGCGGCGCCGTCAGCGGCCTGATCGACGATCTGATCGATATCGGCGTCGATGCGGTCAACCCAGTCCAGGTCGCGGCCAAAGACATGAACCCGGTGGACCTGAAGGCGCGTTTCGGCGGCCGCATTACATTTTGGGGCGGTATCGACACCCAGGGCGTCCTGCCTTTTGGAACGGCGGAGGAAGTCCGCGCCGAAGTCCGCCGCACCGTCGATATTCTGGGTCCTGGCGGCGGCTTTGTTCTCAACAGCGTGCACAATATTCAGGGCGACGTATCGGCCGAAAACATCGTCGCCATGTTTGACGAGGCCCGCCGATACGACGGCCCCAATAGTTCAGGCCAATAGCGCCGCGCGCTAGCCTTTGACAAATAGCTTTCTGGGCACGTTGGCGAGCAATTCGGGCGCGCCATGGGTAATTACAATGCTCTCTGTCGTTTCCATGCCCCAATCCTGCATCCATAACCCGGTCATGAAATGAAAGGTCATGCCGGCCTGCAGCACGCTACGGTCGCCCCGCCGCAGGCTCATGGTTCGTTCGCCCCAATCCGGGGGATAGCTAATGCCGATGGGATAACCAGCACGGTTATCCTTCTTGATGCCATATTTCTCCAGCACCTTGAAAAATGCATTGGCTATGTCCTCGCAGCGCTGTCCGGCGCGGGCCTGCTCCAGCCCTGCATCCATGCCTTCCAGAACCGCCTTGTCCGCATCCAGGAATGCCTGGGGCGGTTGGCCAAGGAAAACCGTTCTCGACAATGGAACATGATAGCGGCGATGGCAGCCGGCAATTTCAAAGAATGTCCCTTCGCCCGCCTTCATGGGCTTGTCGTCCCAGGTAAGGTGGGGCGCGGCGGCATCACTGCCCGATGGCAATAGGGGCACGATTGCCGGATAGTCGCCGCCATGGCCATCGACACCCTTGATGCCCGTGGCATAAATTTCCGCCACAAGTTCATTTTTGGCCATGCCGGGCTCAACCACTTCGGCGATGCGTTTGTGCATTTCCCCGACGATGGCGCCCGCCCGGCGCATATAAATGAGCTCCTGCTCTGATTTGACGGCGCGGCACCAATTGACCAACGCGGTAGCGTCATGGAATGCCGCATTGGGGAGATGATGCCTCAGTGATTGGTATGCCGCGGCCGAGAAATAGTAGTTGTCCATCTCGACGCCGATGTTCCGTTTGCCCCAACCCCGATCCGCGACAATTTCGCTTAAATAATCCATGGGATGGCAGTCGAATGCCTGCACATAACGGTCCGGGTAGTACAAAATGTTTTCATCAGCCATGAAAACCGTGCGTACAGCACCCATTGCATCTTGCTGCCGGCCATACCACAGAGGCTCCCCGTCCAATGCCAACAGGACGCATTGATGCACGTAGAATGACCAGCCATCATAGCCCGTCAGCCAGGCCATGTTCGAGGGATCGGTAACAATCAACAGTTCGATGCCGTCGGCATCCATGGCGCCGCGGACTTTTGCTAGGCGGGCCGCATACTCCGAGCGCGTAAAGGGAAGCTCCGGGTTGACCATGAACAAATCCATATTTGCTAGCGACGAGGGCCGCTCGGTCTTTCATTCTAATCTAGATTTGCGCCAAAATCCGACAGACAAGCCAAAGCTGGAATTATCGCGACCAACTGGGTGACCCAAGCCCCAAAAGGGCCGTGTTCAAATTCTGTAAGTGGTTGAATTGAATGGCGCGCCCGGGAAGATTCGAACTCCCAACCTCCTGATGTTCAATCAGGCGATCACATCCATCAATCGTTAGTTTTCGGAGGGTTATTGTGCGGACGCCTGATTGGGTAAGCAAGGGATTAGCAGCCAGCTCGATTTTAGGGCCTGAAGCAATACGCGACTAATGATTTTGGTGCAGCCGCTATTCGTTGCTTATGTGGTCCTTCCTGGACTACCGCTTCGCGCACTTCGACAAGCATGGCTTCTGTAATATTGAATCGGGCGATTTCGCAAAACTGAACTGCGGGGAGCATTTGCTTCCCCCGATTTGCGACTATCATTCAGCCAGCAATCTACCAATTGGCATTCGCCCCGACCGTTACGCGTTACGCTCTTGGCTTTCAGCGATTTGGAAGTGGCGGGTGCTACGCTGGAAAATGTGTTCCCAAATTGTCGTTTTCAAATACTATCGGCTGCCATTGAGGCGGCTGGACAAGATTCCTCCCGTATTTGTTTTTTTGGACGGTGAGATGACGTCACTGCGCATTGGTATTGATTCGGGCGGAACCTTTACCGACGTTTGTCTGTTCGATGAAGAATCTGGCGCCTTTTCAGTCTGGAAACTATCCAGTACGCCGCCGGACCCGTCTGTAGCTATCGCGGACGGCGCGCGGGAGGCGCTACAGCGGTTCGCCAGCGACGGGGACTGTGTCGTCTTCTTTGGCCATGGCACAACCGTTGCAACTAACGCCCTGATCCAGATGCGTGGCGCAAAGTGCGGTCTGATCAGCAACGACGGTTTCCGCGACCTGCTCGATCTTGGGCGGCAGACCCGCCCGCATCTTTATGATCTGCAAACCGATAAGCCTGTGGCCCTGATCCCTCGGGACAGACGGCTGGAGGTCCGGGAAAGGCTGCTCTATGACGGTACCACCGAACGGAATTTAGACGAACAAGAGGTGCGCACCACAGCTCGGCAGCTGCGCGATTTGGGTGTCGAGGCTATCGCCATCTGTTTCTTGTATAGCTTTGTCGATCCGGCCCATGAATTGACCGTCTGCCGCATTCTACGGGAAGAATTGCCGGAGGTATTTATCACCGCATCCCATGAGGTCTGTCCTGAGTTCCGCGAATATGAGCGCCTCAGCACGACGGCCGTGAATGCCTTCCTGGGTCCGGTGATGCAGGGTTATCTGTCCCGCCTGACGCCTCGCTTGGTTGACGTGGGCATCACAGCCCAACCCCATATCACTCAGTCCAATGGCGGCACCATAACCTTTGAGACCGCATCTGCCCTACCCGTCCGTACAGTGTTATCAGGCCCTAGCACCGGCGTGGTCGGCGCCCTGGAGACCGGGCGCGTCGCCGGCGTCACAGACATCATCACCTTCGATATGGGCGGCACATCGACCGACGTTTCTCTGATCGAAGGCGGCCGCCCCGGCATCACGACCGAAGCGGAGGTGCACGGCTATCCCATCAAGACGCCGATGATTGACATTCACACGGTTGGTGCAGGTGGCGGTTCCATCGCCTATGTGGATAGCGGCGGTTTCCTGAAGGTGGGTCCGCGCAGCGCCGGCGCCACACCGGGACCCGTCTGTTACGGTCTGGGCAACGGCGAGCCCACGGTGACCGATGCCAATGTTGTCCTACAGGTTCTCAATCCCCAAACCTTGCTTGGCGGGCGCATGCCAATCGAACAGGAACCCGCAGTCCAAGCCATGGAAGAACTTGGTAGCAAACTTGGACTTTCGGCCCTGGACGCCGCTGCTGGTATCGTCCGGGTGGTAACGGCCAACATGGCCCGTGCCATCCGGCTGGTTTCCGTACAGCGCGGCCACGACCCCCGCGACTATTGCCTGATGCCATTTGGTGGCGGCGGGCCTGTGCATGCGGGATGGTTGGCGCGGGAACTTGGAATGCGACGCATTTTGGTGCCGCGCAGTCCGGGCATTCTATGCGCCCTGGGCTTACTACTGACGGATCTACGCAATGATCTGTCGGTTACTCGGCGCATGCCCGTGACGGCCGCCACCGCCAGTGCGATACGTGACGCCGTCGCGGCATTGCAGTACGACGCCGAGGCTTGGTTTGATAGGGAAAACATTCCTCCGGGCCGGCGCCGGGTCGTCGCTTCGGCAGACATGCGTTATGCGGGGCAGAATTACGAGTTGAATGTGCCAATACCTGATCTGCCCGACAACGACGCGCTGCTGGAGCGCCTGACCGCGAGCTTCAACCAGGCCTATGACCGGCTTTACGGCTATACGGCGCCAGGCGAAGCTGTTGAGATCGTCACTTTCCGAATGGAAGCCTACGGCATGGTTGAGAAACCGCAATTTGCGGCGCATGAAGATGCCGGCCCCGATGCAACTGCCGCAGCCTTGCCGCCCCGTGAGGTTTACACACCAGAAACCGGCGAATTCGCGATGACGAGGATTTATGATCGTGACCTTTTGCGGCCTGGCAACCGGATCAAGGGTCCGGCGGTGATCGAACAAATGGATTCAACAACCTTCGTCCTGCCCGGCCAACGGGCCGCCGTAGATGCTTATCTGAATCTGATCATTACAGAGGAAAACTCCTGATGTCAGTTGAGCGGCGGACCTCCAGGGCGCATATTGATCCCATCACCGTAGAGGTGATTGGCAATGCCATCGCATCCATCGCCGACGAAATGGGCGAGACCCTGATCCGTGCCTCCTATTCCACCAACATCAAGGAACGGCGAGACTGCTCCACGGTGATCTTCGATGCCGCCGGACGCACCCTGTATCAGGCTGAACATATTCCCATGCACCTGGGCTCTCTCATGGGCGTGGTGGAAACCATTCTGCAACGGCATGATGTTTCGACAATTGTCGAAGGCGATATGTTCATTGGCAATGATGCTTATAACGGCGGCGGCACCCATCTGCCGGACATCGTGCTGGCATCACCGATATTTTACGGCGGTCAACTTGTCGGCTGGGCCACCAATCTCGCGCATCATGCGGATTTTGTCGATCGGGGCCATGCGCACATCTTCCAGGAAGGTTTGCGTATACCGCCGATCCGCCTGCAACGCGCCGGCGAGACCCAGCAGGACGTGCTGGATATGATCCTGTTGAATTGCCAAGTGCCCGACGAACGGCGCGCCGACCTGCGGGCGCAGGTCGCGGCAAATCGGTTTGGTGTCAATCGCTTTCAGGCCCTGTGCGAGCGCTATGGCGTGGCCCTGTTGACAGACGTCTTTGACGAATTGCTGGATTATGCGGAGCGCCGTATGCGCGTGGGCATCGCGGCCATACCTGATGGCGTCTATGTGTTCGAAGACACCTTCGAATGCGACGAGCTTGAAGAGTCCCTGCGCTTTCAGGTCAGGGTCGAAGTCCGGGGCGACGAAATAGAGCTGGATTTTTGCAACAACCCGGATCAGGTCCGGGCCGGCCTAAATATGGTTTACACCGCACTGTTGGCGACGGTCTATTACGCCATCAAGACTGTCACCGACCCCGATGCCCCACCCAATGCCGGCCTGTTCCGCCCCATCAAGGTGATAGCCGAGCCCGGCTCCATCCTGAACGCGGTTTCACCCGCCGCCGTCAACGGTCGCACTAACACCTGCCAACGTGTCGTTGATTTGGTGCATGGGGCGCTGGCCCAGGCCGTGCCAGATCGCGTTATCGCCGCCTGCAACGGTGCGGTCGTGGCATCAACGTTCAGTGGCGTTAGCCCCCGCACGGGCAAATTCTATGTGTATCTGGAAACCCTTGGCGGCGGCTTCGGCGCGCGGGCGACAAAGGATGGCCTGGACGGTGTACAGGTGCATATCACCAATACCTCCAACCTGCCCATTGAGGGTTTGGAGCCTGAGTATCCTTTGCAGGTGGAGCGCTATGAACTGGTCCGCGATTCCGGCGGCCCGGGCCGGTGGCGTGGCGGCATGGCCCTGCGTCGGCAGATCAAGGTTCTGGAGCATGATTGCCGGGTCAATGTACGCGGCACCCGCAAGGCAACGGCGCCATGGGGTCTGTTCGAGGGACATGAGGGCGGTCGCTATCGGGTAGAGACCAGCGCCGGCGCAGCACCCTTGCAAATGAGCGTGGGGCAATTGACCGACGGCCAGTCAGTTTCGATCGTGACGCCAGGCGCCGGCGGCTATGGCCCGCCAGGTGATAGGAACCCTGCGTTGATAACCAGGGATTTGCGCGAAGGCCGTATATCGCCCCAGGCAGCCATCGACATCTATGGCCTGGCGCCATCGCGACTGGATAAGTCCGAAGGCTAAATTGGCGAAATTTCTGCAGTTGGGTCACGGCATGAATCAGTGATTTCTGCCATGGGCTCAGCTCAGTGCATCGGCATGGGTTTGACAATCGGTATTATCGGCACCGTCAGGATGGGCATGGATTTACACCAACTGCTTCAGTAGCCGATAATGGGTCGATTGCAGCAGCCATGGCATGCGGCAACAATCCGAAAGGGGCCAACTTGGGCAACGATACAACAGCGGTACGATTGGCGCCGTTTACATTGGGGCTGCCGGTGCGCTTCACCCATACGGATCCGGCTGGCTATGTCTTCTTCCCGCGATATTTTGAGATGTTGCAGGCCGTGGTGGAAGAATGGTTCACGCAGGCTCTGGGGCTAAAATACGCTGACTTTATCTTGGAGCGCCGATTGGGGCTGCCGACTGCCCATACCGAATGCACTTTTGAGGCGCCCTGTCGACTCGGAGAACCTCTGGAAATTACTCTTTACCTCGAACACATTGGCCGCTCGTCCTTGCGGGCGCGCTTCGTCGGCCGGGTTGAGGGTGAACAACGCTTGGTCGCCCGCTCGGCCTTGGTGGTAACCAACCTGGAGGACGGCCGCCCATTGCCGATAGATGAGGACTTGCGCGACCGGTTTGAGACATACCTAACTGCATGCTCCCAATCGTCGGAGGGTGAGGTCTGATGGCGGTCCGATGTCTGCTTATCACCCAACACCGGCCATGGCATTAGAATTTTCTCATTTCCGGATTTGACCCATAGGCGACCTCGACCCACCCGAGTATCGGGCGACGTTATTCTTCCGGTAGACCAGCTAGGCGAAGACTTTCCACCAGTTTGCCAATCGATTCTGCATCTACGAACGCTCAGAAATCATTTCTCGCTCGTACTCGGCGACGGCGCAGAGAACGTGGATTGTGAGCTTGGAAGAATGCGGATTATCGACGGCGGCGAATTCGATGCCGAATTCCATCAAGCTTGATACGAACGCAACATTTCGAGTCAAGCGGTCGAGCTTGGCGATGATTAACGTTGCACCGTGCTTTTTGCAGCTGGCCAGCGCAGCCAGCCATTTTGCGCGACGGTATTTCAATGCCCGTTGTTAGCCGATGATGCTATTTAGTGTCGAACTCGGTCGCATGGCTTTCTCTACTTTCACCGGATCGGTGTGATAGTATCCGCCAAGATCGACTGCCGAGCCCTGAGCTTGCTCCAGTTCCGCGACAATGGTTTTTTCATTGCTGGCCAATTGTTCGGCGATGGGGGCGAAAGAGAGTTTTAGGCCCGCGTCTTCGTCTTGTTCGGCCATCGCCTGTGCCCAATAGAGCGCAATGTAGAAGTGGCTGCCACGATTATCGATTTCATTGACCTTGCGGCTGGGAGATTTATTGGCATCCAACAATTTCTCTGTCGCCAGATCCAACGCCTGCCCCAGAACCGCCGCTTTTTTGTTGTCCGTGACGTTGCTCAAATGTTCGAAAGAGGCCGCCAAAGCGGCGAATTCACCCAAAGAATCCCAGCGAAGGTGCCCTTCCTCCACCATCTGCTGCACATGCTTCGGCGCGGAACCACCGGCCCCCGTTTCAAACAAACCGCCGCCGTTCATCAACGGTACGATGGACAGCATCTTGGCGCTGGTACCCAATTCCAGGATCGGGAACAGGTCGGTCAGGTAGTCGCGCAGCACGTTGCCAGTAACCGAGATGGTGTCCTCGCCCTTCTTCATTCGGTCCAACGAGAAACGCGTCGCATCAACCGGCGACATGGTCAAGATTTCCAGGCCGTCCGTATCGTGATCGGGCAGGTACTTTTCGACCTTTCTGATCACCTCGCGATCGTGGGCACGGTCTTCGTTCAACCAAAACACGGCCGGCGAGCCGGTTGCGCGGGCGCGATCGACGGCCAACTTGACCCAGTTCTGGATCGGCGCGTCCTTCGTCAGGCAGCTGCGCCACAAATCGCCTTCTTCGACGTCGTGCTGAAGCAAGATTTCCCCTGCGGCATCGACGATGCGCATCAACCCCTTGGCAGGTGCGACAAAGGTCTGCGGGTGCGATCCGTATTCTTCCGCCTTCTGGGCCATCAGCCCGACATTGGGTACACTGCCCATGGTCGCCGGATCGAAGGCGCCGTTTGCAATGCAGAACTTAACGGTTTCGTCGTAGACGCCGGCATAACTGCTGTCGGGGATGACGCACAGGGTGTCGCCCTCCGCGCCGTCGGGGCCCCATCCCCTGCCGCCATTGCGAATGGTCGCCGGCATGGAGGCATCGACGATCACGTCGCTGGGGACGTGAAGATTCGTGATCCCTTTGTCCGAATTAACCATGTACATGTCGGGCTGGCTGTCCATGCAGGCCTGCAGGTCGGCCTCGACGACAGCCCTTTTTTCGGCGGGCAGTTCCGCGACCTTGGCATACAAATCGCCAAGGCCGTTGTTGGCATCCACGCCCAGTTCGGCAAAGGTATCGGCATGCTTTTCGAACACGTCGGCGAAAAACACGCTGACGGCATGGCCGAACAGCACCGGGTCGGAGATTTTCATCATCGTCGCCTTCAGGTGCAGCGAGAACAACACGCCCGCATCTTTGGCGGCCTGAATTTGCGCCTCGTAAAAGGCGCGTAACGCCTTGATGCTCATGAAAGTTGCATCAACGACTTCGCCATCGCTTAAAGGAATGGGGTCTTTCAAGACCGTCACGGCACCGCTGGCATCGACAAATTCAATACGGGAATTGCCGACCGATGTGCCCGAGACCGTGATTGATTTTTCATTGGATCGGAAATCGCCCCCATCCATGCAGGCAACTCGGGTTTTGGAATCCGGGCTCCATTTACCCATGCTGTGCGGGTTTTTTTTCGCAAAGGCCTTGACCGCCTGTGGCGCACGGCGATCGGAATTGCCTTCGCGCAATACAGGATTAACCGCGCTGCCCAGGACCTGGCCGTAGGTCTCCTTCGTTTTCTCCTCGTCGGCATTCTTGGGAACTTCCGGATAGTCCGGAATGTCATAGCCTTTGGCTTGCAGTTCCTTGATCACGGCCTGGAGCTGGGGGACCGAGGCGCTGACATTGGGCAACTTCACCACGTTGGCTCCGGGTGTCTTAACCAGATCGCCAAGCTCGGCCAGATCATCGCTTTGGTGCTGTTCAGCAGACAGGCGCTCCGGAAAATGCGCAAGTATTCGACCCGCAAGGGAAATGTCCCGGGTGCCGACATTGATGCCCGCCAACCCGGCGAAAGCCTGAATGATTGGCAGGAAAGACCCACTGGCCAGTTCAGGGGCCTCATCGACCTTGGTGTAAATAATATCGGGTCGCGTGACCGTCTTATGACCAGACATGAACCTTGTCTCCATGGGAATTGATTGTTTTGGGAATAATGATTGGGATCCAGCATAAAAAAGATCGAGATCGGCCTCAACCGACCATCGGCAACGCTTTCTCTCCTATCGGATTGCTAGTTGTTTTTCTACGTCATTTATCGATGTTATACAACTTCTTCGCCCTTCTCCCTAGTACAGTCTCACTTACAGGGGGAGCATTCGCATTGATGTTTGTTGCCTGACGGGGACCGGATCGCAATTGACCTGGAAGGCGACTTCGCGATCTTATGCGGTTTTGGAATCAAAACAGCATCCAATTCACTATCAGCCGCCGCTTTGTGAATTTGCTCCAATGTAGGGATGAGATTGTCGACTTTCTTGAGTTCGACTGGCTCCGGCAATGGTGGCGGGAAACGACGATATGGGGATCAGGTTTGCCGACGCCGCATCTCGGATCGGGCCATTTTGGAAACTTTGGACCGGTTTGCTTGGCCTGCCAAATATGCCTGCTGACTCTATAGCGTGCATCATTCAAAGCTGATGTCGTGCATTTGAAGAGACCAATATTTGCACCTTATACCTAATCTTACCGGCCAGCATGATGACCCCCGGTTTCTGTGCTGGCCGGTTTTCTTTTGGACACCAGCGGCCACCGGATTCCTAGGCGAATGGAACCAAACCGCGCTTTTGGATGCCCACCAGGCTGAATATGGAACCTAGTTTTCCCCGAATTTCAAATTCGTAAGGCATGATTCGCCGAGGTTTCGAGTTTCCGCTATGCATCCAACAGCGTCCGTTTTATTAACAAACGCTAACATATCGCTATTGACCCGAAGCCGGAACCGGTGTCACCAGCGCAGAGGACCAAACGACCGAAGCAACAGAACTGGATTAATGGCTGGCGTTAGCAATCTACAGCACGTCGTTCAATAGCATGGCGACCGTTACCAAAGCCGCCGTCCCAACAAGCACAGTAATTACATAACTGACAATATATTTCAGTTGCTTATTCATAGGGAATTCCCTTTGGCGAACCTATTCGACACCGGCAATGTCCCGATGACAGAGCCTGCTAAGCATAGTGATGCTGTCCACCCCTTCAAGGCTATTCTTGGTTGAGTACCACAGGTGATGGTTTCCTAGCCCGTTTCGATGGCCCCGCCCGGGCTGTGCGTTGCGCTCAGGCCGTTCATAGCGCGGTGTCTGGATTAGGTCTGCAACTGCGGGCGGGCCTGCATGTAGGCGAGGTCGAAATCAGCCGCGACGATATTTCAGGTATCGCGGTGCATATTGGTGCTCGCGTTATGGCTTCTGCTGATTCCGGCGAAACGCGGGTCACTGGTACGATACGGGACCTTGTTGTTGGTTCCGGCCTCAACTTCCATGACCTCGGCCAGCATGAACTAAAGGGCGTCCCAGGTTTTTGGACATTGATGTCTGTCGGACCATAGTTTTACTGTCCTTGAGCACCCGACATCAAAAGGCGCGATGTCGGCTAATGGCACTCTTCGAGCATCAACCGGCGTCAAGTTGATGTCCGCTTCGCCACCGTTATCGAGCATCGAGTAGGGTTCGATAACTCGGCTTCTCGGCACCGCCGAAGCAGGTATGCTTTTACCATCCCATGGCGCGGCTCATGCGGCGCGGATCGGCCCCACCTTCCAGTATTCCTGTCTCCAAATCCTTGGTGATAGCGCAAACTCCAGCCGCCATGTAGGTCATGTCGGCGAGCCGCTCGACATCATGACCCATCGTCGATAGTGCATCTGTTGTCTTTTCGTTGATGCGGCCTTCTACCGTCAGCTTGCCGGGGAACGCATTGTGAGGTTCAAATGAATTCGGCTGGCTGTGGGTCATGAACCGGGGCGCCTCAATGGCGTCCTGAATGTCCATGCCAAACGCCAAGTGGTTGATAAGAACTTGCAACATGCTTTGGGTTTGATTGTCGCCGCCGGGGGTCCCAAAAGGCATGGCAAGCTTGCCCTTTTTCATCGCTATGGCCGGATTGGGCGTCAGACGCGGTCGCTTGCCCGGCGCGACGGACGAGGCGTGACCTGGTACGGCCCAGCTTTGCGACCCGCGTGCCGATGGGCAAAACCCGGTTCCTGGAATAATTGGGGATTCCCAGGACACGTCGCTGGGCGTTGCGGAAAATACATTGCCGCCGCGATCGATAACGCAGCAATAGGATGTATCGGCGGGCGCCGACGGACTACTTGCCGCGTTCATCATCGAGTTGGAGGAGGCCACGGTCGTCGCGCCATATGGTGACCCCATATCACCCGGCGGCGGCATTTCCGGCCATGCCCGATCGGGGCGGATCAGGCCGCGCCGTTCTTCTGCGTAGGTCTCCGACAGCAACCCCTCCAGGGGCACATCGATGAAGCGCGGGTCGCCGTAATATCGTTCCCGGTCGGCAAAGGATAGCTTCATGGCTTCGGCGATCAGGTGAATATAAGCGGAACTGTTGTGGCCCAATTCAGCCAGATCGTATCCCTTCAGGATCGAGATCATTTGCTGCAGAACCGGGCCCTGGCACCAGGCGCCGCATGTGTAAATATCGGTTCCCATGAAATTCGTGCACACCGGCGGTTCAATCGCCGAGGCGTAACCGGAAAGGTCTTCTTCGGTCAGCCAACCGCCGTTTACAGCGTGGTATTCGATCATCCTGCGGGCCAAATCACCGCGATAGAATGTATCGCGTGCAGCTTTCAAACCGGCGTCGCGTCCGTGGCTTGCCGCGGCGGCTTCTTCGTCGGCCATGAACTGGATCGAACGGGCCAGGTCGGTTTGAACAAAATTCTCGCCCACATGCGGCGGGCGCCCACCGGGCAGATAAATCGCCGCGTTGGCGTCCCACTTCGCATAGTCCTTTTCATGGGCAACGATGTAGTCGCGCATGACGTGATGCATCGAAAAGCCTTCCCGGGCATAGCGAATTGACGCCGCCGCCACGTCGCTGAACGACATGGTGCCGTATCTCTGCAAAGCGGTGATCCAGGCGTCGGGGGCTGAAGGTACAACCGTGCGCAACAATCCAAGCGGCACGCCGCCGTCGAATTCCTTTATTAAACGCTCGATGCTTGCCTTTTTGGGCCACCAGCCCAGGCCGCTGATCGTCACGACTTCGTCCTGCTCGGCCAGGTAGATCATGATCGGCGCCACGCCGGAAAACTGCACCATCTCGCTGTGGACAACACCCAGGGCCATTCCCGCCGCAACCCCGGCATCGACCGCATTGCCGCCGGCCTCCAGAATGTCGAAGCCAGCCTGGGTCGCCAAAAAATGACCGGCGGACACCATGTATCTGGTACCGTTGATCACGGGTTGGTAGGGCATGACATTAATTCCTTCCCAAAATAGGTGCCGAATTTCGCCACAAACGAACGCCTAATACAATGGCGTACATGCCCGAATGGCACTGTCAGACGATCGAGGACCGATCACCTCAGCAATACGCGACATACGGAGGTGGAGCGGACATCGCTTGTTACTTTAACGAAACATGACTATCGCAAATTTGTAGCCTTGAGATCGTCCCCCAAGATCGGACATCATGGGGTGCATGCAAAGAAGCATCTGGAGGCCGTGGCCATGGATATCGACGCATTGAAGCAACGCCTTGCCGACGAGGGGCTGCACCCCGACGACGACGCCCTGAAGGACATGCATGGAGCATTGCCGCACATCGAGGCGATGAAGGCCCGTGTTAACCGCCGCTTCGAAGTAGCCGACGAACCGGCGCACATCTTTGTCGCGGAGCCGGAGCCATGAACACCAACGACCTTTGTCACCTCACGATCGCGCGTGCCGGGGAGCTAATCCGTGCCGGAGACTTATCGCCGATTGACCTGACAGAGGCTTTCCTGGCGCGGATAGAAGAGTTGAACCCGGTCCTCAACGCTTATGTGTTGGTGACGGCTGAGCGCGCCCGCGAGGACGCCCGGCGGGCGGAAAAAGAGATTGCCGCCGGCGAATACCGTGGCCCGCTGCACGGCATCCCCATCGGCCTCAAGGACATCTACGACACCGCCGAGATCCCCACCACTGCATCGTCCCATCTCTACGCCGAGCGCGTGCCGGACGCCGATGCCGAAACCACCCGCCGCCTAGCGGAGGCTGGCGCCGTGCTGCTCGGCAAGCTCACCACCCACGAATTCGCCTTTGGCGGCCCGTCCTGGGACCTGCCGACGCCGCCCGCCTCTAACCCTTGGAAGCGCGGTTATTTCACCGGCGGCTCGTCTAGCGGTTCCGGTGCGGCAACCGCGGCCGGCCTGGCGATGGGCACGATGGGCTCCGACACTGGCGGTTCCATCCGCATGCCGGCCTTCTTCTGTGGCATCGCCGGCCTGAAGCCGACTTACGGTCGTGTCTCGCGTCGTGGCGTGGCGCCGCTCTCCTACAGCCTCGACCATTGCGGACCGATGACCTGGGACGCGACCGACTGTGCCCTCATGATGAACGTGCTGGCCGGCCACGACCCGCAGGACCCGGCCTCGGCCCGCCGCCCAAGCGAGGACTTCACCACCCGCCTGGATGCCGGTATCGCAGGCAAGCGTATCGGCCTGATCCGCCAATTCTACGACGGCGATGCGAAGGCCGATGCCACCGTGCTCGCCGCCATGGAGGAATCCGAGCGCACATTCACCGAGCTCGGCGCAACGGTTGAGGACGTTGCCTTGTCACCCCTGCAGGACTATCACGCCTGCAACTTCGTCATCATGTTGGCAGAGGCCTTCGCGGTCCATCGCGACAATCTTACTCAATCGCCGGAAAAGTACGGCGAAGTGTTCCGCGACCGCATGTCCATGGCCTGCCTAATCTCCGGCCTCGACTATGTGCAGGCCATCCGCCTGCGCCGCATTTTGAAGGCGGAAGTAGACGATGCCCTCACCCGCTTCGACTTTCTGGTGACAGCCGGCGGCTTCATGCCGGCGCCGCCGCTGGAGGAGATGCCGAAATTCTTCATCTACCAGACGCCGCTGCTAAGTTCGCCCTTTAACGTAAGTGGTCATCCGGCGATGGGTGTATGCAATGGCTTTAGCGAGGCAGGCCTGCCCGTAGGCATGCAAATCGTCGGTCGCGCCTTCGACGAGGCAGGCGTGCTGGGCGCGGCGGTGGCGTTCGAGCGTGCCACGCCCTTCCGCGAGAGACGACCGAATTTTGGCTGAAAGAACTTGATGGTCGCGAAATTGCCGAAGGAATACCGCCGCCAGCCATAACTCCTTGGTTTGCGTTTCATTCGATTTCGATTCCACCTCTTCCTGGATCGCGACAGCGCGTTGATTGAATGGGCTGACCCACGGTCGGCCGTGTTCCTAAACGACAGCTCATGTCCGTTCATGGCACGAAGGGTGCATCATCTGGCGCAGCGGCCAATTCCGCTCTTGCCCCAACAGCAGACTATGCCTGTCAGATTGAATTAGTTCGAAGATGACCTGGAGCGAACATCATAGATATCAGCGCACCACACTAAAACCTTTCTCATGCGCAGCAGCATCCACCAATGCGGCAACAAGCAGTCCAAGGCTTTCTTGCGGACGATGCGACTGCACCATCTTCGCCGCCGTCAACCGGTGCCTTAGGTCCACATCATCATCAATGTAAACACCACGTAGAAACGCCAAAGCATCGTTATCGCCGGGAGCATAGACAGAATTCACATCAAAACCCTTTCCCTATTGGCACCAGCGCTGGGCGCTCTGTGTCCAGTGTTTCAACGTCGATCACCGGCTTGCCATCAATAACCTTGGCCGCATCGCTTGTCCGTAGAGAGTCGCCATTTTGCGCGGCCTGGGCCATCGCACGCACCGCTTTTAGGTGCAATGCGCCTATATCAACTTCAGCTTCCAACTTGATATTCGCACGCGGTTTCCCCCAGCCATAGGCCAGCAAGGTTTCAGCGGCGGTCTTGGCATCCCGATCCTGGCCTTCGCGCATGATGGCCACCAATCGCTCCACGGCCTCGGCCGTATGTGCCTTCGCGAGGCCCGCAATCTCATTATCTTTCTGCGGCCGACCGCCGGGGTTTAGAGGTGGTTGGCCCGGCAGCAGTCGGCCCTTATCGTCGCGTAAATGTCCCATTATGCTAGTTCCTGGCTATTTCCAGATAGCATCAGGAAGTTAGTCAGGGTTCAAAAGAGGGCAGAATTTTGCTTACCCCCTGCTTACCCGAGCGCCAATATCTTTGGGTGGTGTTTACGTAACTTATTGAAATAAATGGCGCGCCCGGGAAGATTCGAACTCCCAACCTCCTGATCCGTAGTCAGACGATGTTCGCCCCTGTTGTGCGCCCCGGAAACACCTTGAAACGTTGTTATCTGTCAATTATATTGCAGAAATAGGTCATTTTATGTATCACACTATTTCGTGCTGTTTCACACTGTTACCCGCAAAACGCTACCCCAAATACCTCCAGGGTAGCGCTGGGTAGCGGCAAACAGGTCATCTGACATTAGGTCAGGAGGGATCATCGACATGCGATTTACAGATCGAAGTATCGCCGCCCTGAAGCCGAAGAGGGAACGCTATGACACCTGGGAAGATGGCCGTACCGGCCTGGGCTTGCGGGTCACACCACGCGGCGCGAAAACCTTCGTGCACATGTACCGATTTGACGGCAAAGCAAGGCGCTTGACCCTGGGGCGGTATTCCAAAGAGCTGGCCAGCGGCATAACTTTGGCGACGGCCCGCCGCATGCAGGGGGAGGCGAAGGAGAAGTTGGAAGCGGGTATCGATCCCGGCATTGAGGTGGTCGAGGAACGGCGTGTTGATCGGGCCGCCGAAACATTCAATGAGTTGGCTGATCTTTACATCGAGAAATGGGCTAGGCCCCGCAAGCGAAGCGCCGCCGAAGATGAGAGGATATTGCGCAAGGATGTCATCCCAATTTTTGGAAAACGGAAGGCTGGAGACATTAGAAAGCGCGATGTCGTGGCGTTGTTGGACGACATCGTGAACCGGGGAGCACCCATTGCCGCCAACCGGACCTTGGCTGTGACAAGGAAAGTTTTCAACTACGGGTTAAAGCGGGATATATCCGGCCTTGTTGTTAATCCGTGCAGCCTCATCGATGCGCCCGCGCCAGAGAATGAGCGGGATCGGAATTTGACCGATGCTGAAATAATTGACTTCTGGGCAGGGTTAGACGAGGCCAAAGTCGACATGTCCAAAAAACTTCGCCTCGCGTTACGCTTGTTGCTGGCTACGGCCACGCGACGGGCCGAAGTCGCCCGTGCCGCCTGGATAGAGTTTGATCTGAATGAAGGCGTCTGGACAATCCCGGCCTCACGAACCAAGAACAAGAAAGAGCACATTGTTCCACTAAGCCCGCTGGCCCTGTCTCTCATCAAAGACTTGAAGGCGTTGGACAAAGATGGGGATAAGGCCGAGCGTAAGAAAAAGGGCGTCTGGCTGTTTCCTTCGGCGCGCGGTGATGGGCCAATCTCCCCAGATGCCATTAGCCATGCCTTGCGCCGAAACCTTCCGCATATTGGACTGGAGGATTTGTCACCCCATGATCTTCGCCGCTCAGGCGCGACGGCGTTGGCCAAACTCAAGGTACCCCGCTTCATCATTAGCCGAGTCTTGAACCATGTCGATAAATCTGTCACCGCAAAATATGACAAGTACGAATATCTTGCTGAAAAGAAGGACGCGCTTGATCGGCTGGGCGCACACCTTGAAGCATTGCTGGTTGCCGGCAGGACGGATAACGTCGTTGTCATGGATTCGGACGAGGCAATGGACAGTTAGGCACGGCTCAGGGTAGCTCCCGAAAACCCGGACATCCGCGCCGGGCCGCCGTGCCGCCTTTTGGAGCGGAGCACCAGCGGAGGTGCCGGCGTGACCGATGAACGTGATGATGGGAACTTCGAAGCGGCGGTTGAGCCAGTGCCCGAGCATCCCAAGAATGAATTAATTACCGTCGCCGATGTCGCTGCTATGTGGCATTCCGAAGGTTCATCCCCGAAGCTCAATATAGGTACTATCGAAGCAGAACTCTTAGATTTAGCCACCGACGAACAAGCAGAAGCAGGCCTGACGTTTCACGACATGAACGGTAAGCCGCAGAACATTTTCAAGGCAATGTTCGACCATTACGCTGAAAAGAAAGGTTCGTACGCGGCCGCGAAGGCTCTAGTTCTGTCGCGAAGCGCCCTACGCCAGTTCGTACAAACGCCAGAAGGGCAGGCTTGGTGTGAGAGTTGGGGGCTTCCAAGTCGACCCGTGTTCCTTTTCGGAGAGCCGGAACTGGTAGAGGACAGCAGCATCCTTCCGGGCAGCCCCACAGACAAGACTGAAGGATCACTAGAAGCCCTGCATGGTCTTGGACCACGCCATGTACCGGAAGGATACATATCCATCTTAGATGGCGTTGAACAACTCCATCGTCGCTTGTTTGTTGGGTTTAACCTGGAAGCCGCCAACCCCAACAGTGTTGTCTTTATAGAGCTAAACAAAGTGCCCGGTGACGGCGACGCGCGACGCGATTGGAAGCGGTCCTACTGCGAAGATAAAATGCTCAATAGCCTGCAGGTTGATGATTTAATCGCGCTGCAACAGCCCGGTGACAGAGATACGCGCACCGCCATTGTCCGTCATCAAAACATTTGGGACATTTGATCCTGTTTCCAATGGGAGGATC
>CAYWYB010000006.1:0-31706 GCA_964462145.1 uncultured Rhodospirillaceae bacterium
GGCGCCCTGGATGCGGTGATCTCGGTGGACCAGATCAAGGTCTACAAGACCGCGCCGGCGGTCTATCAATTGGCCGTCGATCAATTGGGCGTGGCGGCATCCGCCATCTGCTTCCAATCCTCGAATGCCTGGGATGCCCATGCGGCCTCGAACTTCGGCTTTCGCGTGGTCTGGGTGAACCGTTTTTCACAGGCGCGGGAGCGCCTGCCCGGCAACCCGGATATCATGTTGGACAACTTGAAACCTTTGCCTGAAATCGTCGGCCTGTCTGGAGAATGACAATGGGCTATCAGGAACGGCGCTTCCGGGCCCAGGACGATCTGGAGCTGTATTACCGCGACTACGGCGACAGCCTTGCACAAACAACGCCGGTCCTGTGCCTTGCCGGCCTGACCCGCAGCACCCCGGATTTTCATGAACTGGCCCTGCATCTCAGCGCAAAACGGCGGGTGCTGTGCCTGGATCTGCGCGGGAGGGGACAATCCGCCTATGATCCTGATCCCGGCAATTATAACCCGGCGACATATCTCTCCGACATTGGCCATTTGCTGAATGTCACTTCATGCCACCGGATTATCGTCATCGGCACCTCATTGGGCGGCATTCTGACCATGGCCATGGGCGCGGCGCGGCCCACCGCCCTGGCGGGCGTCATTCTGAACGACATCGGACCCGAGATTGATCCAACCGGCGTTGCCCGCATCAACGGCTATGCGGGCAAGACCCCGGCGGCGATGGATCTGGAGCAAGCCGCCAAGCATCTGGAGCAATTGTTCAGCGCGGCCTATCCCGACTGGGGCGATGAACAATGGCGGGAAGAGGCCCTGCGTATATTTCGCCGGCGTGAGGACGGCATGCTGGTGCAGGACTATGACCCGGCCGTGGCCCACATGACCACGGCGCAAGACGACAGCCCGGTTGATTTCTGGCCCTTTTTCAAATCCCTGGCGCATATCCCCGCACTGGCCATTCGTGGCGCGCTATCGGATATTCTCAGCGTCGAGACCTTTGCCCGCATGGCAGAGGTGAAACCGGACCTGATCCAACTGAGCCTGCCCAACCGCGGCCATGTACCGCAATTGACCGAACCGGTCTGCATCGCGGCCATAGATGATTTTCTGGAGACCCATGGATAACTCGAACACTGACAGGCCAAACACTGATCTGCCCGTAAGTTTTGACGACGTCGCGGCAGCGGCGCAAATCCTACGGGGTATCGCCGTACGCACGCCGCTACTGGAGAACAGGGCGTTGAACGAGCGCGCGGGTGGGCGCCTGTTCTTCAAACCGGAACCATTGCAGGTTACCGGATCATTCAAATTTCGCGGCGCCTACAACCATATCAGCCGCCTGGATGCGGCCACCCGAAAAGCCGGCGTAATTGCTTATTCCTCCGGCAATCACGCCCAAGGTGTGGCGGCGGCGGCGCATTATTGCGATACCCCCGCCCTGATTGTCATGCCCGAAGATGCGCCAGCGGTTAAGAAAAAAGGCACCGCCGCCTGGGGGGCCGAGATCGTGACCTATGACCGCTGGGGCGAAGAGCCGCGCGAAGCCATCGCCGCCCGCCTGTCGGAAGAACGCGGCCTGGCCATGGTCCGCCCCTACGACGACCGCCTGATCATGGCCGGCCAGGGCACTCTGGGTCTGGAAGTGATCGAACAGTTGGCCGAGCATGACCTGGCGCCCGACCGCATCCTGGTGCCCTGTGGCGGCGGCGGTCTGACGGCAGGCGTGGCCACGGCGGTCAAGCATCATTGTCCCGGTGCCGAGGTCTATACCGCCGAGCCCGAGGACTTTGATGACACCGCGCGTTCCATTGCCAGCCAGTCCCGCCAAAGCAATGCGCCTGGCGGTAACAGTTTCTGCGATGCCCTGTTGGCGCCGGAACCGGGACAGTTGACGTTTCAGGTCAATCAGCGGCTATGCAGCGGCGGCCTGGCGGTCAGCGATGACGAGGTCGCCGTTGCCATGGCCGCCGCCTTTGGCCAACTGAAACTAGCCGTCGAACCAGGCGGCGCCGTCGCCCTGGCCGCCGCCCTGGCTGGCAAGCTGGACCTGAGCGAAGGTAATACGGTCATCGTGCTATCGGGCGGCAATGTTGATCCGGCGCAGTTCGCCAAGGTTCTGGCCTGAAAATCAGGCCGGGCGCAGCACCAGATCGCAGATATTGACGTGGGCCGGTGTGTCGAGGGCATAGAGCACCGCATCCGATATATCCTCCGGCGATAGCGCGGCATCGAAACGGTCGTAAAATTCCTGCGCCCGCGCCTCGTCGCCCAGCCAGCGGGCGGCGGCGAATTCGGTCCGCACCAGGCCCGGCATCACCTCCGTCAGGCGCACGCCAGTGCCTTGCAATTCCTGACGCAGGCTGTTGGTGAAGCCATGCACGGCGAATTTTGACCCTACATAGACACTGTGGTTGGCGGTCCATTCCACACCGTTGACCGAGCCGATGGTAACGATGTGGCCCCTGCCCCGCTCCCGCATACCAGGCACGATGGCCAGGGTGGTGCGTATCATGCCGGTGACATTGGTCTCTATCACCGCCGCCACATCGGAGGGATCACGTTGATGAAAAGGTTGCCGCCCGCCCAGATCGTGACCAGCGTTGTTGATCAGAATATCGATCTGACGCCAATCCTCGGGCAAACGTTGCAGCAAGCTATCGACGGCTTCGCCATCTGCGATATTCAGCTCAAACGCCAAGGCTGGGCTGGGCAGCCCAGCAGCAAGATCTTCCAGTCTGTCCAGGCGCCGGGCCGCGCAAATGACGCGGGCGCCCCGCGCGCTCAACGCCGCCGCCACGGCCCGCCCAATACCCGCGCTGGCGCCGGTTACCAGGGCCACGCTGTCTTTCGCCAGGATTGCATCACTCGCCATCACACGCCTCCATTCGAATTACAGACCGCGATAATACCCCTACGCCGGCAATGGCGGAAACAAGGAAAGGGCCTTTCACCCGAACAGGATGAAAGGCCCCAAGGGGATCTTAGTGATCGAAACTAGCCGGCCCGTACCTTGGTGAGAAAATCGTCGACGGTTCGGCGCAGTGTATCCGATTGCTCCGACACACCGCCGGCAGCACTCTCGACGGTGCCGGCGGAACCGCCGACGCGCGTCATGCTTTCGGTCACGGCAGAGATATTACGCGAAACATCTTCCGCCGCCGCCGAAGTTTCCTGCACATTGCGGCTGATCTCGACCGTTACCGAATTCTGTTCCTCGACGGCAGCCGCGATCGAAGAAGCGATATCGTTAACCCGGTCGATGGTTTTGGTCACGGCTTCGATCGCTGTTACGAAATTGCCGGTCGCGGTTTGCACACCGGCGATCTGGCCTGAAATTTCCTCGGTCGCATTGGCGGTTTGCGAAGCCAGGTTCTTGACCTCCGATGCCACCACAGCAAATCCCTTGCCGGCATCGCCTGCCCGCGCCGCCTCGATCGTGGCGTTCAGGGCCAGGAGATTGGTTTGCGAGGCGATATCATTGATCAGGGAGACGACGTCGCCAATCTTCTCCGCCGATTGGGACAAGCCGTCAATTTCGTCGTTTGTCCGGCTAGTCTCCGCCGCCGCCTGTTGCGCGACTTCGGTACACTCAATGACCTGACGGCTGACTTCCTGTAATGATGCGGACAGCTCCTCGGTCGCCGAAGCCACCGTCTGAACATTGGCGCTGGCCTGCTCCGCCGCCGCCGCAACGGCGCTGCTCTGCCGCATGCTCTCCTCCACCGATGCCGACATCTCGTGGGCCGAGGATTGCATATCGCCCGCAGCCGATGACACGTTGCCGATCACACCCCCGACTTCAGTATCGAAAGCTTTCGCCAGGGCCGCCGCGGCCTGATGCTTCTCCTCTTCCGCCTTGGCTTGCTGCGCAATGCCTTCCTCGCGCAGCTGTTCCATTTCCACGCTGTTCTGTTTGAAAACCTCAACTGCCTGGGCCATCTGGCCGATCTCGTCGCGGCGTTCAATGGCGGGGACCTCGACATCGTGGTCACCATCGGAAAGGCGTTTCATAACATCTGTCATACG
The DNA here is from genome assembly GCA_964462145.1 of uncultured Rhodospirillaceae bacterium. Lineage (GTDB taxonomy): Bacteria > Pseudomonadota > Alphaproteobacteria. The sequence continues at coordinate 4,038 of CAYWYB010000006.1, forward strand.
CTTGACCGGGCCAGCCACCGCACGGGCCGCCAGCAGCGACAAAAAGGCGACCACAATGGCCGCGACGGCGGCGAAGAACGAAATCTTATCGGCAAGATCCCGCCCCGCCATCAGCTGATTATCAATTTTCATGGCAACTTCAAGCACGCCGCGAACATCATCCAGCTTCCAATCAGCCTTTGGCGTATCGGGGTGGCTGTTGTGACAGTTGACGCAGCCTTGAGCCGCCATTTTGTCGGCCATGGCGACCCGAACCACGGTCGATCCATCCACCGTGACCCGACGGCTGTAAATGGCATCCGGATTGGCGTTTAAGGCATCCCATGCTTCCGTCTGAAAATCATCCAGGTTCCGCGCCGCCCGATTGGGAAACGGATAGGCGCTGTATAGACGCACCTTGGTGTCGTGCTTTTCCAACAACTTGGAGACATCATGCACGAAGGTGGCCGGCAGAGGCACCGTGTTCGGCACGCCCTTATGCTTAATAGCCGGTTTGACGGTACCGTTGGCCTTTACCTTGGCGATGATATTCTTGGTGTAGTAGCCGCGGATTGTTTTGAATTGGCCCACGGTTTCCGCCGCCGAGGCGATGGCCGCCTCAACCGTATTGGTGGCCGTCCATTGAGATATGAAATACCAGCCGAGCGCTATGACGACGGCCAATGCGACTGGAACCGGTAGTACCAGTTTCCAAACCATACTTTTCATACTTTTTGTCATGTTGTCCCCAGATAAACATAATTACCGAACTACCGGCTCGCCGTTTGAGCCGTCCTCCTATTGCGATAATAATTATCATCTGAAGTTATTGCTAAATGATTACCTTCGTTACCTTTCTTATTACTTATTACCTACACCCTAAACCAATCCAGCCATATTCCGGCAGTCATCATCAGGTGAACAGACAGTGGGCATGGTCAAGCGGCCATGCCAAATCCATGACAGATAAGAGCGCCCGGCGAAAAAACCTTAGTCCTTGAACCCGGTGATCCGCGTCAAGGTTCCTGGTATGAATTCCGTTGCGGTCACGTCCCTGAAGCCGGCATCGGACAGATAGCCAATCACATCGGCCTCCGAATGGGCCAGACCGGTAGAATTGCTGACCGCCTCGGATAACCCCCATAACGCCGGCGCAATGGGGCCGCGGCGGTCATCATCGAGAATTTCGCCGATCAGATGGAATTCGCCGCCCGGCAGCAAGGCATCATGAACCCGCTGCACCACGCCGGCAATAATTTCGCGGCTATATTGCGGCAGGTTGGAGGCCATGATCGCCACATCCGCATCCTCCGGCAGGGCATCGGCTGTAAAGTCACAGGCCTCCGCCGTAATCCGGTCCGTAAAGCCGTTTTCAGCGATGAATTCACGGGTCACCACCACGACCGAAGGCAGATCCAGAACCACGCCGGTGATTTCCGGGAATTTCATGGCCGCATTAATGCAGTAGCAGCCCGAACCGCCGCCCAGATCCATGATCCGCTTGCGCCCCGTCAAATCAACCTGTTTGTGAAACCAACGCGCGGCACCCATCCCGATGGAATAAGTCGCCTCGTGATAGGCGCGGGCCTTTTCAACGGTGAAGCTGTCATCGTACATGCCCAGAACCCGTTGGCTCTCCTTGGGCAGACGCAGGCGCTCCGTTAATTTGCCCCAATCGTCCCATTTTGGCTTACCGAACAGCATCCAAGGCCCGGCATAGCTGGATTTTCCTTCTACCAGAAAGCGCTCCACATCAGGCGCATTGGCAAAACTTTCGCCATCCCGCTGCAGCATCGTCATGGCAGTCAGGGCGGTCATCAGGCGCTCGGCGTTTTCCTCCTCGATACCCATCGCAGAGGCGGCGGCGGCAACCGTATCGTGGCCCTCTGAAATCGCCGTGAACAATCCCAATTCAACGCCGCTCATCAGGGCCGCGGATTCCCAGAACCCCTTGACCACGGTTTGCAGTCTGACCGTATCAACGCGCGCCTCACTCATTACCAAACTCCTCCAAAAGTAAAATATTCGGGTTTGACCGCAGCGATCAGGTTGCTTCCATTCGCTGCTGCCCAAATTTGAATTTCTGCGCTAGGTTGGCCGCATGTGCCCCGACTGTCAAATCGCCGCAGCGAGGCCCCAAGATAAATAGCCGAGATAATTAGCATTGGAAGATCTCATGCACCGTGATGCGGAAATCCCCTATGGCGCCTATTGGTCCACGCCCTTTGCCCGCTGGCAAGGCAGCCTGTCCCATCTTCATAGTCTAGAATTCGCCGCCCATGTTGCGAAGAGTGAACTGGCCCGCCGCGAAATATCCCTGTCCGAAATCGACCACGGTATCCTTGGTATGACGGTACCCCAACAGCAGTCATTCTATGGCTTGCCCTGGGTTACTGGCATGATGGGCGCCGAAGACGTCGCCGGCCCCACCATCAGCCAGGCTTGCGCCACGGGCGCCCGCACCCTGGCCGCCGCCACGCACGAGGTCCGTGCGGGTTTGTCGGACACCGCCCTGATCCTGACCACTGACCGCACCTCGAACGGACCGCATGTCTATTATCCAGCGCCATCGGGGCCTGGCGGCACGGGCGGCCATGAAGATGTCGTGATGGATAACTTCAACCATGACCCGCACGCCAAAAACGCTATGATCGATACAGCGGAAAATGTCGCCGCCAAATATCAAATCAGCACGGAGGAACAGCATGAGTTGGTGCTGCGCCGTCACGAGCAGTATCAGGACGCGCTGGCCAATGATCACGCGTTTCAAAAGCGCTATATGTCCCTGCCGTTCGAGGTTCCTGACGGCCGCTACCGTAAGGCCCTGGCTACCTTGAACAGCGACGAAGGCGTGGCCGCGGCCAGCGCCGAGGGGTTAGCGAAACTGAAACCGGTCAAGGCGGGCGGCAGCATTACATTCGGCGGCCAGACACATCCCGCCGACGGCAACGTCGGTCTGCTAGTGACAACGGAAGACGGCGCCCGCCGGCACGCCGCTGATCCCTCAATCCGTGTCCGCTTGCTGGGCTTTGGCCAATCGCGCACGGAAAAGGGCTTTATGCCCCAGGCCCCCGTCGAGGCGGCGCAGCGGGCCCTGGATGATGCGGGATTGAATATGGCGGGCATTGATGCGGTAAAATCCCATAATCCTTTTGCCGTCAATGATATCGTCTTTAGCCGCGAGACCGGATTCGCTCTCGACGCCATGAACAATTACGGCTGCTCCCTGATATGGGGGCATCCGCAGGGGCCCACCGGCTTGCGGACTATAGTCGAGTTGATCGAGGAGTTAGCTTCTCTGGGCGGCGGACGTGGCCTTTTTCAAGGTTGCGCGGCGGGCGATTCCGCCATGGCCGTGATTTTGGAAGTCGGCAATCGAAAGTAGCGGATTGCGCGGATACATTCTAATTTCATATGGCGCATAATGAGTGTTACATAAACTTTTGTTGTAGTAGGCCAATGAAAGATTAGCTCGATGCCCAATCGGCCCCGGCCCTCATCGCGTCATGCCGGAAAAACCAAGGCACAATTGATCGAGGAACTCCGCCACCTTGAAGAAGCCCTGGACGCCATGCCGGAGGCTTTCGCCGCCTTTGATGCTGATGACAATATTACGCACTATAACGCGGCCTATCTGGAACTTTTCCCCTCCCTAGCCGGATCTCTGAAACCCGGGCTGCCCTACCGCGAGATGCTGCGTATTCAGCTAAACGCAATCACTGTGCAGGCCGCCGTGGGGCGGCAAGAGGAGTGGGTCGAAGAAAGAATTAAGCGGCGCAGAAATCCCGGCGCGCCCAGCGAACAGCTTTTCAGCGATGGCCGGATCATGCAGCTTGAGCAATTCAGGACCGCCTCGGGCGGGAGCATCGATATCCGCCACGATGTAACGGAGCTGCGCCGGACACAGTCCATTGAACGGAAGCAACAAAACGAATTACAGGCGTTGATGAACGCGGTGCCCATGCCCATGTTCGTCAAGGACCGCGACGGCAGATATCTGAGCTGCAATCCCGCATATGAACGCTTCATGGGCATGTCCGAGGCTGAACTGATCGGCAAGCGGCTAAACGATATTATCGATGATGACCGCGCATCCGTTCATGAAAACGCCGATGCGGCCCTGTTTGCCAGCAATGGTTCGGATGTTTATGAACTGACTGCGATTACCGGCCGGGGCATTCCCCGAGAGGTCATTTTCTACAAAACGGTATTTGGCGGCGACGATGAAGATGTACCGTCGCGCATGGTCTGTGTCCTGATCGATATCACCGAGATCCGGGTGGCCGAGAAAACTTTGCGTCAATCGGAAGAGCGTTGGTCGGCTATTTTTCAAAAAAGCCCTAACGCCATGTCGCTATCGGATCCGCAGAGTCAGAAAATTCTCGCCGTAAATGATGCCTGGTGCGCCGCCTGGGGCCATGCACGGGAGGACGCAGTCGGCAAACGAACATCCGATCTGGGTCTGCTGAAGGACGGCGAGGCGCGCCGCCCATTTTACGCATCTATGACCGAACAAGGTTCCGTCGACAGCTTTGAAATCACCTTCGTAACAAAGGATGGCAGGGAAAGAATCACACAGATTTCGGCACAAACCGTCATGCTTGACGGCGTTGAGCGGATTCTTAGCGTTGTCGACGACGTTACCGACCGCAAACTGGCCGAGCAGGCGCTAGCTCAATCCGAGGAACGTTGGTCCAGCCTTTTCGAAAAGGGCCCCAACGGCATGGTGCTCTATGATTTGAACAGCAGGAAAATTCTTGCGGTAAACAATGCCTGGTGTACCGATTGGGGATTTGAACGAGACCAAGTCATCGGCAAGACAACATCGGAGTTGAATGTCCTCCAGGACGACGGCGTGCGTGACGAATTGTACCGATTGCTTAACAAGCAAGGTTTTGTTGAAAAATTCGAAGCCAACTACCTTGTTAAGGACGGAAAAGCCAGAATTGCCCAGATCACAGGCCGAAAGATCGTCCTTGATGGCGTTGACTGTATTATCTCCTTGGTGGTCGATATCACTGAAGCGAGACTTGCCGAGCAGGCCCTGGCGAACAGCGAGGCGCAGTTCCGCGATCTGATCGAAAGTTCCATTCAGGGCATCATTGTCCATATTGATTATGACTTAACCTTTGCCAACAATTCCGCCGCGTCGATGTTCGGCTATGACGATCCGAACGATTTACTTTCCATAGGTTCATATGAAGATCTTATTGCGCAATCGGATCGGCGACGGCTTCGTGAATTCAAGGATGAGCGCCTTAAGGGTGGCAATCCCCCGGACACTTACGAATTTCAAGGTCTGCGCAAGGACGGCACCCCGATCTGGGCGGAAAACCGAGTAACACTTATTGACTGGCAAGGCCAAAAGGCCGTGCAATCCATTACCATCGACATTTCCGAGCGCAAGCTGGCTCAGCAGGCCTTGGCCGAGAGTGAGCGACAATTCCGTAATCTGATCGAGGGGTCCGCACAAGGTATCTCGGTGATTATCGGTAGCCGCATTGCATTTGCAAATAACATGGCGGCTGAGATCTTCGGCTATGGCAGCCCGGACGAGCTAATGACGAACGCCAGCAACATGGACCTTGTTGCGCCGGAGGATCGGGATCGCGTCATGCACTATGCGGCGCTACGCCGATCCGGCGGTCAACCACCCCGGCTTTATGATCTCGTTGGGCTGCGCAAGGACGGCAGCACGGTGTGGCTGGAAAATCGGACGACCCTGATAACCTGGCGCGGCGAAAAGGCCATATTGATTTTCACCATCGACATTACCGCGCGCAAGCTGGCACAGCAGGCCCTGGCCGAGAGTGAGCAGCAATTCCGTAATCTGATCGAAGGCTCGCTGCAGGGCATAGCGGTCTATATCAACCAGCGCATCGCATTCGCCAATCAGTCCGCCGCCGAGATATTTGGCTACGACGGTGCGGACGATTCCATGACCGGCATCTCATACCTTGATCTAATCGTCCCTGAGGAGCGGGCGCGCATTCAAAATATTAGCGAGATGCGCCGGGCGGGCAAATCGCCGGCCAACGTTTACGAATATAAAGGCCTGCGCAAGGACGGCACCATTGTTTGGCTGGAAAACCGGGCCACGACGATCAACTGGCAAGGCGAAAGTGCGACCCTTATTTTCACGGCGGATATTACCGAGCGCAAATCGGCGGCAGCCGCCATTGAGCGCTTTGTCGAAGCCCTTGAATTCGCGCCTCAGGCAATTGCCCTGTGGGATGATGAGCGGCGCTTGATCCACGCCAACGAACAATATCGAAAGGTTTTAGGCCCCACCGGCAAGATCCTCGTTCCAGGTGTCGGGCAAACCGAAATTCTTCATGAAATGGCCAACAATGGCGTAATAGACGGCAGCAAGGGACGAGAGAAGGAATGGTTCGATGAACGGCTTGCGGAATTGGAGCAGCCGTACAGCAGTGGACGCTTTCTAGGCCTTGGCCGATGGCACCAGCGCACGACGCAGCACCTGCCCGATGGCGGAATGATCATCCAGATCGAGGATATTCACGACCTGATTACGGCCGAGGAGCAGCTGCGCCAATCGCAAAAAATGGAGGCCGTTGGCCAATTAACAGGCGGCATCGCCCACGATTTCAACAATCTTCTCGCGGTCACCCTTGGTCATCTGGAATTGGCCGCGGATGGTTTACCCCAAGACGCCGATAGCCTGCCATTGCTGGAAAAGGCCATTTCCGCCACCAACCGAGGCGCCGACCTGGTGCATCGCCTATTGGCGTTTTCCTCAATCCAGGCATTGAGCCCGGAAACCCTCGACCTGAACCAACGGCTTGGGCATGCCGCGGAAATGTTACACCGGGTTCTCGATGAATCGATTGAGATCAAAATAGTGAAGGCACCGGAGCCCTGTTTTTGCCAAATCGACCCAGGGCAATTGGAAACCGCCTTGCTGAACCTCGCCATCAATGCCCGTGACGCCATGGCATCGGGAGGCGTTCTGACGATCGCGGTCAGCAGAACCGAGTTGGAGCAGGACGAGGGCGAAATTCTGGCCGGCAACTATGTCACCTTGACGATCACGGACACCGGCAGCGGTATGAGCAAGTCTGTTCTGGAGCATGTTTTCGAACCGTTTTATACTACCAAGGAACAGGGCAAAGGCACGGGCCTTGGCTTATCCATGGTCTATGGTTTCGTGAAACAATCGTCCGGCCATATTACGCTGCAAAGCGAACCCGGCGTCGGCACCACCTTCACGATTTACCTGCCTCGACTTGAGGATCCGGGAAAAGTACGGAATTCCGACGCCGCGCCGCAGGCGGTCGTCAAAACCAACGAATGCATTCTGGTTGTGGAGGACGAGCTTGACCTGCTGGAGATGGCATCGCAGTTGCTGCAATCACTGGGTTACCGGGTCCTTCAGGCCAACGATGGCGCGACGGCATTGACGATCCTGGCATCGGAAGAGAAAGTTGATCTGCTGTTAAGCGATGTTGTTTTGCCAAAGGGCACCTCCGGCCCGGATATCGCGGCCCGCGCCCAGGAACTGCAGCCCCATATCAAGGTGCTATTTATGTCTGGTTACAACGATCATCCGGCATTGAATAACAATACCACAAGTCCACAGCCGTCGTTGATCGCCAAACCGTTCCGCAAGGCACAACTCGCGGCCGAGGTCAGGTCGATCCTCGATCACGCAAACTGAAGGCTCAGATCGCCCCCTGATCCTTCAGGGCCGCGATCTTATCCGCGCTGAAACCAAGTAGATCGCCCAGGACGTCTTCCGTATGTTCGCCCAACCGCGGCGGCGCGACAGGTGCGGCGAAAGGTGTTCCCGTCAGTTCGATGGGATTGGCGATGTTCTTGACCTCACCGGCGCTCGGATGCTGCATCTTCCAGATCATGCCACGTTCCTGCAAGGTTTCGCTTTCACAAGCCTCACCCACCGTACGGATCGCACCGCAAGGGATGCCGACACCGCTTAGAATTTCGAGCCATTCATCCCGGCTCTTGGTCTGCAACAACTCGGTCACGATGGGGATCAATTGATCCCGGTTGCTGACCCGGTCGGGCGCCTTGGCATAAAGTTCATGCTCCAGCAGATCCAGGCGGTCGACCGCCTTGCAGAAGGTGCCCCATTGCGCGTCGTTACCAACCGCGATGTTCAACCAGCCATCGGCGGCCTGAAAGGTCTCGTAAGGCACGATCGACGGATGCGCGTTGCCCCGGCGTTCCGAGGAGACGCCGGTCGCGAAGTAATTGCCCGCGTGATAGGTCAGCAGCGACGACAGCGCCTCCAACATGGAAACCTTGACGTGCTGGCCCTTGCCCGTGTCGCGGCGAGCATAGAGGGCAACCAAAATGCCCTGCACCAAGGTCATGCCCGAAACCAGGTCGGCAATCGAGGTACCCATTTTGAACGGCGGCGTTTCAGTATCACCGGTGATATTCATCATACCGCTTTCGCCTTGGATAATCAGATCATATCCCGGCCTTGTGGCATCGGGGCCGCGGTCGCCAAAGCCGGAGATCGAGGCGTAGATCATTTCTGGCCGGCGGGCGGCAACCGCCTCGTAACCAAAGCCCAGACGCGCGGCGGCGCCGGGGCGAAAATTTTCGACAATGACATCAGCCGTATCGATCAATTGCCAAAGGACCTCTTTTGCACTTTCGTCCTTGAGGTTCAGGGTGACGCTTTTTTTGTTGCGGTTCACGGACAGGAAATAGGCCGACTGATCACCTTGATAGGGCGGCGCAAAGGCGCGGGTATCGTCACCTCCCGTTGGATTCTCCACCTTGATGACTTCCGCCCCCATATCGCCCAGGGTCATGGTGCAATGCGGGCCCGCCAGAACACGGGTCAGATCGATCACCCGCAACCCGGCCAGGGGACCGCTCTCGGGTGTGGCGTCAGCAGAGGACATCGGCAAGCTCCTTGAAATCTTTCACAATAATGTCTGGTTGATGCGGCGCATGGCCAAAGGGTCGCTTACGCCGGTCAATGAAGGCCGTAGGTATGCCACAGGACTTCGCGCCGATGCAATCAAAGGCGTGATTGGCGACAAACAGAATATTTTCCACTGGCAGATCAAGGATCTCGGCGGCCATTTTATAGGTCGCATGATGGGGCTTGAAATAACCGGCGGCCTGGACCGAAATAACATGATCAAAGGGAAAACCGATATGCGGCTTGGCCGCCTCCAGCATATCCACATCGCCATTTGAAAGGATGGCCAGCTTGTATGTTCCGGCAAGGCGCTGCAAGGCCGTGATCACTTCGGGAAACGGCTTCAGGCGCTCGATCTCGCTGACCAGCCAGCGCACTTCATCCTCGCTGTAGCTGAAGCCGCAGCGGTCCATGACGTATGAAACTGCCTGCTGGCCGATCTCGCGATAGGGCGTATGCGGCCCCTCGCTCAAGGCGTCGATCATGGAGTTTTCGAAATGGGTACGCCGCCACCAGGTCACGAAACGGTGCGGCTCCTCCGTAAACCCCTTGGCCTTGAGGAAGTCCGTCACGGCCATGGTCAAACCGGCCTGCATATCAACGATGGTACCGTATTGATCGAAAACCAGCGCCTTGATGTTGGCCTTTAATTCACTGCTATCGGCCATGTCGCTAGGCGCCCACCAAGCGTTGGATCTCGGCAAACATAGCGGCCTTCGCCTCCATGCCAATGCCAATGTGCTCACCGGGCTCCGCCATACCATCGGCGACAACCGTATCGTCGGCGAAGCCGCCAAAGGGCTGGAAGACGCCGGGATAGGATTCCGAGCCACCCAATTGCAGACCCGCCGCCATGGCCAGGGCCAGTTGATGGCCGCCATGGGGAATATGCCGCCGCCGGAACCAGCCCATGCCCTCCAGCGCCTCGACAATATCGAGATATTCGGTCAGGCCATAGCAAAGTGCCGGATCAAACTGCATCCAATCCATATCAGGGCGCATACCGCCATGACGGGCCAGATTGCGGGCATCTTGTACGGAAAATAAATTCTCACCCGTGGCTATGGCGCCGGGATAGGCTGCGGCCAATTCTGCATTCAGGGCGTAATCCAGGGGATCGCCAGGTTCCTCAAACCAGAACAGGCCGTAGTCCTGCATTGCCGCGCCGTACTCGAGCGCCGTTGGCAGATCGAAACGGCCATTGGCATCAACCGCCAGATCGCCACCGCTGCCAATCTCGTCAATCACCGCCTCCATCCGGGCCATATCCTCGGCCAGGGGCGCGGCGCCGATTTTCATCTTCACCGCCTTGTAGCCTTGATCGTGATAGCCGCGCATTTCCTCGCGCAAGCGTTCCAGCCCCTTGCCGGGATAATAATAGCCACCGCCTGGGTAGACCAAAACCTGTTCGTCATGGGCACCGCCGTTGTAGCGTTCTGACAGGACCCGCCACAGGGGTTTCTCCTCCAGCTTCGCCACCAGATCCCAAACCGCCATATCCACGGCACTTGCCGCCACGGCACGGTCGCCGTGGCCGCCTGGTTTCTCGTTGCTCAGCATGACCTTGCGGATTTGGCGCGGATCAAAATTCCGCCCGCTCTCGTCCAGCAAATCCGCCGCTTGTGCGGCCCTGATGCGCGGGATCAGGCGTTCCCGCAGGATACCGCCCTGGGCATAGCGGCCATTGGAACAAAATCCATAGCCTGTCACCGCCTTGCCATTGCGAATGGTATCGCTTTCCACCGCGACGACGGAAATCGTCATCTGCGAGAAATCAATTGCGGCGTTGCTCATTGCCGAGCCGATGGCCGCCGTGGCCTCGCGAATATCTGTTATGCGCATAGATTCAGCTACCAACCCAGGGCATAGCCGGCGCGGCGCGGATCGGCGCCGGATTCCATCAAACCGGACTTCAGGTCATGGCGTATGGTGCACATGGAGCCGGCCAGCCAGGACCAGTCCCCCCACCATTCAATCTTATGACCCATCTCCGTCAACTCAGCCGCGACGCCATCGTCAATCCGGCCTTCCAGCTTCAACAGGCCCGGATGATAGGAATGGGGCGCGAATGACTGCGGGAACGAGTACGAGGCAAACCGGGGCGCCTCCACCGCCAGCTGCGGGTTCATATCGAAGGCGTCGATATTCAACAACGTCTGGGTCATGGCCTGGCACTGTACATCCGCGCCCGGCGTACCCATGGGCATGGCCCATTCGCCGGGCCGGATGGCAATCGCCGGGTTCGGCGTCAGGCGCGGCCGCTTGCCGGGCTCGATGGAAGATGGGTGCTGCGGGTTGGGCCGGGATTGCGAGCCCCGCGACGATGGCACGAAGCCCAAACCGGGGATCACCGGCCCGTCGGAAGAGGTATCCGACGGCGTTGCGGAAAAGACATTGCCCCTGGCATCAACGGCGCAGGTGTACGAGGTATCCAACGCGGTCAACGGTGTGGGCGATGGCTCTGTCCGGGGGGCATGGGGATCGCCGGAAGGCGGCATCTCTGGCCAGGCCTTACCGGGGTCGATCATGGCGCGACGCTGGTCGGAATAGTCTTCCGACAGCAGCATATCCATGGGCACATCGACGAAACAGGGATCGCCGTACCAGCGTTCCCGGTCAGCCACCGCCAGTTTCACCGCTTCCGTGACATGATGAATATAGGCCGCTGAATTGTGCCCCATGGCGCTCAAATTCTGACCCTTCAGCAATTGCATGATCTGCAACAGCATCGGCCCCTGACACCACGGACCGCAGCTGTAAACCTTGGTTCCGGCGACATCGATACGCAGGGCGTCCTCGACCTCGACCTCGAACCCGGCCAAATCCTCCATTCGGATCAGGCCGCCGTTTTCCTCGTGATAGGTGCTGATCTTGCGGGCGATGTCACCTTTGTAAAATGCATCATGCGCCGCCCGCAGGCCCGCCACGCGGTCGCCGCCAGACGCCGCCTCGCAGTCAGCCATGTATTGCAGGGAGCGGCCCATATCCTGCTGCCGGAAATTTTCACCCACCAGGGGCGTGCGGCCGCCTGGCAGATAAATCTCGGCATTGGCCTCCCAGCGGGCATATTTTTCCGCCTTTTCCCCCAATAATTCCGCCATCAGGGGGTACATGGCGAAGCCATCGCGGGCCAGCTTGATCGAGGCATCAGCCACTTCACCAAAGGTCATGGTGCCGTAGAGTTCCAAGGCCTTTATCCAGGCAGCCGGTGCGGCGGGAACGATGCAGCGCAAAATCCCCTCGGGCACGGCGTCGGGATATTCCCTGGCAAAGAATTCCGGATCGGTGGCGGCGGGCCAGGTACCAAGGCCCGAAATCGAGACAACCCGGTCTTCTTCCGCTGAATAGATAATAATCGGCGCCACGCCGGCAACGCCAACCAGTTCGCTCTGCACCACGCCCAGGGCCATGCCGGCGGCGACACCGCCGTCTATGGCGTTGCCGCCCGCCTCCATGATCTGAAAGCTGGCCTGCGCCGCCAGATAATGGCCGGCGGATGTCATATGCCTATGGCCCCGCAAAGACGGTCGGTAGGCATCCATGAATGTGGCGGGCGGTTGCATGGCGGTCTCTCCTATCTACCCTTGAAGCCCTATTTACCCTTGAAAACGGGCGCGCGCTTTTCGGCGAAGGCCAGCATTGCTTCCTTGGAGTCTTCATAGGACGACAGATCGTAGGTCATGTTCTGCTCAAAGCGATAGCCGTCCCGCAGGCTCATTTCCTCGATCGTGTTAAGGGCATGCTTGGCGATGCGTGAGGCAACCGGGCTTTTCGCCGCGATGGTGCGGGCCAGATCCATGGCCGCGTCCATCAACTCCTCCGCCGGCACACAAGCCTCGACAATGCCGCGGCGATACAATTCTTCGCCCGGAACCCGGTAACCGGTCAGCATGACCCGGCGGATCAGGGAATGGCCGAACAGGCGCATGGCATGACGGCCACCGCCCATAAGACCCACGTCGATTTCCGGCAGGCCAAGGCTGGCCTTTTCCGATGCGATCAGAATATCGCAACTGGCCGCGACCGCCAGACCGGCACCAAGCGCGGCGCCGTTGAGGGCGCCGATCACCGGCTTGCGGCATTCCATGATGGAATGGAAACATTCCCGCGCCCGCCGGTTATGGGCCCAGGCATCACCGGGGCCCCTCTCCTCGCCGGCCTTGTTCTTGATATTGGCGCCGGCGGAGAAAATCTTGCCCGCCCCCGTCAGCACCGCGACACGGACATCATCCATATCCGAGATGGTGTCGAAGACCAGCATCATCTCTTCATGAAACTGCTGGTCCTGGGCATTCACGGGCGGATTGTCCATGGTCACCAGCGCAATATGATCGGCGATCTCGCAGCGAATAATTTCCGTCTTCATACTCATTTCCTCCTACAAAATTCGAACTAAACCGGGCGTCCTATACCGGGCGTCCACTGGGCAGATCAGTGATCAGCATGGATCCCGGCGTATGGGTAATACACAGCGGCGGTTTGGCGGCCCGCACGGCGGCCTGCGGCGTCACACCACAAGCCCAGAAAACCGGCACATCGCCGGGCTTAACCACGGGCACATCGCCCCAGGCGGGCTGCATCAGATCGGCAATGCCAATCGCCGACGGATCACCGATATGCACCGGTGTGCCGTGCATCATGGGGAAGCGCGATGTCACCTCCACCGCACGGATTGCCTCGGCCATGGGCATGGGCCGCATGGAGACAACGATGGGGCCGGAGAACGGCCCCGCCGGCGTGGTGGCGATATTGCTGCGGTACATGGGGATCAAATAGCCCTCTTCCAGATGGCGCAGCGGCACACCATCGGCCAATAAGGCCTCCTCAAAGGAAAAGGAACAGCCCAGAACAAAGGTCACCAAATCGTCGCGCCAAAGATCGCTGATATCGGTGACGCTGTCGGCCAGCTCGCCATCGCGATATATATTGTAGGACGAGACATCACTGCGAATATCAATATCCGCGCCCAAGGTGGGCAGCATGGGATCGCCGGTTTCCGAGACGCCCACTAAAGGGCAAGGTTTCGGATTGCGCTGGCAATAGCGGGCAAAATCCAGGGCCAGATCCACTGGCAGTATGGCCAGGTTGCCCTGCATCCGGCCCAAGGCCATGCCGCCGGTTTGCCCGGTAATCTCGCCCTTTCGGATCAGGCCCCGCACATGCGCCGCGCTGGCATGGGCCAGTTCGCCGGCGAAGTCTTCCGCCCGGATCGAATCTTCCACATCACGTAGTGCCATTATCCTCACCTCCTGTTTCCGCTCAAAACACCCCAACCGGATTGCCAAGGCGCATGGTCAGTTCAGTGTTCCCGCTATTTTCGCCGTCCATCAGCAGAACGCAAACAAAATTGCCGCCGCACTCATAACCGCCAGAAATCCAGCGGCATTTCAGATTGTTCCCGTTGAAGCCATACCGTGGCTGGTAAAGGCGACCATTTTAGGGAAGGATGGCGGTGAAATGTAAAAAACGTAGAAGGAAGCCAAGACCATGCCTGAATTTTGCAAGGCTGAACGGGACGGTCATATTCTCACCGTGACCATGAACAGGCCCGAGCGGATGAATGCCCTGCATTCGCCGTCTCATTTCGAAATGGACGAAATCTTCAATGATTTTGAAAGCGACCCCGACCTTTGGGTCGCCATCGTTACCGGCGCCGGCGACAAGGCATTCTCCGCCGGCAATGATTTGAAATGGCAGGCGGAAGGCAAAAAGACCGAACCGCCCGCATCCGGCTTCGCTGGCCTGGTCAACCGCTTCAACATGAAAAAGCCCATAATCGGCGCCGTCAACGGCCTGGCCATGGGCGGCGGCTTTGAAGTGGCCCTGGCCTGCGACATCATCATCGCCTCCGAGAACGCGTTCTTCGCTCTGCCCGAGCCACGTGTCGGCTTGGCCGCCCTGGCCGGCGGTCTGCACCGTCTGTCGCGGCAGATCCCCATGAAACAGGCCATGGGCATGATCCTGACCGGGCGCCGTGTGATGGCCGAGGAAGGCTACAAACTAGGCTTTGTCACCGAAGTGGTGCCCGAGGGCGGCGCCCTGGAAGGCGCCAAGCGCTGGGCCGAGCAGATCCAGGAATGTTCGCCGGTATCGATCCGCACCTCCAAGGACGTGGTCTTGCGCGGCCAGGATTATCCCTCCGTGGGCGAGGCCATGCTGGCTGAATACCAATCGGTCGAGGATATGAAAAACAGCCTGGACTTCATCGAAGGCCCACTGGCGTTCTCGGAAAAGCGTCCGCCCGATTGGAAGGGCCGGTAGGGACAACGCCGAACCTTGGACAAACTGCATAAACGGGACTATCGCCCGGATGCGCCCGCGCCCCTGGATGGGGTGCGGGTGCTGGACCTATCGCGCCTGGTGGCCGGCAACGCACTGACCCACGTTCTGGCCGACTATGGCGCCGAGGTCATCAAGGTTGAGCGCCCCGGCAAGGGCGACGATCTGCGCAACTGGCGCGTGGACGGCATATCCATTCACTGGAAAGTCTATGCCCGTAACAAGAAAAGCATCAGTTTGAACCCGCGCAGTGCCAAAGGCCGGGAAATCCTGCTGCGTCTGGTCGAAGGCGCCCAGGTACTGGTGGAAAACTTTCTGCCCGGCACCCTGGAAAAATGGCGTCTGGGCCCGGACGAATTACTGGCGCGGAATCCATCCCTGGTCATCGTGCGGGTATCGGGCTGGGGGCAGACCGGCCCGGACCGGGATCAACCCGGTTTCGGCTCGTTGGTCGAGGCGCGCAGCGGTTTCGCGGCCATGAACGGCTTTGAAGACCGGCCACCAGTGCTGCCTCCCCTGGCGCTGGCCGACATGGTCGCCGGCATGTACGGCGGCATGGCCACCCTGACCGCCTTGCGCCAGGTCGAGGTTCGCGGCGGCAAGGGCCAGGTGGTCGATCTGCCGTTGTTCGATCCGCTGCTGGCCATTCTCGGCCCCCAGGGCGCGCAGTATCAATTGACCGGCCAGGGCGGCGCCCGTACGGGCAGCCGCTCCACCACCACGGCGCCGCGCAATACATACCGCTGCAAGGATGGCCGCTATGTCGCCCTGTCGGCATCAATGCAGTCCATGGCCGAACGCCTGTTCAAGACCATGGGACGTGAAGATCTGATCGACGATCCACGCTTCAAGACCAATGCGGACAGGGTCCGCAACAACGATATTCTCGATCCCATCGTGGGCGAATTCATGGCTTCACACGATCAGGCGGAATTGCTGGAGATCTTCAAGCAAGCCGGCGTCACGGTCGGTCCGGTGCACGATACCGCCGGTATGCTGGAAGACGAAATGATCCGGGAGCGGGAAGTGATGCTGCGCTTTCCCGATGCCGAAATGGGCGAATTGCCCATGCATAACGTGGCCGCCCATCTGTCGGAAACACCCGGCGAAATCCGCCATCCGGCGCCCGATTTGGGTCAACATAACAGTGAAATTTACGGCGAGCTTGGCTTCAATTCCGATGAGATCGCCGCGTTAGTAAAAGAGGATGTCATCTAATGGCTCACGCCCAACCACAGTCTCTACCATTGTGGCGCAGCATGTTGTTCGTGCCCACCAATGTAGAAAAATTCGTCGCCTCCGCGCCAAGCCGGGGGGCGGATGCCTATATCCTTGATCTGGAAGACAGCATCCCCATGGCGCAAAAGGCCGAGGCCCGGACAATGGTGCGGGCGGCGGCGGCCAAGGTGGGCGCCGGCGGCGCGGATGTCCTGGTCCGCATCAACCGTCCCTGGCGCCTGACCGTGCCTGACATCGAGGCCTCGGTCGATGTCAATGTCTGCGCCCTGATGCTGCCGAAAATCGCCGATGCGGGACACGTCCGCGCCATCGCTGAAATTCTCGATGAGTTAGAGGACGAGCACGGCCTGGAGAACGGCCATACCAAACTTTTCCCCATGATCGAAACCACCGAGGCCTATTTCCATGCCGCCGAGATCGCCACGGCGCACCCGCGCGTGGTGGCGATGAATTTGGGTTCGGAGGACTATGCCCTCTCCGCCGGCATGCTGCCCGAGGAAGAGGGCCTGTTCCAGCCAACCCTGCATGTCATGATGGCGGCCCGCGCCGCCGGCATTCTGCCCCAAGGTTTTGTCGGCACGGTGGCCGAATACCGTGATCGTGATGCTTTCCGTGCCCGTATCCAACAGGCGGTGCGCCTGGGCTTTTTGGGTTCCGCATGCATCCATCCCCTACAGGTCGATATCCTGAACGAAGAGTTCACCCCCACGGCGGAGGCGGTGGAGCAGGCCCGGGGCGTCATCGCGGCCTATGACGCGGCCAAGGCGGAGGGGCGCGGTTCCGTGGAATACGACGGCAAGATGATTGACGAGCCGATTATCCAACGCGCCGAGCAAACCTTGGCCCGGGCCGAGATGATCGCGGCACGCGCTGGGTAAAGACGGCCACGGGCGCATTAATATATTGGCAACCATAAAGCCATAATGTCCGGATCAAACAGTATTGCGGTTTGGTTCAGATATGCAAAATGCCATCTATTCATCGCTAAAAGCGTTGCATTATCACGACTCTCTTAACGCCATGCAGGCGGGCGAAGTGCCGCCCCCCGTCCATGTCCGTATCAAGCCGACCAATGTTTGCAATCACGCCTGCTATTTCTGTGCCTACCGCACGGACGATGTCTCCCTGGGCGAGGACATGGTGGTGCGCGACCGGATTCCCAAGGACAAGATGATGGAAATCGTCGACGATCTTTTGGCCATGGGCGTCAAGGCGGTGACATTTTCAGGCGGCGGTGAGCCGCTGATCTATCCCTATTTCGCCGAAACCGTGGACCGGCTGGCCGCCGGCGGCATCAAGATCGCCTCTTTGACTAACGGCTCCCGCCTGCGGGGCAAGGTAGCCGATGCCCTGGCCGCCCATGGCACCTGGCTGCGGGTTTCCATCGATGGCTGGGATGGCCCTTCGTATGCCAAATACCGCTCGGTCGGCGAGGACGCGTTCGAGGAAGTAGTCGAGAACCTGACAGCTTTTTCGGCCCGTGGTTCGGACTGCGTGGTTGGCGGCTCGATCATTGTCGATGACCGCAATGCCCCCCATATCGTGGAATTGTGCAAGCGCCTGAAAGACGCGGGCGTGGCGCATACCAAAATCTCGCCCTGCATCATCGCCAATACGGGCGAGGAAAATAATCTCTATCACGATGGCTTCAAGGACGTGGTGCGGGCCCAGATAGAGGAAGCGAAGTCACTGGACGATGCCAATTTCCACGTGGTCGACCATTACCACAGCATGGAAATCGACTTCTCGAAACCCTACGACAGTTGCCCCTTCGCCCAGATGCTGACGGTGATCGGCGCCGATTGCAAAATCTATACCTGTCAGGACAAGGCCTACACGGCAAGCGGCACTCTGGGCGACATCTCGGCCCAAAGTTTTCGCGAATTCTGGCACTCGGACGAGAACCAAAAGAATCTGGCCGCGATCAATCCCAAGCAAATCTGCCAGCATCATTGCGTCGCCGACGCCAAGAACCGTCTGTTGACGGACTATCTCTCACTAGCACCGGATCATCTGGCGTTTATCTAAATTCGCCTCACGAATGTTTGAACTTCGGATCTTCCTTGGCGAAGAATGCCCGCACGCCTTCTTGTCCGTCATCGGAGCCAAAGACCGTTTCCGCCAATGATAAAACCTGCTCGATAGCATCGTCATCGGACATCTCCGCCCCTTCGTCGATAGCTTTCTTGCAGACCTGAAGCGCAATATTCGGACGTGATGCAAGCTCCCTGGCCAAGGCAAGCGCCTCGGACGTTGCCTGCCCCTTGACGGCGACGCGGTTTACCAGGCCCCATTCCATGGCCTGAGTGGCGCTTTTCGGCTCGCCCAGATACATCATCTCCTTGGCGCGGCCCGGACCGATGCGTTTGGTCACCCGCAAGGTTCCGCCCGAGCCTGGAAAGACGCCGAGCTTGATTTCCGGCAGGGCAAGCCTCGCGGTTTCGTCCGCCACCAGCAGGTCGCAACAGACCGCCAACTCCAAACCGCCGCCAAAAGCCAGGCCGTTCAGGGCGGCGATGGTAGGTTTTGGGAACCGCTCCAGCTTGGTCATGGTTTCATTCTCGAAACGCAGTTTTTTCTCGACCACGTTGCCCGCCGCCAGATAATCCGGAAACTCAGAAATGTCCGAGCCGGCGCTAAAGGCCCGCTCGCCGCCGCCCCGCACCACCAACACCAAGACGTCTGGGTCGGCGGCCAGTCCATCAAGAGACTCGTTAAACTGCCGCGTGGACTGCAATGTCGCCACATTCAAGGGCGGATTGTTCATGGTCAGAAGGGCGACGCCCTGATCTATTTCGATAGCAATATTGCTGCTCATAACGAGACCTCCGTTTCATAACGCCTTCTTACGCCATCGCCGTCCGGCTCGATTAGTATCAGGCAATCGCATACAATAATGATCGGTGCGAAAAACCATCACGAGGCGGCAATGGAAAGCTTGGCGATCAAGGTAGCGGAAATCTACGTGCCGACAAAGCGGCGCGGCACCTTGGACCCGGAAAAAGTAGAAGTCCTGGCCGAGAGCATCCTGGAAGAAGGCCAGCAGATCCCGATCCAGGTGCGCCGGGGCAACAATCGCTATGTCCTGATCGAAGGCATGCACCGCCTGGAGGCCATGAAGGCCCTGGGCGAGGACAGCATCGACGCCCTGATCGTCGCCGCCCGGCGGCATTAATATTCAAATCTGATGGATATCGACAGCGCCGTCGATCACGTCTTCCAACAGCACGATCTTTTTGCGCCCAATCAGTAGAGCATCGTCCGCGCGGCGCAGCTCGTACTCGTACCAGCCACCTCTGATCTGCTTGCCCATGCGGCTGTCGGCGGACAGGGTCATCCACTTGGCCGACGCCGAAATCGTATCCCCGTCATGATCCAGCAAACGCACCGTATCAACCAGGTGCGAGGTTCGCGTCAGGGGGCTTTCCGCATAGGCCTGGCCGGATGATATGCGATGCAGCCGCGCCGCCAGGCCCGGCTTGCCGACGATATAGATCATATTGACCTGCATCTCCGGATCATCGCCCAATTCATCCTCGGACAACCAGGACGGCACCCAATAGACGCAGTCCTCGGCATACAGCGCCAGCCACTCGTTCCAGCGCTGGCGGTCCAGCAGATCCGCCTCCAGATACAGCAGGTCGCGGACCTGGTTGTACAGATCACTCACCTTGCGGCTCCATCAAAGCTTTCCAGTGCCGGAAATAGCCATGATACAGTGTTTCGTGATCCCAGCGCGCGGCGGAGGTAGCGACATCCGCGCCCAGGGCCCTGGCGTCATCGTCGGGACCGTGCAGCACCTCCGCCAGGCCCCGCTCCATATCATTCCAGCGCGCTTCGGTGCCGTTCGAACCAATCTGGCAATCCTCCAAAGCAGCCAGATCGTCCGGCGTGGCCATGCCGGTGACCATGAAGAAATCCTCGAACTTACGCAGCCGCGCAATACGGGCGGTGCGGCTTTCGCCCTTGGGGGCGATGCAATAGACCCGAACTTCGGTGCGGTCGGGCGATATAGGGCGGAAGACCCTGATCTGGGTCGATGATTGGTCCATCAATTGCACATTGGGAAACAGAAACAGATTGCGCCCCCGGCGCAGCATCCAATCGACTTTTTCGGCGCTGAAGCTTTCCAGTAGGCGCGCCTCGGCCTCAAACAAAGGTGCCACGGCCGGATTGGCCCGCCCGGCCCAAATAATATTGTGGCCGTTGCCGATGTCGTAACAGCCCGTGGCTACCGTGCCCGCGATACGTCCCGCCTCCGTCGGGCGTTTGCCCGCATTGTCGCCCAAAGCTTCGCGCATACCCATGGCCTGACCAAAAATGCGATGGACCGTGCCCACGTGATAGCCATCGACGCCGTTCTCGGCCTGCATCTTCCAATTGCCACGGATGATATAGGTCTGCTGGCCCGGCACCACTTCCAGGCCATTGGGGGATTGATCGGCGAGCAGATCAATGAACGGACGGGCCGCGCCCAGGTAATCCTCCAAGGCGCCGATGTCTGGATTCAGACAGCCGAATATAAAGCCGCGATAGTTGCCCACCTTGCCAACCGGCGTCAGGCCGTAGTCTTCCTTGGCAATGCCCCCCGGCCAGCCTTCCTCTTCCTCCTTCACCCGCACACATTCGCCTTCGGTGTTGAAACACCAGCCGTGAAAGCGGCAAACAAGAGTCCGCGCCCGGCCCCAGCGCCTTGGCGTCAGGACCGCGCCCCGGTGCGAACAGGCGTTGATGAAGGCGCCGATCTCGCCGCTGCGCTGGCGAATGGCAAAGACCGGCTGGGCGCCCATATAAGTGGCGTAATAGTCGCCATGGCTAGGCACCTGGCTTTCGTGACAGAGATAAACCCAGCCGCGTTCGAAAATACGCCGCAGTTCCTGTTCAAAAATATCGGGGTCGGTGTAGATCCGCCGGTCAACACGAAAACGCTCCGGATCGGCGTCCTCGGTGATCAGCTGATCCCATGTCATGGTGTCTTAGCCGGGCTTGGCGGTAGCCCACCAGCGGCGGAAGGCATCGACATCATAGCTCAAAGTTTCGCCCATCTCGCCACTACGTTCCTGCCACAGGTCCAGGGCGAATTCGGGCACCGCGATCAGCAGTGGAATTTCCTCGGCGATGGCCATGAAGATTTCGTCATTCAGGCCCTGGCCCTTTTGTTCCTGCTCGCCGAATTTCTCCAGCACGATCAGATCCATGTTCTCGCGGATGGCCCGGCGCAGGGCCTCGGTCGACTCGGTCAGGGCGGAAGTGTTGAGGGAACAGGAATGACTGTCCAGGGTTTCCTTGGTGGGCCGATTGATGGGAATGCGCCGGCCCGTATCGATCTCGACAATATCAATGCCCGTGCTGGCACCATCTTCGTTGCGCAAGACTTCCTGCACCAGTCCACCAACGCGCACGCCCTGGGCGCGCAGTTCAGCGGCGAATTGCGTCAAGGCATCGCGGTTTTGCATATCGCGGGCATAGACGGCGGCCGCGAAGGGCGCGGTCAATTCCTCGGACAATTCTTCTGTCAGGGCTTCATTATTACTCATGGCAGATCATTCCAATCCAACGGCGTCTCACCCTCGTCAATGGCCGGCAATCTATGCTACTTCGGCAAATGCTTCAATGCGGCATTTCCGCCGTTTCCGCGCTGTCCGCCCTTGCAAACGCCGGCATTTCAGAGTCTGCTGGGCCGGGCTGGCTCGCCGGAAAGCGGCCATACTAGAGGATGATTAACATATGCGTTGCGAAATTGTCGCCATCGGTACCGAACTGCTGCTTGGCCAAATCGTCGATACCAATTCGTCGTGGATCGGCGAACAACTGGCGTTGGTCGGCATCGATTCACATTTTCAGGTCAAGGTCGGCGATAATTTCGAGCGTATGGAGCGGACTATCCGCCAGGCTCTCGAACGCAGCGACGCGGTGATTTGCTGCGGCGGCTTGGGGCCGACCCAGGACGACATCACGCGCGAGGTTATCGCCGCCATCATGGGAGTGGAACTTCATCGGGACGAAGCGGTGGTGGATAAAATCCGCGAGATGTTCGAATCCCGTGGTCGGGTGATGGTCGACAACAACCGCCGCCAGGCCGACATCCCCGAAGGCGCGGCCCTGATCGCGCAAATGCCCGGCACCGCGCCGGGCCTGGTCTGCCCGGTCGGCGACAAAGTGATTTATGCGGTACCCGGCGTGCCGCACGAAATGCACACCATGATGGAGGGCACGATCCTTGGCGATCTGCAGCGGCGCGCGGGCGAAACGGCGGTGATCCGCAGCCGCGTTCTGCGCACCTGGGGCAACAGTGAATCCGGCCTGGCCGAGGATCTGGCCGATCGCATCAACCATCTCGATACCGTCGGCAACCCCACCCTCGCCTTTCAGGCCAGCGGCATGGAAGGCATCAAGGTCCGCATCACCGCCAAGGCGACGGACGATGCAACGGCGGAAGCAGTCATCGCGGCGGAAGAGGAGATCGTCCGGGAGCTATTGGGCGATATTATCTTTGGCGTCGATGGGCAAAGTATGGAAACCGTGGTGCTGGACATGCTGCGGGACCGCGGCCTGACCCTGGCCGTCGCCGAGGGGTTGACGGGGGGCGTTCTATCAGCCCGGCTTTCGGACATGGACGAGGCCATGGCGATTTTTCTGGGCGGTGCCATCAAAGGCACCATGGCGGACGCCCAGCAGGCCGCCACCAGTATACGCCACGATTTCGGCGCCGATGTGGGCCTTGCCGTGGTTGCCGCCCAGGCCGATGACGGGCATCCCGCCGGGACGGTTTTCATGCATCTAGATATCCAGGGGGCGCAGCATGCCGGGACGGTTTCGCTGCCCGGGGACCGGGCCCGTTTCCGCAACTACGCGGTCATCAACGTGCTGAATTTCCTGCGCAAGACATTGGCGGCCCTATAGGCGGCTTCACGCCACCTGGCCACAGGCATGGCCGGAGGCCCAGGCCCATTGAAAGTTGAAGCCGCCCAGATGGCCGGTCACATCAACCGCCTCGCCGATGAAGTAGAGACCTGGGATCGACGTAACCTCCATGGTTTTCGATGAAAGCTCCCGGGTATCGACACCGCCGACGGTAACTTCTGCCGTGCGCATGCCCTCCGATCCACTGGGCGTGATGCACCATGCATTTATCTGCTCGGCCAAGCGGCGCAAGGCCTTGTCGGACGTTTCCGCCAAACGACCTTCGCACCCCGCCCACGCCGCCAACCGCTGCGCCAGGCGCTTCGGCAACAAGTTTGCCAACACCGTCTGTACCTCGCGCCTGGGCTGGCTGTTCTTCGCATCCTTCATGTATGCGAACACATCCACGCCAGGCAGCAGGTCGATACTGATCGTATCGCCCTGGCGCCAATAGGAGGAGATTTGCAACACCACCGGCCCGCTTAGGCCCCTGTGCGTAAAAAGAAGCGCCTCGGTAAAGCTCACCTTGCCCAGCGTAACCGCCGCGTTCAGCGAAACGCCCGCCAGGCCTTCAAGCTTGGCCATGATGTCCGCATCAAAGGTCAGCGGCACCAGACCGGGACGCGGTTCGATCACCTTGAGCCCAAATTTCCTGGCAACATCATATGCAAAACCGCTGGCGCCCATTTTCGGTATTGATGGTCCGCCTGAGGCGATGACCAGGGATTGCGCCCGGAAAACACCCTGGTCGGTTGCCACGTCAAAGCGGAATCCGCCGTCGCCCTCGGCCTTGGAAATGTCCGTCACGTTGGCCTCCGCTCGCACCTGAATACCGCGCGCCTCATCCAGCAGCATATCGGTAATTTGCTGGGCGGCACCGTCGCAGAACAATTGACCATGGTCGCGCTCGTGATAGGCAATGCCGTGCTTTTCCACCAGGGCGACGAAGTCGTGGGGGGAATAGCGCCTTAGGGCGGAGACGCAAAAGCGCGGATTATCCGACAGATAGTTGGCCGGCGAGGTGTGCAAGTTGGTGAAGTTGGCGCGCCCGCCGCCCGAAATACGGATTTTCTGCCCCACTTTTGCCCCACGTTCCAGCAGCAGGGTACGCCGTCCGCGTTTGTTCGCCTCCGCCGCGCACATAAGCCCTGCCGCGCCAGCGCCAATGATGATGATGTCAAAATCCTGCATGGGTGGGGTTTAACCGAAGACCCCAAAGCCGCCAAGCCCATCAAGCGCACTGATGACAACTAACAGGCGAATGAGACGCCGCTGATCCGATTTCGCCGGACCAATGAAGTCCTACTTCTTCTGCTTTTTCTTGCTGGGCATACCGAAACAATGTTCCGGTGCGGGGAACCGCCGCGCCGTTACGTCGTCGCGGTAGGCCTCTGCCGCCGCCGTGATCCGCGCCCCCAGTTCATCGTAGCGGCGGACGAATTTCGGCGTGAAATCAGCGAAAAGGCCCAAAATGTCCTCGGTCACCAGAATTTGCCCATCACAGGCGGCCGAGGCACCGATGCCTATGGTTGGGATATCGACCTGTTCGGTTATCTGCCGGGCCACCGGTTCAACCGTGCCCTCCACCACCATGCAGAATGCGCCCGCATCCGCGACCGCCTTGGCGTCACGCAGTATAGCTGCCGCTTCCTCGTCCTTGCGGCCATGGCTGCGAAAGCCGCCGGCGGTGTTCATGGACTGGGGCATCAAACCAATATGCCCGGCGACGGGGATACCCCGGGCGGTCAGAAAGGCGATGGTCGGCGCCATTTCCTCGCCCCCCTCCAACTTGACGCCGGAACAGCCGGTTTCCTTCATCACCCGCGCGGCTGCGCGGAACGCGGCTTCCGGCGACTCCTGATAACTGCCGAACGGCAGATCAACGATGACACAGGCCCGCGTCGACCCCCGCATGACCGCCGCACCGTGGGCAATCATCATATCCAACGTGACCGGCAAGGTGCTGTCAAAACCGTAGAGAACCATGCCCAGGGAGTCGCCGACCAGAATGAAATCAGTGGCACCGTCGATATAGCCCGCCATCGGCTTGGTATATGCCGTCAGGCAGACAATGGGATCTCCGCCTTTGCGGGCGCGGATCTCGGTTACGGAAATGCGCCGTGTCTGGGTTTGTGTGCTCATGATTATCTAACTCCCTTCCCTTCAACTAAGAACTGGATTTCGCGTCCTTCAGATTATGTATCCATATCGGCTTATGCCCCCATGCTAATCCTAAGATGTCTGCCTGTCCCGAGAAGCTTTTGAAAAATTTACTCCGCCATCGGTCGATTGCTCCTGTAGCCGCCGTGCTAGCTTGGCAAATGGATTTCCGATCCATCACGGCCAAAGAGGAGCATGCTATTGGACAGAAGGGCCGGAACGGTTATAAGCGGCATGCGCCGAGCCAGCACCGCACTTTGATTTTCTTGGGGGGAGTGGGTGAAGCGCACGGCTTATCCGGCCACCATCCTTTAATCCCGGCGTCCTGATCCCCGTGATCCGCGCCCAGAATATGCTAACTGCTGGAAAGCCGTAGCGAACGAAGCAATAGGAGTGCACGAAATGACCGATCGTATTCAAAGGGGCGGCCTTCAGGTTGCCGCGATACTGGATGACCTTGTCGGGAGCAAAATTCTGCCCGGCACCGGTATTGAGACAGACGCCTTTTGGCAATTTTTTGAAGCGATTTTGAACGATTTGGCGCCGAAGAATGCCGCCCTATTGGCCAAACGCGAAGACCTGCAGACGAAAATCGATGCCTGGCACATGGACCGCCAGGGACAGCAGATCGATGCCGGGGAATACCGCGCCTTTTTGACCGAAATCGGCTACCTGGTGGCCGAAGGTGGCGACTTCTCCATCAGCACGGAAAACGTGGACGATGAAGTCGCGACCATGGCCGGGCCGCAGCTGGTAGTGCCGGTGATGAATGCCCGCTATGCCCTGAACGCCGCCAACGCGCGCTGGGGCAGCCTGTACGATGCCTTCTATGGCACCGACATCATTTCCGAGGATGGCGGCAACGAACAGGGCGGCAGCTATAACCCCAAGCGCGGCGAGCAGGTCATCGCCCATGCGGCGGCCTTCCTGGATGAAAACGTGCCCCTGGCCAGCGGCTCCCACGCCGACGTCACGGCCTATCGCCTGGACGGTGAAACGCTTGCGGCGGACCTTTCGTCGGGTTCCAGCACGGGACTAGCCGATCCGGCTCAATTTGCCGGATACCTTGGCGACGATAGCCTGACCAACGTTCTATTGCGCCATAACGGCCTGCACG
Source organism: uncultured Rhodospirillaceae bacterium (assembly GCA_964462145.1). GTDB lineage: Bacteria > Pseudomonadota > Alphaproteobacteria. The sequence continues at coordinate 30,635 of CAYWYB010000006.1, forward strand.
TGGATATTCAGATCGACCGCGCCCACCCCGTGGGCAAGGACAATCCCTCTGGCGTCAAGGACGTGGTGTTGGAAGCGGCGCTGACGACCATTCAGGATTGCGAGGATTCCGTCGCCGCCGTCGATGCCGAGGACAAGGTGGTGGTCTATGGCAACTGGCTGGGCCTGATGAAGGGCGATCTTGTCGACAGTTTCGAAAAGGGCGGCAAGATGGTCGAACGCCGCCTGGCGCCCGACCGGGTTTACCGAACCCCCAATGGCGGCGAGCTGACCCTGCACGGACGCAGCCTGCTGCTGGTGCGCAATGTGGGCCATTTAATGACCAACGACGCGATCCTGGACAAGGATGGCAACGAGGTACCGGAAGGCATCATGGATGCCATGATCACCGGCGCCTGCGCCCTGCATGACATCAAGGGCCTGGGGGCGGAACGTAACAGCCGTACCGGCAGCATGTATGTGGTGAAACCGAAAATGCATGGGCCCGAGGAGGCCGCCTTCACCAACGAACTGTTCGACCGGGTCGAAGCGGCCTTGGGCATGGCGCCCAACACCATGAAGGTGGGCGTCATGGACGAGGAACGGCGCACCACGGTTAACCTCAAGGAATGCATCCGCGCCGTCTCCAGCCGGCTGATGTTCATTAACACCGGCTTCCTCGACCGTACGGGCGATGAAATCCACACCTCCATGCTGGCCGGGCCGTTCCTGCGCAAGGATCAGATCAAGGCCCAGCCCTGGATCGCCGCCTACGAAGATTGGAACGTTGATATCGGCCTGGAATGCGGCATGCAGGGTAAGGCCCAGATCGGCAAGGGCATGTGGGCCATGCCCGACGAGATGAAGGCAATGATGGCGGCCAAGATCGGCCATCCCACGGCGGGCGCCAATACGGCCTGGGTCCCCTCGCCCACCGCCGCCACCTTGCATGCCATGCACTATCACCAGGTTTCCGTCGCCGCCCGCCAGGACGAGCTGTCCGCCCGCGACCGCGCCGACCTGGGCGATATTCTGACGGTGCCGTTGTCGCGGGGCGAAAATCTGTCCGTCGACGAGGTCCAGGCGGAACTGGA
>CAYWYB010000006.1:31716-38063 GCA_964462145.1 uncultured Rhodospirillaceae bacterium
CAACAACGTCCAGGGCCTGTTGGGTTATGTGGTGCGCTGGATCGATCAGGGCGTGGGCTGTTCAAAGGTGCCCGACATCAATGATATCGGCCTGATGGAAGACCGCGCCACCCTGCGCATTTCCAGCCAGCACATCGCCAACTGGCTGCACCATGGCATCTGCGACGAGGCCCAGGTGATGGCGACCATGCAGCGCATGGCGGCTGTGGTCGACCGGCAAAACGCCGATGACGCTGACTATACCGACATGGCGCCGAACTTTGATGGCAGTGTCGCCTTCCAGGCCGCCTGCGATCTGGTCTTCAAGGGCAAGGAACAGCCCAGCGGCTACACCGAACCAATCCTGCATGCCCGCCGCCGGGAAGCGAAGGCAAGGCAGGCGGCTGGATAGACCGCGGTTAGTGAACATGGTCTAGCCCCCTCTCCGGGCGCTTTCATCCCATCGGATCGAAGCGCCGGGCGCAATTCAATGTTGCGGACCCCGGACGAATTCTGGCACCCTTTGTCACCTAGGGGAAACGAACGGGGGAAAGCGCCATCATGGCCACGACCATACGACCCATCGAGCATCCGGCGGCTTGGAAGGCCACGGACATTGCCTCCAAGCGGGACCTGACCATCGAACTTGATGGCCGGCATCTGGCCGCGCTGGAGGCGGGGCTGGTATCATTGAAAGCCGAGGGAATTGGCGACGCCGATGTCTCGCCGGCGCGGTTTCCCCTCGATGCCATCGCCGATGATGTCGCCGCCTGGCGCGACGAGGTACACAGCGGCCGGGGCGTCATAATCCTGTGCGGCTTTCCGGTAGCCGATTTGGCAATGGAAGACCTGCGCCTGATGTATCTTGGCCTGGGCAGTCATTTCGGCCGGCCCACCTCGCAAAGCCCCTTGGGCGACTTGATTGGCGAGGTCACCAATATCGGCGACAAGGACAAGCAGGAACGCGCCTATCGCAGCCGGCGCCGGTTAAAACTGCATACCGACCGATGCGATCATGCCTCCCTGCTGTGCGTCCGGCCCGCGGTCTCAGGCGGCCTGAGCGGTCTCGCCAGCGGTTTGACCGCCCATAACATCATGTTGGAAGAACGCCCGGATCTGCTGCAAGCGCTCTATAACGGCTATCATCACCATCGCTTTGGCCAGCAGGCCCCCGGTGAGCCGCTTGTGACGCAGGAACGCATTCCGATATTTTCCGTCACTGACGGTGTCCCCTCGGTGATCCTGATCCGCGGCTATATCGATCTGGCCGTGGAGGAAGGCCACGTACAGCTTAGCGATACCGAATTGGAGGCCCTGGACTATCTGGAAGCCGTGACCGAGCGGCCGGAGGTAAAGCTGGAATTCATGCTGGAGCCCGGAGAACTCAGCATGTTCAATAATTGCCTGCTATTGCACGACCGGGCCGAGTTCGAGGATGCCGATGATCCGGCCCATAAGCGGCTCTTGCTGCGCCTGTGGCTGCGCGAGGATAGCCGCCCCATGGCCCCTGGCGTGCTCGTCCACAAAGGCACCGGCGGCATCGTCCGGCAGGACGGCATGGGCACCTATTACAACCCGGATGCCAAGGCTTCCTAAAGCATATCGCGGCTAGCCGTTGTCCTTGCGGGTGCGCACTTCGGCGAAGACCTCCGCCGCGCCGGCGCCGGGCAGGCCAACCGCCTGTGCCACCGACGCCACGTCGGCGCGCAGAAATGGGTTCGTCGCTTTTTCCTGGCCCAACAATGATGGCACCGTGCGCTTGTTGGCGGCGCGCAGGGCGTCAATCTCGGCCACGCGGTCGATCATTGCCTGATTATCGCTCTCGATTGACTCGGCGAAACGCGCATTGGTCTGGGTATATTCGTGGGCGCAATAGACCTTGGTGGCATCGGGCAGATCGCGCAGTTTAAGCAGCGAGGTCCACATCTGGTCGAACGTGCCCTCGAAGACCCGGCCGCAGCCCAGGGCAAACAGGGTATCGCCGCAGAACAGCGCCTCGCTTTCGGCGAACCAAAAGGCGATATGGCCAGAAGTATGCCCCGGCGTCTCGTAGACCTTGGCGGTGGCATCGCCGAATTGATAGCTGTCGCCGTCACCGACCTCTACATCGATGCCCGCGATCCGGTCACTATCGATCCGTGCGCCAACGATGGTGCAGCCGTATTTTTCCTTCAGCTCCAGATTGCCGCCGGTATGGTCGCCGTGGTGGTGGGTATTGAGGATATGGGTCAACGTCCAGCCGCGGGTCTCAAGCTCCGCCATCACCGGCGCGGCGTCGGATGGATCGACCACGCCCACAGAACCCTGACCGGGTTCACGGAGCAGATAGACATAGTTATCGTCGCGGGTGGGGATTTGTACGATTTCCAAGGCACTCATGGCGGGCTCTCTTGCTAACGGACAGGAAACCACAAACTAGCAAGTCCGCGCCCCGCGACCAAGTGTTGCTTGCGCCAATTGGTATCTGGCGCCGGGTTAGATTGATCCGCCGCGGATGGGAACCGGATCTCAAATTTCTGCGAAGAACAAGACGCGCGCCCGTTACCTGTCAAGCCGGTGGCACGGAGGCGACCTTGGTTCAGTTTTCAAGATCGCCCCCGATTGCTCCCCCGCGCTATGCCGCCTTAACGTCGTCGAGGAATTTCTCGACCGTGGCTTTCAGGGTCGCGGACTGCTGGGCCAGTTCGCCTGAAGCGGACATAACTTGAGCCGCCGCCGCACCGGAATCCGTCGTGGCCTGGGAGATGGTCGAGATATTGTTGCTCACCTCCTGCGTGCCTTGGGCTGCCTGATCAACATTGCGACTTATTTCCTGTGTCGCCGCCGATTGTTCCTCGACCGCCGATGAAATCGTCGTAGCGATTTCATTGACCGTTTCAATGGTCTTGCCGATCCCGGTCAAGGCCTCCACCGCGCCGGAAGTCTCGGCCTGCATGGCGGCGATCTGAGCGCCAATTTCCTCGGTCGCCTTGGCCGTTTGGGTGGCCAGGTTCTTGACCTCGGAGGCAACCACGGCAAAGCCCTTGCCAGCCTCGCCGGCCCGGGCCGCCTCAATCGTGGCGTTCAGGGCCAGCAGATTGGTCTGCGAGGCGATGTCATTGATCATATCGACCACATCACCGATCTTCTGTGCCGCATCGTTCAGGCCTTCCATTGCCTGGTTGGTACTTTGCGCCTGCTCCACCGCTTCCGAGGTGATGCGGGCCGAATCCGTCACCTGGCGGGTGATTTCATCGATCGATGCCGACATTTCCTCCGACGCCGTGGCCACCGTTTGCACGTTGACGCTGGCCTGCTCGGACGCCGCCGCCACTGTCGTGGTCTGTTTTACGGTCTGCTCGGCGGTCTCCGACATGGTCTTGGCCGTGGAATCCATCTCCGTTGCGGCAGCCGAGACACCGCGTAGGACTTCGCCTACCGTGGCATCGAAATCGGAAGCCAGTTGCTCGACCTTGCGGGAACGCGCTTCGCGTGCGGCACGCTCCTGCTCCTGCTCCGCCACCATTTCATCGTTGCGGATCATGTTGTCCTTGAAGACCTGTACCGACTGGGCCATCTCGCCAACCTCGTCACCACGGTCGATGCCGGCGATTTCAACCGTCTTATCGCCATTCGCCAGCGTACCCATCACCTCAGTCAGGCCGCCGACCGCACGCAGAATGTCCCGCGTCACCACGAACAACAAGCCGCAACCGACGACCACAAGAACCAGGGATACCAGGGCGAATGTGATCACGCCCTGAAGTGCCGCCAATTCCAACTTCGCCGCCATGACGCCTAGATCAGTTGCGATGCGGTCTTCGACCTGTTTCATCAGGTTGATCTTCTTGGTTATCTCACCGTACCAATGACCACCTTCCACATTCCCGGTATTGCCAGTTTGCGGCGAGGTGACGGCGATCTGACGCATGCGCTCCACTTCCGCCACGATTGGTCCGGACACGGTGGTCTTGTGAAAGTCCCATTGACCGGGCTTGGCAAACAGACGGAAGCTGTTGAAATAGTTCTTTTGCAGGGCAATCAACTCCACGAAACGGTTGTAAATCGTGGGGTTGAATTTTCCGCCGCCAAAACCGCCCGCGCCCATGGCCCGCTCCTGGCCGGCCCGCTCCTTGGCTTGCAGATAGGCGATGTAGCCGTTGATCGATTTGCTGACCGCATCGTCAGTACTGTTACGCAGCATCTGCTCGACCACGTTCAATAGCCCGGCAATGGTAGCGGTGTAGTATTTCGCCATAGCTGGAACAGTCGTCTTCAGACCATCGACCTGGCCGCGCATGTGCTGCATCTGCTTTAATTGCGTTACAGCCGTTTTCGCCTGTGCCGCGAGTTGGGCATCAAATACCGAGAATTCGAAGTCCTCGTAGCTCGCCTCGAAGGCGGTCCGTTTGCCGTTGGTATCTTTTCGTTGACCGGGCAGGGTCTGCGCGAATTTTTTGCCCTGGCTGCTGATGAAGCCGGCCGATTGTCCGCGCTCCTTTTGCAACTCATGCACCAGCGCGCTGACGATGGGAGCAAAATCGGCCAACATGCGCACCCGGCCCATGTCCTCCATCTTCTGATAACGGTCAAAAACCACAAGTCCAGAGTATGCCAGCAGTCCGAGGACAGGTAGTAGAACCGCAAGGGTTAGCTTTTTGCCGATGCTAAGTTGGCTCAGAAATTGCACATTCATTAGTCATCCCTCCAATTACAGAATTATGCATTATGTTATAACTGCTATTTGGATTATCACTTATGGAGTACTAATTCTTAGTTACCTTTAGTTGCTTTTTGGAATGACTCTATTCTCGTTTCATCATCTGTGAATTCCGCCGTTCGCAGGACAAGACTGCGAAGACAATGACACATGGCCGCCCACGATGTTTCCACCCTTTCGACCATCGCGCGCTGGTTCGTACGCCGCCGCGGCCTGATGAGCGGCATCACCAAGGCCGGCGGCGGCCTGGGCCAGGTGGTCGTGCCTACCACCATGGCGGCCCTAATCGCCGGGCCGGGATGGCGCATGGGCTGCCTGTTATTCGGCCTCGCGGCCATCGTGGTGCTGGTTGGCGCGGCGCAAACCCTGCGCCGCAACCCAGCCGCTGTCGGCCTGAGGCCCGATGGCGAGGCGCCGGATGCCGCCCCCGATCAGACGCAAGAGGAAGCCGGCGACAGCTTCAGGCAGGCATTCAGGTCGCGGAGCCTGTGGCTCCTCGGTGGCGCCAAATTCTGCGATCTTTTCTGCCTGTTCACGGTGATCGTCCACATTGTGCCCCACGGCGTGGATCACGGCTTGCATCCGGCTGTGGCGGCCGGCGTCTTGTCGACCATTGGCGCCATGAGCATCGCCGGCCGCTTGTTGTTGGGCGGCGCCTATGACCGGATTGGTGCGCGCATGTCGCTGATGGCATGTTTCAGCCTGCTGACGGCGAGCCTGGTGTGGCTGCAATTCGCGGACACGACGTGGGCGTTATTCCTGTTTGCCGCCATGTACGGGCCGGCCCATGGCGGTTTCTTCACCATCACCTCGCCCTCGGTGGCGGAATATTTCGGCACCCGCGCCCACGGCACCATTTTCGGCCTGGTCATATCCTGCGGCACCTTCGGCGCCACCCTAGGCCCCATCGTCGCCGGCAGCCTGTTCGATATGTCGGGCAGCTACACGGTTGCCTTCGCGCTGCTGCTGGGCTTCAGCCTAACAGGCCTGGCCGTGGCCAGTATGCTGCCCCGGCGGGCCCTAGTGTCCTGGCATCAACACTAGTGCCGCCCTCTCTCGGACACGAATTGGCACGACCATTAGGTCCGACAAAAAAGGCCGACGCTTTCCCTATTTATAATAATTGGTAAACTGTCACCGTAATCCAGGGCGAAAGGAACTGTAATGCGTATCGCCGCCGTTCAGATGGGCAGCTCGAGTGATATTGGCAACAACATCCAGCGTGCCTGTGAACATATTGCCGAGGCTGCAACAGCGCACGCCGCCGATCTGGTCTTGCTGCCCGAATTCTTCAATACTGTTTACTTCGCCCAGAACAAGGATCTGGACAATTTTGCCCTAGCCGAGCCGGAGGACGGCCCCACGATCAGCGCTATCCGCGACTGCGCTCAACGCCACAAGATCGATGTGGTAGCAACGATTTACGAGGAAGTCGCGCTTGGCCTCTACTATGATACCGCTTTCTATATCTGCAACAGCGGCGAGATCGTTCACAGATACCGCAAGGTTCACCCCGCTGCGGTGCATAGCCTTGAAAAAATCTATTTCCGCAATGGCACCGAATTCGGCACCTTTACCCATCGCGATTGGCAAATGGGCATCGGCATTTGCTATTGTCTGACGTCAGCGCCCCTGGGACATATTGAGGGGTTTTCATAAGGGAGGATTT
>CAYWYB010000007.1:0-37615 GCA_964462145.1 uncultured Rhodospirillaceae bacterium
GTATCGCCATTCTGCTCAACTGTTCCATGGATTTCTTCGAGGAGATCGCCAAGATCCGCGCCACCCGCCGGCTGTTCGCCCGCATGATGCGCGACGAATTCGGCGCCAAGGATCCACGCTCGCAATCCGTGGTGATCACCTCGCACACTTCCGGCCTGGCGATGACGGCGCAGCAGCCGGTCAACAATATCGTGCGCGGTTCGTTGCAGTCCCTGTCCCTGGTTCTGGCCGGGGTGCAGGCCATCGAAATTTCCGCCTTTGACGAGGCCCTGCGTACGCCAAGCCGGGAATCCCACCTGGTCAGCCTACGCACCCAGCAGATTATCGACCTGGAAAGCGGCGTCACCAAGGTGGCCGATCCCCTGGGCGGTTCCTACTTTATCGAGGCGCTGACCGACGATATTGAAAAACGCATCTGGGACATGGTCGAGGATATCGAGAGCAAGGGCGACATCGAGGATCTGGTCGATCAGGGCTATTTCAAGGAGATCTTCCACGGCGTCATGGAACGGCAGAGCCAGAACGTGGCATCGGGTGAAGAGCAAGTGGTCGGCGTCAATGTGCACCAGATGCCGGAGGAAGAGGACACCATGCTGCGGGACCTGACCGACAGCAAATTCCCGCCCTGCAAGGATCATATCGAACGCATCAAGGCCTATAAGGAAGGCCGGGACCAAAGCCGCCTGCAAGCGGGGTTGCAGCCCATTCTCGAAGCTTCCAAAACCGGCTCAGGCAATCTTTTGGCCCTGACCGTGGATGCGTTCGAGGCGGGCGCCACCGCCGGCGAGGTATCGGGCACCTTCCGCAAGGGCTGTGGCGGGGCCTATGATCCTTTCGGGCAAATAGACGCGGTAATCTAAGGGCGTACCATGGCACAGGCTAAAATTCTCATCGGCGTCATGGGCGTCGATCAACACGAAAACGGCGCCGTCGCCGTCATGCGGTTTTTGAAAGAGGCGCAGATGGATGTCTCCTATGCCGGCCTTTTCAATACGTCCGAGACATTGCTCGAAAAAGCCATGGACGAAGACGTGGATGTCATCGGCATCTCGTGTCATTCCTGGGAATATATCCACTATCTGCCCGACCTGATGGAACGGCTGAAAACGGCGGGACGGCAGGTACCGGTCGTCGTCGGCGGCTCCGTCCTGACCGCGCGGGACCGCGACGAACTGAACAAGCTGGGCGTCGCCGGCGTCTTTCCGGCGGGCTCCCAACCCGACGACATGATCAACGCCATCCGCGACCTCGCCGCCGAACGGGTGCGCGAGCGGACCGAGGCAGCGCTGGCGGGCTGAAACCTTCGGGCTAATACTTGCCTTCGCCTGGCGCCGGTTTTTGCCGGCCCACCCGTGTGTAGTAATCTTCCGGGATGTCCTCGGCGCGCTTGTAGAATTTCCAGGTGCAGGGCTTTTGCGGGTCCGCCTCGTAATCGGTGACCCACAAGGGGTGCTCGCCCCATTCCATGGGCAGCACTTCATTCATCACGCAGTGGACGCAATAGTAAGGCACGCCGGCCTGGCCCCAGGACCAATCATGCGGCTGTTTCGTGGCGCCAAAGTTATACGGCGGGCCCTGGCGTGACGGCGTGCCATCCACCGGATCGCCCCGCCGCATGCGCCCGCCCGAACCGCATGGGTCCATACGAATGGCGTAATAATCACCTTCGTCGGCGATATCCAGGGTGCCGTCCTGATTGGGCCCACAATGATGCGCCCGCATCATCTCCGCTGTCAGATAGACGCGGTCCTCCACCGCCATCTTCAGAAAGCCGAGCCAGGAACGTTTCATCATCCAGCCGCCCTGGGTCAGGCGCAGCATCTGGTGCAGTTCCTCCTCGCCATGACGCTCGGCGATCTGGGTGAACAAATCCCACAGCCAATCGCAAAAGGTATCGTGCAGCGCCTTGCTTTCTGGAATGGTGTAGCTGGCCAACGCCTTGGCATCCTCGCCCCGGCCCGCATCGACTGCCTCGGCAACGGCACCTTGGGTGGGCTGGCCCAGTTCGTCCCAATCGTCCTGGCGCACCTTGCGCCCGGCCATGGCCATATCGCTCAATTTCAGCATCGCATCCTCCTGTTGCCGATAGGTTAGCGCCGAAACGTCGGATAGGCGTGCAAAAATTAAAGTTGCCCCTATGATGCCTGCGGACGATTCATGGAATTCAAGAGGGCCCGACACATGGCTGGAAATCAACCCTATCAGGCAGGCCGCCATTTTCTGCAAATCCCGGGCCCGACAAACGTACCCGACCGCATCCTGCGTGCCATGGACGGCCCCACCATTGATCATCGCGGCCCGGCCTTTGAAAGCCTGGCGCTGCGTGTGCTCGACGGCATCAAGGGCGTCTTTCAAAGCACCGACCCGGTGGTGATCTATCCCGCCTCGGGCACCGGCGCGTGGGAGGCCGCCCTGGTCAACACGCTAGCCGCCGGCGACCGGGTCCTGATGGCCGAAACCGGACAGTTCGCCACCCTGTGGCGGGCCCTGGCCGACCGCCTCGGCCTGGACGTGGTGTTCCTACCGGGTGATTGGCGCCACGGCGTGCAAGCCGACGAAATCGCCGCCGCCCTGGCCGACGACAAGGAGCAGCTGATCAAGGCGGTCTGTTGCGTGCATAACGAGACCTCCACCGGCGTCACCTCGGACATCGCCGCCGTGCGCCGGGCCATGGATGATAGCGGGCACCCGGCCTTGCTGATGGTGGACACTATTTCCTCGCTGGCCTCGATCGATTACCGGCACAGCGAATGGGGCGTCGATGTCACCATCGGCGGCTCGCAAAAAGGCCTGATGCTGCCGCCGGGATTAAGTTTCAACGCGGTCAGCGACAAGGCCCTGGCGGCCCATGGCAGCGGCGGCATGACGCGGTCGTACTGGGACTGGTCCGCCATGCTGGGCGCCAACAAGGGCGGCGCCTTCCCCTATACGCCGGCCACCAACCTGCTGTACGGCCTGGACGAAGCCGTCCAGATGCTGAACGAGGAAGGCCTGCAAAACGTCTTCCAACGCCACGCCCGTCTGGCCGAGGCCGCCCGCCGCGCCGTCGCCGCCTGGGGCCTGGAAACCGTTGCCCAGGTCGAGAGCGAGCGTTCAAACAGCCTGACCGCCGTTCTGTTGCCCGAGGGCCATGACGCGGATGCCTTCCGCGCGGTTGTCCTGCAACGCTTTAACATGTCCCTTGGCAACGGCCTGGGCCGTCTGGCGGGGCGGGCCTTCCGCATCGGCCATCTTGGCGATTTCAACGAACTGATGCTGGCCGGCACCTTGTGCGGCGTGGAAATGGGCCTGGCCGCCGCCGGGATACCGCACAGCAAAGGCGGCGTTCAGGCGGCCTTGGATTTCCTCTCCGAGACTTAGCATCTGAATAGAGCGTATTGCCGGCGCGGATAGGCCCCGGCATGCGCGATCCCCTGGCGGGTGATTTACCTTCCCGTCCGACCGGTTTAGGCTCAACGGCAAAACCGAGTATGGAGGAAACCGGATGTCTTTGTTCGCGCCTGATCTTATTCTGCATGGTGGCAAGATCGCCACGATGGATAAAGACGACCGTTTCGTCTCGGCCATCGCCGTGCACGGCGGCAAGATTGTCGCCACCGGAGACGACGACGATATCCGCGCGCTCGCCGGCCAGAACACGGAAATTGTCGGCCTCGAGGGGCGCACGGCAATCCCCGGCATCGTTGACAGCCATACCCACCCGGACGGCTATGCCGCGCGGATCGCCAGCTGGGAAATGGTCAGCCCGGACCGGATCGCTTCCCGTGACGCGCTCCTTTCGCGCATCACGGCCCTGGCCGAGGCGCGGGGGCCGGATGACTGGGTGGTCTGCTATCGCTTTGACGATGTGAAATCAGGCGGTTATCCCAGCCTGGCCGAGATGGACCGGGCGGCCCAGGGACGCCCGCTCTACATCTTGCGCACCGATGGCCATCTTGGCCTGGCCAACAGCCGCGCCTTTGCCGAGGCCGGCCTTGGCACTGATCCGGCTGATCCGCCGTTCGGGCGCTTCGACCGTGACCCGGCGACAGGTGCGGTCACGGGGCTGTGCCGGGAGACGGCGGCGCTGGTCTTTCTGAACCATATCGAGGCGGCCAACACGCCCGAGATGCTGGCCGACGGGCTCGAACGGGTCTTCGCCGAGTGGCGCGCTTTTGGCGTCACCACCGTCTACAATTCACTTTGCGGCGGTAAGTCGATCAAGGCCTATCAGATCCTGCGCGCCCAGGGCCGGCTGGCCATGCGTGTCGGCATCATCGTTTCAGGCCGCGAAGAAGGATTGGTCGAAAGCTTTATCCGTGCCGGCATTCATTCCGGCCTTGGTGATGATTGGCTGCGCGTGATCGGCGCCGAATGGTGCCCGGACTGTTCGACCTCCGGCCGTACGGCGGCTTATTACGAACCCTATGTGGGCACCCCCATCCCGGGCGAGCCCCAGCCAAATACCGGAATGCTGCTCTATGAGGCGGAGGACCTGGCGGCGCGGGCGGTGGCGGCGCACAAGGCGGGGCTGCAGGTCATGATCGAGGGTGTCGGCGACCGTGGCATCGACTTCGCGCTGGATGCCATCGAGGCCTGCCTGGCGGCGGAACCACGTCCCGATCACCGCATGCGGGTCGAGCATTGCTGCCATGTCACGCCGCCGGTTCTGGAGAGATTGAAGCGGCTTGAGGTAATTGATAGCTCCGCCACCGGGTTCATGTACAGCCTGGGTGGCGCCTATATTGCCAATCGCGGCCTAGCGGCGATGGCGCACATGTGGCCGCACCGCAGTCTGATCGATGCAGGCGTCCCGGCGCCGGGGCATTCGGACGCCATGATCTGTCAGGCCAATCCATTCCTAGCACTTTGGTCAATGATCACGCGCCGCTCCGATAATGGCGGGGATCTGGACCGGAGCCAGGCGGTCAGCCGGACGGAAGCATTGCATGCCTACACCACGCTGGGCGCTTATTCCGGCCGCGAGGAAGCCGTGAAGGGAACGCTCGAGCCCGGCAAACTCGCGGATATCGCAATTCTCGACCAGGATTACTTCACCTGCCCCGAGGATCAGATCCGCGATATCCACGTGCATGCGACGGTTTTGAACGGCAGCATCCTGTATCACGAATGATGGGCCAGTAGGGTCGATCCGTCCGCGACGGGAAATGTTCTTGACAAAAGAACAAAACGTGAATATTCTGCATTTATCAAACCCGGCATACGGTCGGCGTTGCGGCAAGTGGCCCCGTCCCTGCCCCGGCAGCCAGATCCTATAGCCGGGTTTCGTTTTTTGATTGCCAGGAAAAATTAGACCTGGGCCGCACATAGTTTGGTAATGCCGGCGTGACTATATATCCTTTTATTGATTCGTTCGGTCAGCCGGACGCGCGTGTTTCATTTAGGGCGATAGATCGAGTGTTATGAACGACCTGTTCACACAGTCAAGCAAACCGGAAAAGACCGGCAAATCCACCTCCCGTGGCGGCAAGGCGAAAACCTATACCGCCAAGGACATTGAGGTTCTGGAGGGGCTAGAGCCGGTGCGCCGTCGCCCCGGAATGTACATCGGCGGCACCGACGAACGCGCCCTACATCATCTGGCGGCGGAAGTCCTGGACAATGCCATGGACGAGGCCGTGGCCGGCCATGCCGACCGGATCGAGGTAACATTGGATGGCGAAGGTGTCCTGACCGTGGTCGATAACGGCCGGGGCATTCCCACTGATCCGCACCCAAAATACAAACCGAAATCCGCCTTGGAGGTCATTCTGACCACCCTGCATTCGGGCGGCAAATTTTCCGACAAGGTTTATCATACCGCCGGCGGTCTGCACGGCGTCGGCATCTCGGTGGTCAACGCATTGTCAGATTCCCTGGTGGTGGAAGTGGCCCGCGACCGCCAGCTTTGGCGTCAGGAATACAGCCGGGGCGAGGCGAAGACGAAACTGCAGGATATGGGCAAGGTCGCCAATCGGCGTGGCACTACCATTGCCTGCCACCCGGATGCCGAAATATTCGGCGCCGGCGCGCGCTTTCTGCCCAGCCGCCTGTACCGCATGGCGCGTTCCAAGGCCTATCTTTTCCGTGGCGTGCGAATCCACTGGCGCTGCGCGGAAGGCCTGATCACCGGCAAGGATCAAACGCCCAGCGAAGCCGTCCTGCATTTCCCCAACGGCCTGGCGGACTTTCTGGCCGCCTCCCTGGGCGACGGCCCGACCGTGACGCCGCAGCCGTTCAGTGGCCGTGCCGATCTGACTGAGGCCAAGGGCGAGGTCGAATGGGCCATGCATTGGCCGGTGGAAAGCGATGGCTTCCTCCATTCCTATTGCAACACCGTGCCGACCACGGAAGGCGGCAGCCATGAAGCCGGCCTGCGCGCGGCCCTGACCAAGGGCCTAAAGGCCTATGGCGAGATGGTCGGCGTGCGCAAGGCCTCGCAGTTGACCGGCGACGATATTCTGGGGCCGTCGGCGGCCATGCTGTCGGTCTTTATTCCCGAGCCGCAATTCAGTGGCCAGACCAAGGAAAAGCTTTCCAACCCCGAGGCGACCCGCTGGGTCGAAGCGATCGTCCGCGATCATTTCGACCATTGGCTGTCGGGCGACCCGGAAAACGCCAACCGGCTATTGGCCTGGGGCATCGAGCGGGCCGACGAGCGCCGCCGCCGCCGGGACGAACGCGATATCAAGCGCAAGACTGCCTCGCGCCGGGTCCGGCTGCCGGGCAAGCTGTCTGATTGTTCGCAGAATTCTGCTGCCGGCAGCGAGATCTTCATTGTCGAGGGTGACAGCGCCGGCGGTTCCGCCAAACAGGCCCGCAACCGCGCCAATCAGGCTATTCTGCCCTTGCGGGGCAAAATCCTTAACGTCGCCTCCGCCAGCGCGGAAAAGCTGAAGGCCAACCAGGAACTGACCGATCTGTTGCAGGCCCTGGGCTGCGCCACCAAGCTGCGCTACCGCGAGGATGACCTGCGTTATGACCGGGTCATTATCATGACCGATGCGGACGTGGATGGCGCCCATATCGCTTCATTGTTGATGACCTTTTTCTTTCGCGAACTGCCCGATCTGGTCCGCCAGGGGCATCTTTATCTGGCCCTACCGCCGTTGTACCGGATCAGCCAAGGCGGCAAGACCCTGTATGCCCGCGACGAGGCGCATCGCGAAGAGTTACTGAAATCAGAGTTTCAGGGCCGTGCCAAGGTGGAAGTCTCCCGCTTCAAGGGTCTGGGCGAAATGCCGCCCAAACAACTGAAAGAAACCACCATGGATCCGAAAAACCGCACTTTGCTGCGGGTTGTCCTGCCCGAAGACGGCGGCGAAACGGGCCAGTTGGTGGAACAGTTGATGGGCCGCAAGGCGGACTCACGATATCGTTACATCCAGGACAACGCCCGCTTCGTTACGGACCTGGATGTTTAGTCTATAAAGACCTATCTAAAAAGTGCCGGTTGGCCACTTCGATGGGAGCTTCAGATGACAAAGTCCTTGAGCCTTAAATCCTTTGTCGGCGTCTGTATGGCGGCGATGCTATGCCTCAGTCAAAGTGTTGGTGCCGCGACAATTTACAGCGATGATGTGGGCGGCTTTTACGAACCAAGTCTGGTGCAATATGTGACCTCCAAGGGCAGTTTCCCGACCGTGGTCATCGCCAATCCGTTTGGCGCGAATGCCGACGATGCGCTTTTGGCAACGCTGGAAATGCCCGGATATTATCAATCCGTGTCTTTTACGGCGACCACCGCCAAGGCCCGCGATGATGGCCATTTGGTACTGGTTTTCAACCCCGTGCGCGCATCGAACGGTAACACTGCCTGCGCCGCGCCGGCCAAACAAAGTGCTTCCGAAGCGGTCGGCGGCGCCAATGTTCTGCGCCTGCTGGCGGCCTTTTGCTATGACGATGAAATGGCCAGCGAGGCCATCATGGAAATGCCCCGCCCCGCCGGCGTAAACGACCAGGCCTTTGACCAGGCCATGGAGGAACTGATGGCGGTGTTGTTGCCCACCACCAGTCGGCACCTGATCGGCGGCTGCGTTTCAGCCATGGCTTGCTAACGGATTAACCGAGCTTCTGGCCGGTGGCGAGCCCGGCCTCGGCGGCATATTCGGCGGCGGCCACCTTGGCGCCCTCTCCGCGCACCCGTTTGAGCAGGATTTGACCGTCGCCGGCCGCTACTGCGATACCGTCCTCGCCAACCGCCATCACCTCGCCCGGTGCACCCGACGATGCGCCATCAAGGCGGGCGCAGTCGAAAATCTGCAAACGCTTGCCGTTATGCGTGGTCCAGGCCCCTGGTTGCGGATCGGCGCCGCGGATCAGGTTGTGCACCGTGGCCAGCGGTTGGCCCCAGTCGATGGCAACATCATCCGCCGTGCACCAGCTTTCATAAGTCGCGTTCGCCTCGTTTTGGACAATCTTCGGCGCCTTGCCGGCCTTGACCAGATCAACCCCCTCCACCATCGCCGCGACGCCCAGGGGAAACAGTTGATTAAAGTAAATACTGCCGAGGGTGTCGTCGGGCCCGATTTCGACTTCCTTCTGCAACAGCACCGGGCCGGTATCGAGGCCGTTATCGGGCCAGAAAATCGTCAAACCGGTTTTCGCAGAACCCTTAATAATCGGCCAGTTGATCGAACTGGGACCACGATGCAATGGCAACAACGAAGGATGATATTGAATGGTGCCATGGGTGGGGATGTTGAGGAAATCCTCCGGCACGATCTTGGTGACATAGGCCATGACACAAAGGTCCGGTTTCAGGGCGGAGAACTCGGCCCAGACTTCCGGTTTTTTGAACGAGGCCGGCTGGTAAATCGGCAGTCCGTGCTCCAGCGCCGCCGCCTTGATCGGATCGGGCCGGCCACCTTCACGGTCCGGTTCGCAATAGACCGCGATGACATCATCGCCCCGCTCTAACAGGGCCTCAAGGACGCTTTTGCCGAAGGCCTGCTGGCCGTTGATCACAATTCTCATCACATTACTCCTCGCACCTGTTTGTCTATTTCGCCGACCGTTACCAGCCAAGCCAATCCCGCATCGCCTGATTGACCGCTTCGGGCCGTTCCATGGTAGGTAGATGGCCGCTATCCTCGATTATCATCAGTTTCGCATTTGGGATTGCGGCCTGCATTTCCTCGTGCACGGCCAAGGGCGTCAGGACATCCTGACGGCCAACCAGCACAAGGGTCGGGCAATCAATCTCGCCCAGATCACGGTGACTGTCGGGGCGGCCAATGATCGCCGTCTGTTGCCGGATAAAACCATCGCGGCCCACGCTCAACGCCATATTCTTGACCGCGTCGGTCAACGCCGTATCGCCCAACCGATCGGGGTGAATGAAATTCGGCAGCAATTTATCCGTGACGCCAAGGAAGCGGCCGACCTGGGCCTGCTTGATCAGATCGCGGCGCAGTTTTCGCCGCTCTTCGGGGTCCGCCCGCGCCGAGGTATCCAACAGCGCCAGCCGCTCCACCCGATGCGGCGCCCGGCGCATAATTTCGAACGCGATATAGCCGCCGAAAGAAAGCCCCGCCAAGGCGAAGCGCGGCGGCGCGGCGGCCAGGATCGCGCCGGCAATGGCGCCGATATCCGTGTGGCGGGCGTGCTCGGCCGTAACCGTGATGCGCGCCACATCTCCCAGGCCGTCCACCTGCGCCTGCCATAAGGCATCGGTGCAAAGCAAACCGGGAACCAGGATCAGCGGAATTCTATCAGCAACCATATGACACGCGCGGAAAACCTCATGAATATCTCACAGGATTAGCATGCCGCCGCCGCCCTGGCGAGGCCGCGCCATCACCGACTGCGTCCCGTTGCCGTTGACAGCGGTCGAGGAAGCAACTATGCCGCATTGCGGCAACCCGGGAAATGCCATATACACGCCGGAACTCTGGCGTTTGCCCATTGAGCCCTTTAAGCTCTCGACTTCAAACCCGGAACATTGAACTCGTAAAATCGAACTCGGAACATCCCGAATTATTGTACGCACGGAATTTCATGCCCTTCGAAGAACTTGGCCTTAGCACTCCCATCCTAAAAGCGGTCGATGACGCTGGTTACAGCGAACCGACGCCGATCCAACAGCGCGCCATTCCATATGTCCTGCAAGGGCGGGACGTCCTGGGCTGTGCGCAGACGGGCACCGGCAAGACCGCGAGTTTTACTCTGCCGATGATTGATATCCTGTCTCAGGGCCGGGCACGGGCGCGCATGCCGCGATCCCTGATCCTGGAGCCGACACGGGAATTGGCCGCGCAAGTGGCGGAAAATTTCGAGGTCTATGGCAAAAACCACAAGCTGAACATGGCGCTGTTGATCGGTGGAGTGTCCTTCGTTGATCAAAGCCGCATCATCGACCGCGGCGCCGATGTATTGATCGCCACGCCGGGACGGTTGCTTGATCATTTTGAACGCGGCGGCCTGCTCCTGCGCGGGGTTGACGTGCTGGTCATCGATGAAGCGGACCGGATGTTGGATATGGGCTTCATCCCGGATGTGGAACGCATCGTGCAGCTGTGCAATCCGAAACGGCAAACGCTGTTTTTCTCGGCCACCATGCCGCCGGAAATCAGGCGCCTGGCGGATATCTTCCTCAATGACCCGACGGAAATTTCGGTTGCCCCGCCCGCCTCGCCGGCGGAGACGGTGGATCAAACCCTGACCATGGTTCAGCCCAGGACCAAGGACCGGGTTCTGCAATCTCTGTTGCGCTCACAACCGGTTAAGAACGCCCTGATTTTCTGCAACCGCAAGCGGGATGTGGATGCGGTCAGTAAAATGCTGAAGAGCAAGGGCTTTGACGCGCTGGCCCTGCATGGCGACATGCAACAAAGCTATCGCATGCAGACACTGGAGAAATTCAAGAATAACGAGGTCAAGATCCTGGTTTGCAGCGACGTCGCCGCCCGCGGCCTGGATATCCAGGGCCTCAGCCATGTCTTCCTGTACGACCTGCCAATTCACGCCGACGACTATGTCCACCGCATCGGACGCACGGGCCGGGCCGGCATGCCGGGCCGTGCCCTGACCCTGGCCACGCCGGAGGACGGCAAGTTTCTGGCGGCGGTGGAAAAATTGATCGGCAAACCGATCCCCCGCTTCGATCCGGACAATCCGACCGAGGAAGCCGCCCAACCGGCTGCCCCGGAAGAGAGCGCCGCTAAAGTCGACGCCGTACCCGAGAATACCGAAGCAGTAGCCGAGGCGGCGCCAGACGTTAGCTCAGAAGCCAGTCCGGAAGCTGCCCCTGAGACCACACCTGAAACCGCGCCTGAAACGACATCTGAAACGGCTCCCGCCGCGACGGAAGAAGCGGCGGTGGCGACAACGGACGCGGACACGGACGAAAAGCCGCAACGCGAAGGCCGGGAACGGAGCCGTGGGCGAAGCCGGGGTGGCCGGGGCCGTGGCCGTGGCCGTGGCCGTGGTAACGACGACAAGGCAGCGGCCGCTTCTGAAACGCCCAAGGAAAACAAGGCGGACGATGGCAAAGCCGGTGGCGAAGAACGCGCCACACGCGGGCGAGGCCGTGGCCGAGGCCAGGGCCGTGGCGGGCGCAAAAAGGACGAAGGCCGCGCTGATAATAACCGTGGAAACAGACGGGGCGGCGGTCGTGATAGCAACCGTGATGACGGCGACAAACCCGTCGTCGGCCTGGGCGACCATATGCCCGCCTTTCTAACCCGTGGCACGGGGCGTAAAAAGAAGACCGATAAGTAGCGGCAAATTAGGTGACGGCAACTAGGGAGAAAGCTCCATGCAAACCATTTTCGTAATGGCCAAGTGCGCGTTGGGCGAAACCTATAATGTCGCCTCCGCCGCCGTCGAGGGCACGGACCGGATTTCCGAGGTCCACTCCATTTCCGGTCAATATGACCTGATGATGAAATGCTATCTGGAGGACGGCGCCGATATTGGCCGTTTTGTCACGGAAACAATACAGACTCTGCCCGGCGTCAAGGACACCTTCACGCTGATCACGTTCAAGACCTTCAGCTAGGCTCCCGCAACCAAAAGAGTCCAAAAGAAACAGAAGAGGATGGCTCGCATGAGTGCGCCCGCTACCGCCAACACCGACATCACCTCGGCCATCGCGGAGGCGCAGGCGCGCTTTACCGCCGCCAATCCCAAGAGCCAGGCGCAGCTGGAAAAAGCCTCCAAGGTGCTGCCAGGCGGCAACACACGTACGGTACTGTTTTATCCCCCCTTCCCCCTGACCATGACCAAGGGTGAAGGCTGTCATTTGTGGGATCTGGACGGTCATGAATATGTCGATTTCCTGGGCGAATATACCGCCGGACTGTACGGCCATTCCAACCCCGTCATCCGCGCCGCCATTGATGGCGCCCTGGATAACGGCATCGTCATGGGCGGCCAGAACCAGGCCGAGGCCGACCTGGGCGCTGCCATTGTCGCGCGCTTTCCAGCCATCGACCGGGTGCGGTTTACCAACTCTGGCACCGAGGCCAACCTGATGGCCGTTTCCGCCGCCCGCGCCTTTACCGAACGCTCCAGCGTCATGGTCATGTCAGGCGGCTATCACGGCAGCGTATTCTATTTCGCGCCAGGCGGATCGCCTCTCAACGCGCCGTTTCCGTTTGTCACGGGCACCTACAACGATGTCGAGGGCTGCCGTGCCCTGATCCGCGAACAGGGGTCGGATCTGGCCTGCGTCATTGTCGAACCCATGCAGGGCGGGGGCGGTTGTATTCAGGCGACGCCGGAATTCCTGGCCATGCTGCGCGAGGAGACCGAGAACAGCGGCGCCCTGCTGATCTTTGACGAGGTCATGACCTCGCGCCTCGGCCCGGGCGGCCTGCAAGGCCTGACCGGCGTCATGCCGGATCTGACCTCGTTGGGTAAATATGTCGGCGGCGGGATGTCCTTTGGCGCCTTTGGCGGCCGGACCGATATCATCGATCGCTTCGATCCTCAGCGCGAAGATGCCTGGCCCCATGCCGGCACTTTCAATAACAACGTCCTGACCATGAATGCCGGCCTGACGGGCATGACCAAGATCTACACAGCAGACGTTGCAGAAAGTTTCAATGCCCGCGGCGATGTGCTGCGGCTAACATTGAATGGCCTGGCCGAAAAGCACGGCGCGGCGCTGCAATTCACTGGGCGCGGCAGCATGATGGCGGTGCACTTCCGCCGTGGCGATATCCGCAACGTCGAGGACGCCATGGAAGGGCATAACGAGCTACGCCCTCTGCTGCACATGGATCTGGTCGCCCAGGGCATATATCCCGCCGCCCGCGGCATGTTCACCCTATCGTTGGCACATACGGAAGACTCATTTGCCGCCCTGGAAGCGGCAGTGGAAGAATTCCTGGTCAGCCGGAACAGTCTGCTCGGCGCATAGCGGCGGGCTGAAATTATCGTAAGCGTATTTAGGAGAGCGAATAGTGGCGGTCGACGGCGACATTCAAAAAATTCTGGACCTTATCAAACAGGCCGGGCGGCCGCCCTATCGGGAGCAGACCCTGGAAGAAGCGCGGGCCGGTTATCAGGTCATGGTCAATCTGATGGATCCGGACGAAGAGCCGATCCACCGTACCGAGGAGCGCGCCATTCCCGGACCGGCGGGCGATATTCCCGTGCGCATCTATTGGCCCCGCGAGGCAGCGGCAGGGGAAACCTTGGCCGTATTCATCTATTTGCATGGCGGCGGCTTTGTCATTGGCGACCTCGATACCCACGATCCATTATGCCGGCGCCTCTCCAACCGGGGTGATTGTATCGTTGTCTCGGTCGATTATCGCCTGGCACCGGAGCATCCCTTTCCGGCCAGTGGCCAGGATTGTATCGCGGCCATGAACTGGTGCGCCGCCAATGCCGCCACGCTGGGCGGCGATCCAAGCCGCCTGGCCATCGGCGGCGACAGCGCGGGGGGCAATCTGTCGGCCGTCTGCGCCAGAGCGGCACGGGATGCGGGCGGGCCCGAACTGCGCCTGCAGTTATTGATCTATCCGGGCGTGGCGCCGCGCCGGGACAGCGAAAGCCACGCCGCCTTTGGCGAAGGCTATGTCCTGACCCGCGACAATATCGAATGGTTCATGGAGCAATATACCGGCGGCAGCGATCCGGTGGACGATCCGGATTTCGCGCCCGCCGTTGCCGCCGATCATGGCGGCCAGGCACCGGCGGAAATTATCGTCGCGGGCTATGATCCCCTGCGCGACGAAGGCATGGCCTATGCCGAGGCGCTCTCCGCCGCCGGCGTGCCGACCAATCTGGTCAACTATGAAGGCGCCGTACATGCCTTCATGCAATACTACGGCGCCTCCGGCGCCTGCCGGGAAGCAGTGGAACATTGCGGCGCGGTGTTAAAGAAGGCCCTCGCGGCAACTTAAATTACAGACGCTTCAACAACAGCTTAATCAAGCCCTTGGCCTTGGCACCGTAGGGCGGATTGAGGATCCACATGCCGTTCAGGCGGCTTTGATACACTACCGGCTTCAGCTTGGAAAATGTCTCAAAACCATCCCGGCCGTGGTACTGCCCCATGCCCGAGGCGCCGACACCGCCAAAGGGCAAATTCTCGACCCCGGCATGGATCAGGCAATCGTTGACCACGGCGCCGCCCGAAATGGTTTCCTCCAACACCCGGTCGATCGCCGCCCGGTCCCGGTCGTAGACATACAAGGCCAGGGGACGGTCGCCGGCGTTGACAAGGCCGATGGCCGCATCCAGATCGTCATAAGCAACAACAGGCAATACGGGACCGAATATTTCCTCGCGACGCACCGCCATATCGTCCGTGCTATCCAGCACCAGTGTCAGCGGCAACTTGCGCCCGCCCCCCGCGCCAGCCGTCAGCACCCTCGCACCCTGGGTTTCCGCATCCCTGATCATGCCCTGCAAACGGTCGAACTGGGGCTGATTGATGATAGAGCTATAATCAGGATTGTCCGGCAGATCGGGATAGAACCTCGCCGCTACGGCCAAGGCCTTGTCCACGAAAGCTTCCAACTGACTCTGTGGCAGCAGAACATAGTCCGGCGCGACGCAGGTCTGTCCGGCATTAAACAGCTTGCCCCGGACAATCGACGCCACCGCCGCATCCAGGTCCGCGCGCGCGCCGATAATTGCCGGCGACTTGCCGCCAAGTTCCAGCGTCACCGGCGTCAGATTGGCCGCCGCCGCCGCCATCACCTTGCGGCCAACATTGGTCGAACCGGTATAAAGCAAGTGATCGAACGGCAGGGCGGCGAAGGCAGCGCCCACCTCGACGCCGCCCTGAACCACCGTGACCTCGTCGGCGGCGAACTTCGCCGCGATCATTTCGGCCATCAGTTCCGTGGTTCGCGGCGTAAACTCGGACGGTTTCAACATCGCCCGGTTGCCAGCCGCCAACGCACCAATCAGGGGCGACAGCGCCATCAGCAGGGGATAATTCCAGGGCGAGATGATCCCGGCTACGCCCAGCGGCTGGGGCAGCACTCTGGCGCGGGCCGGCATGAAGGCCAGATCCATGGCACGGCGGCGCGGGCGCATCCATTTCGCCACGCCGCCCCTGGCATGGCGCACGCTGGACAGGGTGGTAAAAATCTCGGCTAGCAGGGTTTCCTCGCGCGAGCGGCCACCGAAATCCGCATCGATGGCAGCGACAATCGCATCTTGATTTTCCCGTACCATGGCCCCGATCCGGCCCAGCCGGTCCCGGCGCAGGGCCAAGTCTGCGAAACCATCGCGTTGGTGCGCAGCCTGCATGGCCTGCAACAGGCTGTTCAAGGTTTCCCCGATTGGCCGACCGTCGCCTTCCGCAATATGTGCGATGCTCATGGTGCTTTTCCCTATATTGCCGGGCCGTTATAGCATGTTTAGATTTAGGGCAAATGCACAGGTGAACAATGACAACAGCAAATGCCAATAGAGCCGCCGATCCAGAGGATGATACGGGCCCCGCGCCGCGTCCCCTGGCGGGCCGGCATGCCTTGATTACCGGTGGCAACCGCGGCATCGGCGCGGCGATCGCGCGGGAAATGGCCAACCTGGGCGCCAATATCACCCTGGCAGCACGGGATGAGGCAGCCCTGCAGCGGCAAGCGGAGGCGCTGTCCGGCCGTGGCGATACCGCCGTCACCTACCAGGCAATGGACCTGCGCGATCCAGACTCAATTACCCAGGGCGTGACGGCGGCGCGCGAGGAACTGGGGCCCATCGGCATTCTGGTCAACAATGCCGGCATTGCCCCCGCCGCACCGCTGGCCAAGCTGGAACTTGATAGCTGGCGCGAAACGTTCGACATCAACGTCCAGGCCGCGTTCCTGCTCTCGCGGGCGGTGCTGGATGATATGCAGGCGCAAGCGTTTGGCCGCATGATCAATATATCCTCGACCGCCGGGCTGCGCGGTTATCCTTTCGTGGCGGCCTATGTCGCCTCGAAACATGCATTGATCGGCCTAACCCGCGCCCTGGCACTGGAACTGGCCAAAGGACCCATCACCGTCAATGCGGTTTGCCCCGGCTATGCGGAAACCGAAATGGCAGAGAACGCCATTCGCAACATTCAGCAATCCGGCAAAACAGAGGCCGAGGCCCGCGCCATCTTGACCCGCGGCAACCCTCAGGGACGTCTGATCCAGCCCGACGAAGTCGCAGCCACGGTAGGTTGGCTGTGCCTGCCGTCATCAGCCTCCATAACGGGCCAGGCCATCGCCGTCTCGGGTGGTGAAGTGATGTAATGCGCCCCTGGAATTGATTGCCATGACCATGAATATGGCGGAACATCGGGGCGAAAAACGAGGAAATCCATGTCAGCGTCAAAGGCTCAGCTACAGGCACAGTTAAAGGCTCCCGGCGGCCCAAGCGCCCATGTGGATCACTTCGCGGCGGACAATCTGCCGCCACGCGCGGCCTGGCCCGACATTGACTATTCCCGCCTGCCCGAACTGGCCGCCCTGCCCGACCGGATCAATTGCGCCACGGAAATCCTCGACCTGGGCGCCGCCAAACATGGTGCCAATACAGCCGTGCTTGATGACACGATATCCTGGAACTACCGCGAGCTTTTGGCCATGGCCAACCGGATCGCCCATGTCCTGGTGGATGATCTTGGTGTGCAGCCAGGCAACCGGGTATTGCTGCATTCGGGCAATAATCCCATGTATGCCGCCTGCTGGTTTGCGGTGATGAAGGTCGGCGCCATCGCCGTTGCCTCCATGCCGCTGCTGCGCGCGCGGGAGCTGTTGTATATGGCCGATTTCGCGCAAATTCGCGTGGCCCTGTGTGACGCGGTCCTGGCCGACGAGCTGCACCAGGCCGCCTCCGATGCCACACATTTGTCCGATATCGTCCTGTTCCACGATCAAACGGGGGACGGCCTGGAAGCGCGCATGGCGGATAAGTCGGCCACTTTCGAAAACGTTGACACCGCCGCCGACGACGTCTGCATCATCGCCTTTACCTCCGGCACCACGGGGCCGCCCAAGGCCTGCATGCATTTCCACCGCGATGTCATGGCGGTTTGCCTGACCTCATCGGCGCAGATCATCGAGGCCCGGCCCGACGATGTTTTCACCGGCACCCCGCCCCTGGCCTTTAGCTATGGCTTGGGCGGCCTGTTGTTCTTTCCCTTGCAGGCGGGCGCATCGACGCTGCTGATGGACGGATACACCCCGGAAAGCCTGATTGCCGCGATCAAAAAGCACCGCGTCACCGTGTTGTATACCGCCCCCACCATGTACCGTACCCTGATGCCCCTGGTGGACAATCTGGCCGACGATCCCGCAAACAAGGACAGCCTGTCCAGTCTACGGCATTGTAATTCGGCCGGGGAAACCCTGCCCAAACCGACCTGGACCGAATGGCATGCCAAGACCGGATTAAGTATTCACGACGGTATCGGCGCCACGGAAATGCTGAACACCTTTATTTCCGGGCGTGATGGTGAGGTTCGCCCCGGCGCCACGGGTTTGACCATTCCCGGCTTCGAGGCAACGGTGCTGGATGAAAACGGCGAGCCGGCGGCCCCTGGCGAGATCGGCCGTCTGGCCGTGCGCGGACCAACCGGCTGCCGCTACATGGCCAACCCGGAACGCCAGGCCAGCTACGTGCAAAACGGCTGGAATCTGACCGGAGACAGCTATCTTCGGGACGAGGATGGCTATTTCTGGTATCAGGCACGAACCGACGATCTGATCGTTTCATCGGGCTATAACATCTCCGGCCCTGAGATCGAGGCCGTATTGCTGGAACATATCGCCGTCGCCGAATGCGCGGTGATCGCTAGTCCCGATCGCCGGCGCGGCCAGATCGTCAAAGCCTATGTGGTATTGCGGGAGCCCGGACAGGCCGGGCCGGAACTGGCCGGCGCGTTGCAGGATCATGTGAAAGCGACGATCGCGCCCTACAAATATCCCCGCGCCATTGAATTTATCGATGATCTGCCGAAAACCGCCACTGGCAAGATACAACGCTTTGCCCTACGCACACTCGACGCGGCGCTATCGTAAGAGATTACTTCAGCCGACCACGGATCGCACAAGATCGGTGTTCTTGCTGCTGACACCAGCCACCGCATCGGATATCTCGGCGGCGGTGACGGTGCTGTCGCCGCCAAGCTGGGCGGCAACGCGCAAGGCAAGGGCGCTTTGTTCCAGCAATTCGAGGTCCCGTTCATTGGGCCGCTGGCTGCGGAGACGGTTGGCGATCCGGACTACGGAATCGCACAAAGTGCCCAGCTGCGCCACTTCGCGCGGTGAAATCGCCTCATGAAAACCACGTCCCGACTTCAGGATTTGCTGCAATTCCCGGTCAATCCAGTCAGGCAACGAAGGATCGTCATTGGCCTTGTATAAAATATCGGCGATGGCCCAGATCCGGCGGGCAATGTTGCGGACCTTGACCAGGCGCAACTGGGTCAAGGCGGTTTCGATGACATCGGAACTGGGGCGCAATTCGGGCCGCCCCTCAACGCGGGCGCGCAGGGCATTCGGCACTTCCACCGTACCCGCGTCGCTGCCCCGCGCCTCTGCCGTACGGCGGTCGGGGCCAAAGTATTCTTCCGTCACAACGAATGGTTTCCGGTTGTAAACCAGCGCCTTGATGCGGTCGCCCATACTGGTAGTGGAATAGGGGTGGGCAAGGAAATCATCGGCACCGGAATTGACAATGGAACGGACCAGCCGCAAACGAGCATCCCAACTGGTCAATAAAATAGGCAGGAACGGATCGTCACCGCAGCGGAAGCGCCGGATGTCATTGACCACCTTGGAAACGCCGTCGGACTTGCCCTGCACGGCGAAAATCGCCAGATCGAAATGACGCCCGGCCAAGGCATGCCGCACCGCCTCAAGCTCTTCGCATTCCTCGATCTTCCAAAAACCGAGGATATTCAAGATTGAGCGCAGTTGTTTTCGCACATGCAACTTACGGTCAAATATCAGGACCGTTGAATGACTATACGGTTCAGTTTCCATGAACTAGCAGCCCCATGCCGGAATTGACTCCCGAACTCAGAAAATACCTACCGGTGCCGCGTAAATAGATCGTTCGGCACAGGGCCACCTTGAACCGAAAAGTTTAACGTTAGGTTTATTTACTAAACCATCTAGGCCGCCGCGACATGCTCTAGAGCACCCTGGCGACGTCACCCGACAGTCGCGCCGCTGCCGTTGCGGTGTCTTCATCGACCTCCATGGCCACCCGCAGGGCCAAGGCCGTCTGTTCCAGCAGCGCCAACCCCTTGGCATCCAGCATTCCAGGCGACTGGGCCAATTGCACCGCCACACGATCTACCGAGTCACAAAACGGCTTCAAATGGTTCAATTCGGTAATCTTCAAGGCCTCGCGGATTACCACCAGCGAATTCCGAATCGCCGCCAGCTCCTCACTTGCCTGCGCATTCACGAAACGGATATCGTCGCTGCGTTGGCGCAATCTCTTGGCAATTTTGCCAATGCGCCGGGCCACGTTGCCAATCTTGATCCGTTCTAGGCTCATCCGGGCGACGAACATGGCATCCTCGCTGGGCGCCAGATCCGGGCGCTTCTCGACCTTGGCGCGCAGGGCATTGGGGACTTCAACTGTATCGGATCCTCTGTTACGGGATCTTTCGCTACGGCGGTCCGGACCGAGGTAATCCTCGGTCTCGACAAATGGCTTGCGCGCCGAGATCAGGGCAGCCACACGGGCAGCCAGTTGCTCGGTTGAAAACGGCCACATCAGCAACTGGTCGGTGCCCGAATTCAAGGCCTGCCGCACCGTTTCCGTGGCACCATTCCAGGAGACCAAAATCATCGGTGTGTAAGGATCGGAAGAGTTATCATATTGCCGCGTCCGCCGGATCAAATCCGGCGCACCGGCATCCAGGCCGTCGACGGCGAAGACCACCATTTCGAACTGCCGCGCGCGCATCAAGTCCGCAAGGTCGCCGGGATTGTCCACATTGGCAATGCGCCGGAACCCTAGCTCTCGCAAGGTCGCACAGGTACGTTTACGAATCCGCGGCCGGATGTCGTAATGTAGGATCGAAGCGTCCGCATAAGCCGCTTTACGCATGGTTCACCGTCAGGTTGGTTTTTCCGTGTTTCCCGACCCGGACACCGCACCGACCGTGAAGTCCGTTAATAATGGAATGTGACTATTAAAAGATGTTTACGAATATTGACTAATAATATTTTAGTAATAATTTTTTGTTTGTCTGTTCTATCGTTAAGATAAATTTAATTATGGAAATGACATTTCATCAACGGTTTACACAGCCCATGTTCGCCATTTGCGAAGTGCCGCCGCGGTGGCAACGGACAGAATTGCCAAAATTTCTATAACGGTTCCACGTCCGCTTCGGAAAACGACCATTCAGCGGCGGTTTCCATTTGCCGGGCAAACAAGGTCTCGGCCTCGGTCATTGCGGCGTCTTCCGTGGCCGCGTTGACGTCGGTGACCCAATACAGAGCGCCATCCGATAGATTAGCTTTAAGTGTCACGTGATATTTTGCCATTGCCCAGGGCCACCATTGGTTTGAAATTGCAGACTAACGATAAGCAAGGGCAATAGCATTTTCCTTGATGATCCGAAAGCCGGTGATCATCGGCAGACTGAGGGAACGAAAAAGGGGTGCATCCTTCGATGCACCCCCATTATCCGCATATCCACGCCCGTGAAGACGATGAAAATACCCTAGCCCGGACCACCCAGGGCCGTGTCGGCGGCATTGTCCAGATCCTCGCCATCGGCGGCATCGGCCGAAGGGATCGGCTCGCCAATGATGGCCTCGGCGATCAGGCCGGCATTGGCCCGGACCTTGTTCTCGATTTCGTCCGCCATATCAATATTCTCGGCCAGGAATTGCTTGGCGTTTTCCCGGCCCTGGCCGATCCGCTGATCGCCATATGAGAACCAGGAGCCGGACTTGTCCACCACCCCGGCCTTGACGCCCAGGTCCAGCAATTCGCCCATTTTGGAAATGCCCTGGCCGTACATGATGTCGAACTCGACCACCTTGAAGGGCGGCGCCACCTTGTTTTTCACCACCTTCACGCGAGTCTGGTTGCCGACGATTTCGTCCCGGTCCTTCAGGGCGCCGATACGGCGTATATCCAAACGCACGGAAGAGTAAAATTTCAGGGCATTGCCCCCCGATGTGGTCTCGGGCGAGCCAAACATGACGCCAATCTTCATGCGGATCTGGTTGATGAAGATAACCATGCAGCCGGATTTGGAAATCGAACCGGTCAACTTACGCAGCGCCTGGCTCATCAAACGGGCCTGCAGGCCCACATGCGTATCCCCCATCTCGCCTTCCAATTCGGCCCGCGGGGTCAACGCGGCAACGGAATCGATGACCAAAACATCGATCGCACCCGAACGGACCAGAGTATCGGCGATTTCCAGGGCCTGCTCCCCAGTATCGGGCTGCGAGATCAGCAATTCATCCACATCCACGCCCAGCTTGCGGGCATATGCCGGGTCAAGCGCATGTTCCGCATCCACGAAGGCGCAGATACCGCCCTTTTTCTGAGCCTCGGCCACCACATGCAGCGTCAAAGTGGTCTTGCCGGAGCTTTCCGGACCATAGACCTCGATCACCCGGCCTTTCGGTAGACCGCCAATGCCAAGGGCAATGTCCAAGCCCAGGGAGCCGGTCGAAACCGCTTCGATCTGAACGGCGTTGGTGTTCTGGCCCAACTTCATCACCGAGCCCTTGCCAAAGGCCCGGTCAATGTGCGCCAGGGCCTGCTCCAGCGCCTTTTCCTTATCCATCCGGTCCTGCTCCACCAAGCGTAAATTTCCAGCCGACATATTCCGCTCCCTTATCCCATAACCGCCCCCTGATTTCAATTCGAGGGCAAAGGTTGAATTGCTTCAATGGACACATTGTACCGGCTTTGTTCTCATTTGGCAATAGGGCATTAAGTCATTAATTTAATGAATGAAATTAGTTCATGTTCAAAATTTGTTCCCATGTTTGTTGAAATTTATCGACAACGCCGTTTGACCACCACCGCCTTGTGGCCATATGAATAGGTATGGAGAATCAGTGATGGCGGGCAATGGCAGAATCAACAGCTACTACCTGATCGAGCGGCACGGCAACCTTGATTGCGCCCATTGGTCGGACGGGCCCTATTGCCCCCATTGCGGCGAGCGGGAGGCGCTGCGCACGATCCAGCCGCAAACCATGCGGCCGGGCATCTATCACTGCCTGACCTGCCGCAAGCACTTTGCCGGTATTTTGGATATCCTGTTCCAGGATGTTGGCGGGGCGCCAGGCGAGACAGGATCACACGCCGTTGCCTATGAAAGTTCGGGCACCCTTTTGGCGCGCCTCGCATACGGCATCTGGTATGCGGGCCATATTCTGCGGCAAATCATCCTGGGCAGCGACCGGCCGCGTTAGAACCGTACGGATGCGCCCACGGAGGCGGCCCAGTTGTTGTAGCTTCAGTTCAAGAAATTCGAATTGACCGAGGTGCGCGCCAGCGTCGCCGTCACCGACCAGGATTTGTTGATCGGTATGGAGGTCAACAGGGTGGCGCGGTATTCATGGTCTTTACGCTTGACGAAGGTATCGATCGAGGGATCCGGGCCATGGTAGCGGCTATAGATCGCCGTCCCGGACAATGATGTTGTCCAAGGGCCGGTTTCCAGCAACTTGTCGAAATATTTCGGCGGATCATGGGAAACTATGGCGCCGAGGCCAAAGGTGAATTCAGTGTTGCTGTAATAATCTGTGTCGGTGTCCAGGTTGGTAGCGCCGGCATTCGACGTCAGCATCACTCTGTCATTCACCTGATAGCCCACATTGGCCGAGATATCCGCCTCGGCGCCATTTTGCAGACGCGCCGTGCTGCGCCCGGCGTCTGCACGGTATGTCTTTTGCCCATAGGACGCTGACAGGGAGGCGTTGGTCTTCGCCGTTAGCTGCTTGTCGATATCAATACCGGCACCATAGGTTTCGTAGTAGGGCGAGCCGTCCAGGATCACAATCGAACCCACGATGTGCGGCCGCCATGAGGCATTCTCGATATATTCGCGCAGGAACTGGCCACGCGGGCCAATACGGAGTTCGCTGAAGATCAAATCCAATTGATGCTGGTTCGTCTGCCGCGATAGATAAACCAAGAGATCCGTTTCCAGGACATCGCCGCTGTGGGATTGCGGATCATAGACGTGGCGGAAATTGCTCGAAACGAATGCGTTCCAGTCCACTTTCGCGGTGTATTCGCCATCCAGAACGGCTTCCGTATCAAGCAAGCGGATCGCCGCCCTTTCCGGTCCGGCATTGGCATTGGTCTGATAGCGCATGCCGCCATAGACCGAGCCTGAAAAGCGGTGTTTGGAAAGCCGGTTATCGATTTCATCAAGAAATACGGCGACGCGGGCGCGCACGTCATCGGGGACATTGTCGCCTTCCACGGCACGGGTCAGGTAAGCACGGGCGATGGTGAAGGATCCCAGACGAAAATACAAAACACCCAGTTCCAAGCGCACCCGCGGCAGGTCAGGATTGTACAGCAACATCCGTTCAAGCGCACTGATCGCAGCTTCGTAATCACCTATTTGGATGCCCAGTTCAGCGTATCTGAATGACTTATCCAGATTGGCGGGGTCCTGCAACATGTGCTTGAAGGCTTCTTCGAACTGCTGCTCTAAATTACTCGCCGCATGCGCGCGCATTGCCATGCCTGACGGCAGCAAAACCACTACCGCCAAGGCAAGCGCCATGGCCGCCCGCTGCATTACGCTATCTCGCAACATGCCCCTCCTGAAAACGCGCCAATCACTCCTGGCACCGAAATCCTAGCGGAATTGATAAACAGGACAAACAATATTAATTCTATTTCCTAAGGATTTATTAAGGTTTTCTCAAGTCGCAGGAAACGAGCAAACACGATGGCGAAAGGTATTACCAAGGTGCAGTGGTAAATATCCATTTAGACGCTTCACAACATGCAGACAGGCGGGGGAAATTGACGTTTACGTCAACGTAAAGTAATGTGGCCGCCATTCATTACAGTCCAGACAGCCACTACAAGAGGCGGGCGAAAATGCCGGGTTCAAACAACGCGGAACCCACCGCTGAAGCGACCTATACGATCAGCCAACTCGCCGCCGAATTTGGGATTACGGCGCGCGCCATCCGCTTTTATGAAGACAAGAAATTGCTGCAGCCCGGGCGCAATGGCCAGAACCGCGTATACGGCCGCCGCGACCGCGGTCGCCTGCAATTGATATTGCGCGGCAAGCGCGTGGGCTTTTCGCTTTCGGACATCAGCGAAATGCTGGACCTGTACGATCCCAACGACGAGGGCCAGGAGCAAATGAAACTGACCCTGGCAAAAAGCCGCGAACGTCTTGCGGTACTGGAACAACAACGCCGGGATATCGACGAGGTCATCGACGAATTGCGGGACAGTTGCCGCCAGATCAGCAATTTTCTGGACAGACAGAACAACAGCTAGAGCCTGCAAAACCAGGGATCCCGCCACCACAACACACCTATTCTTAGCAAACCCAGTAATGGAGCAAATGATCATGACAGCCCCCTACCCCCGCCTTTTTGCGCCGCTCGACCTTGGCTTCACCACATTGCGGAACCGGGTGATGATGGGCTCCATGCATACGGGTCTGGAAGAACACCCCGATGGCTTTCGCCGCATGGCGCGTTTTTTTGGCGACC
Organism: uncultured Rhodospirillaceae bacterium; assembly: GCA_964462145.1. Taxonomy (GTDB): domain Bacteria; phylum Pseudomonadota; class Alphaproteobacteria. The sequence continues at coordinate 25,113 of CAYWYB010000007.1, forward strand.
GTGCGGCGGGCCAGGCCGGCCTGATCGTGACGGGGGGCATCGCCCCGAACGCCGCAGGTGGACTGGGCCTGGGAGGGGCTACTCTAGAAGAAAGCAGCGCCGGGCATCGCTTGATCACCGATGCGGTGCATCAGTCCGACGGCAAGATCCTGATGCAGGTGCTACACGCCGGCCGTTATTCCCGCCAGCCCGGCGCGGTGGCGCCATCGCCCATCGCCTCGCGCATCAACCCCCAGGTACCACGCGCCCTGGAACATGACGAGATCCTGCAAACCATCGAAGACTACGCCAATTGCGCCCTGCAGGCACGGGAAGCCGGTTATGACGGGGTCGAGATCATGGGCTCGGAAGGCTATTTGATCACGCAGTTTATCTCTACCCGGACCAACCAACGCGAGGATGCCTGGGGCGGCAGCTTTGAGAACCGTATCCGCTTCCCCATCGAAGTCATGCGCCGGACCCGCGAAGTCTGCGGCGATGATTTCATTCTGCTCTACCGCCTCTCGGTGCTTGATCTGGTTGAAGGCGGCCTGTCGTGGGAAGAAACGGTGACCCTGGCCCAGGCCCTGGAAGAGGCCGGGGCGAACATGTTCAATTCCGGCATCGGCTGGCATGAGGCCCTGGTGCCGACAATCATGCATTCGGTGCCGCGCGGTGCCTTTACCTGGGCCACGGCCCGGCTGATGGGGCGGGTCGGCATACCGATCATTGCTTCGAACCGGATCAACAACCCGGACCAGGCGGAGGCCCTGATCGCGGCGGGCGATGCCGACATGGTCTCCATGGCGCGGCCGTTCCTGGCCGATGCGGACCTGGTGGCCAAGGCCCAGGCCGGCAAGGCGCACGAGATCAACACCTGCATCGGCTGTAACCAGGGCTGTCTGGATTATATCTTCAAGGGCAAGACCTGCACCTGCCTGGTCAACCCACGGGCCTGCAATGAAACCGAGCTGGAGATCGAGGCGGCCCAGGCGGCACGCAAGATCGCCGTGGTAGGCGCCGGCCCAGGCGGCCTGTCCTATGCCATCACCGCCGCCCAGCGCGGCCATGACGTCACCATTCACGAGGCCTCGGACCGCATCGGCGGTCAGTTCAACATGGCCATGGCCATTCCCGGCAAGGAAGATTACGGCGAAACCATCCGCTATTGGGGCAGCCAGATCGAACGCCTGGGCGTGACCCTGAAACTGAACCACCACGCCACCGCCGCCGAGATACAGGCGGGCGGCTATGACGAGGTGATCCTGGCCACCGGCGTTACCCCGCGCAGTCCGGATCTGCCCGGCATCGATCATGCCAAGGTGCTGTCCTATGTGGATGTCCTGCAAAACGGCGCTGCGGTTGGCGACAGTGTGGCGATCATCGGCGCGGGCGGCATTGGTTTCGATGTGGCGGAGTTGCTCTCTCACGCCGAGGGCCCGGGCGATCCGGCCAAGCCCGATATCGATGCCTGGCTCAAGGAATGGGGCGTGGACCGCGACCCCAACCATGACGGCGGCCTGTCCCCTGACGGTCCGTCCATGCATTCGCCGCGAAAGATCACCTTGCTGCAACGCAAGGCGCAGTCCCTGGGACGCGGCCTTGGCATGACCACGGGCTGGGCCATCCGCGCCGGCCTGCAAAACAAGGGCGTCGAAATGATCGGCGGCGTAACCTACCGCAAGATTGATGATGAAGGCCTGCACATAACCGTTGATGAGGAAGACCGCGTGATTGCGGCGGACAACATCATCATCTGCGCCGGACAGGAAGAGCGGCGGGAGTTGTATGACGATCTGAAGGCCGCCGGCATGACCGTGCATTTGATTGGCGGCGCGGACAAGGCCGGTGAATTGGACGCCCTGCGCGCCATTGACCAAGGCGTCCGCCTTGCCGCCGCGTAGATTAACCAGTTAGGAAAAAGACCATGACCGCTATCGAGAGAACCCTGTTTGATTCCGATCACCAAATCTTCCGCGACACGGTGCGCCGTTTCGTCGAGGACGAGATCGCGCCCTTCCATGCGCAATGGGAAAAAGACGGCAAGATCAGCCGCGATGCCTGGCTCAAGGCCGGCGAGTTGGGCCTGCTGTGCGCCTCCATGCCCGAGGAATACGGCGGCGGCGGCGTCGAACGGACCTATAGCGTTATTCTGCTGGAGGAACTGGCCCGCGCCGGCGCCACCGGTCCCGGTTTCGGTCTGCATTCGGAAATCGTCGCGCCTTACATCAACCGCTATGGCTCGGAAGAGCAGAAACGCAAATTCCTGCCCAAAATGGCCAAAGGCGAGATGATCGGCGCCATCGCCATGACCGAACCGGGCACGGGCAGCGACCTGCAGGGCGTGCGCACCACGGCGCTGAAAGACGGCAATGAACTGGTGATCAACGGCTCGAAAACTTTCATCACCAACGGCGAGATGTCCGATGTGGTCATCGTGGTCGCCAAGACGGATCCCGATGCCGGCGCCAAGGGCATATCCCTGGTCCTGGTCGAGGCCGAGCGCGAAGGTTTTCGCAAAGGCCGCAACCTGGAGAAAATCGGCCTCAAGGCCCAGGACACCTCGGAATTGTTTTTTGACGATGTGCGCGTACCCATGACCAATCTGCTGGGCGAGGAAGGCAAGGGCTTTGTCTATCTGATGCAGGAACTGGCCTGGGAGCGTCTACAGCTTTCCATATCCGCCGTGGCCAACACCGAAGCGGCGGTGGAATGGACCATCGACTACACCAAGCAGCGGGAAGCCTTTGGCCAGCCGATCCACGATTTTCAAAACACCCGCTTCAAATTGGCCGAGGCCAAGACCCAGGCCACCGTGGCGCGGACTTTCGTGGATAAGCTGATCGCCCTGATGCTGGAAGACAAGCTGGATGCCGAAACCGCGGCAATGGCGAAATGGTGGACCTCCGATACACAATGCAAGGTGATCGACGAATGCCTGCAACTGCATGGCGGCTATGGCTATATGTGGGAGTTCCCCATTGCCCGTGCCTGGGCCGACGCCCGCATCCAGCGCATCTATGCCGGCACCAACGAAATCATGAAGGAAATCATTGGCCGCAGTTTATAGGGCCTGTATGTTCCGCCTTCGAAATTCAACAATGGTATGAACGTAGCGATGACAGCGAAATCCAAGAGCAAGTCCGAGACTAAGAAGGCCGACACTAAAGCCGCGAAACCCGAAGCAACGAAGTCCGAAACCTCGACTGCGGCGGCAGATACCAGTAGCAGCGAAAGCAGCAGTGCTGGCAACGGCAAGAAATCTACCGCGCCAAGTCGGCCGATCAGCTATTTCTCATCCGTCTCGACGGACGATTACCGCGCCGGGTGGGACGGTATTTTCGGCGGCGGCGAAAAAAAGCCGGCGCGCAAACGGGCCAAACCGGTGGCGAAGCGGAAAAAGACCCTGCCCGCCACCATCGTTCTGGATTCCGACGACCTGGATCAGACCACGCGGGAGCAAATCGACGTCCTGTTGCGCCGGCATGCCAAGAAAAAGCGCCTGAACTACGACAAGCTGTCGGAAAAGGGCCAGGTTAGCTGGCATCTGACGTGCAACATTTCAGATATCTGATCCGCACGCCCTGATGACAGCCCAGTCCGAACGCCCCGACATTGATGCCGTTATCTTCGACATGGATGGCATCCTGATCGATAGCGAGCGGCTGTACCTAGCGGCATGGCGCGTTGTGGCGGAGAAACTGGATTGCCCCGAAATCGTGCCCCTGTTCCCCGAGATCGTCGGCCTGCCGTTCGACGAGTTGCAACGCGTGCTGCAACGGGAGCTTAAACCGCCCCTCACCATCGAGATTCTTGGCGAGGCCATTCGCGAAGCGCTGCAACCAATCCTTATGGATGGTTATCCCCTCAAGGCCGGCACGATCGAGATATTGACCTATCTCGAAAACCGGGGCCTACCCTGTGCGGTTGCCACATCCTCGACAACCTCGGTTTCGGAGAAGTTGGATGACAATGACATCGTCCATTTTTTCCGCCACGTGGTCAGCCGCGATCAGGTGGAGCGGGGAAAACCGAACCCGGATATCTTTCTCGAAGCCGCCAAGCGATTGGGCGCATCGCCGGCTCGTTGCCTGGCCGTAGAAGACTCCAAACACGGCCTGCGCGCCGCGATTGCCGCTGGAATGCACGTGGTGCACATCCCCGATATCGCCGTCATCGAACGCGAACTGACGGCCCAATGCATAGCGGTTCTCCCCAACCTGCTGTCGCTGCGCGATTGGCTGGCGCAAGACGCCGGGCGGTAAGCCCGCTCGATTTTGCGCTAAAATCTGCCGCTCCATGATTAGCCGTACACGCCTGCGTACGATCGGCGGCCTCGCCTTGCCGATTATTGGCGGCATGGTCTCGCAGAACGTCGTCAATCTGGTCGACACAGCCATGGTCGGCAGCCTCGGCACCTCCGCCCTGGCGGCGGTCGGCGTCGGCACTTATGCCACGTTTCTCGCCACCTCGGTCGTGATCGGATTATCTTCCGGCGTGCAGACCATGGCGGCGCGGCGCGTCGGCGAAGGCCGCGGCGGCGAGGCCGCGGTGCCGCTGAACGGCGGGCTGTTCCTGGCCCTGCTGATCTCGCTGCCATTGATGGCCGTGGCGGTAGCCTTCTCCGGCGATGTCTTTGCCCTGTTGATCAATGACCCGGAGGTTATTGATCAGGGCGTTGACTATCTCGACGCGCGGTTGTTGGGCGTATTGGCGGTGGGCCTGAATTTCGCCTACAGGGGCTATTGGAACGGCCTGCGGTTGGCCAAGGTCTACCTCTACACCCTGCTGGTCATGCATCTGTGCAATATCGGGCTCAACTATGTCCTGATATTCGGACATCTGGGCTTTCCGGCCATGGGGGCCCTGGGCGCGGGCATCGCCTCCACCGCCGCCGAATACCTGGGCTTTGTCATCTACAGCGTGCTGGCCTTTCGCCTGGCGCGGGGCCGCGGTTTCCTCAGCCGCATCCCGCGCCGGGAAACCTTGGTTACCATGCTGCGCCTTGGCGTTCCCTCGGCCCTGCGGGAGTTCCTGTTCGCCGGCAGTCTGGTTGTACAAATGTGGATATTCGGCCTCATGGGCACGGCGGAGGTCGCCGTTTCGGCCGTCGTCATCAATCTGTTCCTGGTCGCATATTTGCCGGCTTTGGGTGTGGGATTGGCGACCCTGACCCTGGTCAGCGAAGCGCTGGGCCGCAACGATCTGGCGGATGCGCGCCGTTGGGGCTGGGAAGCCTCGACCGTGGCAATGATCGCACTTGGCGCCTTGGGGGCGGTGGCAGTGTTTTCCCCAACCTCATCATGTCGGGTTTCCTGCACGACCCCGAAACCTTGGCCCTGGCCTGGGGACCGTTCATCGTGATGGGGCTTTTCGTTGCCGCGACAGGAGTCTCGTTGACCCTGTCCCATGCCCTGTTGGGAGCCGGCGCGGCGCGTCTGGTGATGGTGCTTTCAGTCGCGCCCCGCTGGCTGATCGCCCTGCCGCTGACCTGGTGGCTGGGGCCTTATCTGGGCTTGAGTCTAACAGTTGTCTGGACGGCGAATTTCTCCGTCGGTCTGCTGCAAATGTTCCTGTTCGCCCTGTATTGGCGCGGCAGCGGCTGGGAACGCATCAAGGTTTAGAGCTATTCAGGCCGGCTCCTCGAAGCTTTCGATCCGATGCACGTGATTGATATTGATGACCCGTTCCTTGAACAGCCAGGTGCCGTTCACCTTGACCAGTTTGTCATCATAGCGGCCGGAGCTGACGTTGATGACGTTGGACGCGATTAACACGGCGGATGAATCCAGATAGCAGACCGCCGTCGCCTCATCCCCGCGAATGGTGATGAACGGCGAGGTGATCCGGTGGCGGCGATGGCGGCGCGCGTTGCGGACTTCGCGGTCATAGTTTTCGTACCAGGCGCGGATCGCTGGCCGCCCCGCGAAACGGCCATTGCCCTGATACGGCGTCAGCAGAACCGCATCCTCGGCAAACAGCGCCACGATTTCATCCACGCTGCCCCGGTCCACCAGGTGGCAGTACTGGTTCAGGCAGTTCATGACGCCCAGATGATCCGCCACCGGCTGCACCGGGGTCTCTTTGGCAACCATTTTGAATTCGCTATCGGACATATTTCCTAACCTATTTCAATGGCGCTGGGATGGCATTACATTGAGCATCGAAATAAACATTGTCCAGGAATTCCAACTCATGAAGCGAGCCCATCCGCGCGGTCGGCGCACGATTATCGCCGCCATCTTAGCATTGGCATTTTGCGCCCTGACGGGCGCAAGTGTTTGGGCCGAGCACAAACATAAGGGACACGCCGGGCATGGCCGTGCCACGGCCAGCAGCGGCAACAAAAACTGCGCCAACGATATTAAGCTGAGCGATGCGGCCGAGAAAAAGGCGGGCGGCGCGCTGTTTAAGATGCCCGCAACGACCCATCATGGACATAACAAGTCATCCATGGGCGAGATGAAAGGCGCCCATATGAGCCATCACCCCCAGTATGGCGGCGCCTTCTATATGGCACCGAACAAGATGCACCATTTGGAGATCATTTACTCCGACACCTGCGGCTTCAGCGTGATTTTCTACAACGCCTTCACCGAAGCCATTCGGGCCGACCGTTTCCGGGCCTTCCTGACGGCGGTTCCCGAGGACGAGAGCGAGGCGGAACTGGTCCGGATTCTGGCCCCGGCCCATGGCGCCACGATGCTGCACGCCCCGCTTGGCGAAACGCTTGAAAAACCATTTCAGATTAGGCTGTACGTCAAATTTCCAGATACGGTTGAGCCGCAACTCTTCACGACCAGGGTCGAATGAAACGCCGCGCGAGAACTCGGAGCTAACCTTCGGCCTTGCCGAACACCTCGTCCCAGGCCTGGGCCAACTGTACATCAACCTCCGCCATATCAACGGGCAGGCCCAGATCGACCAGTGATGTCACCCCATGTTCCTGAATGCCGCAAGGCACGATGCCGGCGTAATGGGATAAATTCGGCTCCACATTCAGGGCGATACCGTGATAGGTGACCCAGCGCCGCACGCGAACACCGATGGCGCCGATCTTATCTTCGCGGCCCCGTCCTTCTGCATCCTTGCCCCGGTCGATCCAGATCCCGACCCGGCCCTCCCGCCGCTCGCCGCGCAGATTGAAGCGGTGCAGCGTGGCGATCAGCCAGTCCTCCAATAGTGCCACATAGCTCCGGATATCCATTTGCCGGCGCTGCAGATCCAGCATGACATAGGCAATCCGCTGGCCCGGCCCATGATATGTGTACTGCCCGCCCCGGCCCGTCTGGTACACCAGCAGACGGCTGGGATCCAGCAGATCGGAGGCCTTGGCCGAGGTGCCTGCGGTATAAAGAGGCGGATGCTGCAACAGCCAGACAAGCTCGTCCGCCTCTCCCGCGCGAATGGCGGCAACCCTGTCCTCCATTGTCCGGACCGCCTGTTCATAATCGGTCAGGCCGTCGCTGATACGCCATTCCATCGCCGCTTTATCTCGCTTTCGTTAGGAATTCACCGGTCATTTTAACACTTTGATAACCATGCTCTGTCAAAGCTATAGCCACAACAGAATTATCGGATTCAGAGCGCCCATGAGTGACCATCGCTTAGCAGACGTCAACCTGGAGATTTCCGTGGTTATCGGCAGCGCCGAAATGCCGATCCACCAATTGCTCCGGATGGGCCGTGGCGCGGTTATCGAGCTGGATGCCACGACGGAAGACTATGTCTGGATTCTGGCCAATAACCGCCTGATCGCACGGGGCGAAATCATGGTCAATGGCGAGAACGTCGCCGTACAGGTCACCGAAACCATCAACATAGATGACGATTAAGCCGATCACGCGTTAGCGAGGCGCTTGCCGCGAGGCTTGGTATTTGCTATGCCCCCCAGGCTAGTTGATTGCGCGCGGTCGTGGCGGAATTGGTAGACGCGCAGCGTTGAGGTCGCTGTGGAGGAAACTCCGTGGAAGTTCGAGTCTTCTCGACCGCACCAAATCAAACCGGCACAAATCAACCCCTTGAAAACGAATATGTTTTCGAGGGGTTTTTTGTTGCCGTTGTTGCTATACCAAGAGCCATGAGCGAACCGATTCAGCATGGCGAGGCCATCGATCCAGAGGCGCCGGCCTCTTTCGAGGACGTCTATGCCGTCTCCACCGAGTTGGTGCGTGCCGTCGAAGCCGCCCTGGAAGAGAACCAGAACGCCGAAATACGCGGCCTGCTGCTGCCCTTGCGCCCCGCCGATATCGCCGATCTGTTCGTTGTCCTGGGCCGCGATGACCGCCACCGCCTGGCCATGGTACTGGGCGATGACCTTGATCTCGATATCCTGATCGATCTGGAAGGCTCGGTGCTGGCGGACCTACTGGCGGTGATGAGCCCCCTCGCCGTGGCCCGCGCCATTCCCGAACTGGACACCGATGAAGCCGTCCATCTGCTGGGCGAAATGGACGAGGAGCGCCGGGAACAGGTGCTGGCCCAGGTCCCCGCGCCCGACCGGGCCGCCGTCCTGGAGGGCCTGTCCTTCCCCGAGGATAGCGCCGGGCGCCTGATGCAGCGCGACCTGATCGCCGTGCCTGCCTATTGGAGCGTCGGCCAGGTCATCGACTACTGCCGCGAAACGGTGGAACTGCCCGACGAATTTTACGAGATTTTCGTCATCGACCCACGCCACCGGCCCATTGGTCAGGTCGCCCTGAATCGTCTGATGCGCACCCGCCGCCCGGTCCTGATGCGCAAGATCATGTCGGAAGAGGCAACAACCATTCCCGTCGACATGGATCAGGAAGAAGTCGCCTTTCTGTTCCAGCAATACCGCTTTGCCTCCGCCCCGGTGATTGATGCAGCCGGACGTCTGGTCGGCGTCATCACCTTTGATGACGCCGCAGCCGTGCTGGAGGAGGAAGCGGAAGAGGATCTGATGCGCCTCTCTGGCGTCTCGTCGGAAACTGATTTGCTGGATACCGCCCTGCGCACCACGCGGACCCGGGCCAGTTGGTTGTTATTGAACCTGGGCACCGCGATCCTGGCCTCCCTGGTGATCGCGCTGTTCGATGCCACCATTGAACAAATCGTCGCCCTGGCCGTGCTGATGCCCATCGTCGCCTCCATGGGCGGCAATGCCGGCACCCAGACCCTGACCGTGGCCGTGCGCGCCCTGGCCACGCGGGAGTTGACCGCCGCCAATGCCATGCGCATCGTCGGCAAGGAGCTGGTGGTCGGGGCCCTGAACGGCATAATCTTCGCCATTCTGGTCGGCGTCGTCGCCGCACTCTGGTTCTCGGCCCCGACCCTGGGCGTGGTTATCGCCGTCGCTATGATCATCAACATGGTGGTGGCCGGCCTGTCCGGAACCTTGATCCCGCTGGGCCTGGCCCGCGCCGGTATCGACCCGGCGGTGGCCGCAACGGTATTTCTGACGGCGGTCACGGATGTGGTTGGTTTCTTTGTTTTCCTCGGCCTGGCCGCGCTGTTTCTGCTTTGAGATGGTCCTGCTTTGAGATGGATATGACAGCTGAACAAGTAATCACCGCCCTGGGTCTACAACCCCATCCCGAGGGCGGCCATTACGCCGAAACCTACCGTCATCGACCCAGCGCGGGCGGGCGCGGCGCGATGACGGCGATCTATTATCTGCTGCGCCAGGGCGAAGTCTCCGCCTGGCATCGGGTCAACGATGCGGATGAAATCTGGCACTACTATGCCGGCGCGCCGCTGGAACTGATGCGCAGCAGGGAACGCCTGCTGCTGGGTCCGGATCTAGGGGCGGGGCAGCGGCCCCAGGCCGTCATCCCCATGGGCGAATGGCAATCGGCCCGCTCTCTGGGTGAATGGACCCTGGTGGGCTGCACCGTCGGTCCGGCCTTTGACTTCGCCGGTTTCGAGATGGCGCCAGCGGGCTGGCAGCCGGACTAGGTCCGCTTGAAAACCGCGCCCGCGAACCAGCCCGCGAATAACGCCATGGCCAGGGCGGCGACGCCATAAAGGGCGGAATGGCGATGGGCAAAGGCGAAGACCCTTGCACCCACGCCAATCTTGGAGACGACCAATGGCGTGGTTTGGGCACTGATTACCTTTCCCTGACGCAAAAGATAGACCGTCACATTGTAGGTCACCGTCGGTACGTTGGAGGGAAAGAAAATATCGCTGCGAAACAGGCGATTTCCCAGCAAGGTGATTTGGCCATTTTCTTCCGGATACAACCCCAGCCGCTGCTTGCCGCGGATCAGGGCGGCGCGAAAAGCCGACAAATCACCATTGGCGCCGCTTGGCTTGATCATACGGATGTGCTCCAGGCCAACGCCATGGCGGGCCAGAATGCGGTTCGATGCCAATGACTCCGGCGGTCTGGTACTGGCCAAACGATAAAAAGCGGGCACGCTGCCAAAGGTCACCTTGTGCCGGTTGATCCAGATTCCGCCAATGCGTTCCTTACGCCGGACCATGATGTCTTCCGCCGGCCCGCGCACGACGATAATGACATCCACAGCATCGCCCTCGATTGCGCCGAACAACAGCAACTTGGTGCCGGCGAAGCCTGTTGTCACCGCGATCAAATGATCCGAAAGATCAGCCACCACCTCTTGAGCCAGCACCGGGCGGACCAGTCCGGCGAGCATAAGGGCCAGCGACAGACCTAGCCCCAAAAGCTTCATTCGAACCCTGCGGGACTGCATCCTGTCCTTCATCAGCCGTGCCCCACCAATGCGCCGATGGAATATAAATCATCGGGACGGGCCAATAATTCGTAAGCTAGCCGGGCACAGACCCCAAGCACGATTAGCGCCAACATGCTGCGCAACTGTTCGCCTGGCAGTTTGGCGCCCGCCCGGGTTCCCAGCTGAGCCCCGATGACGCCCCCCGTCAGCAACAGCAAGGCCAGGAAAATATCAACCGTTTGGTTCTGCCAGGCCTGCAGGAAAGTGACGTTGGCGGTGACGAAGATAATCTGAAACAACGACGTCCCCACCACCATCGCCGTCGGCATGCCAAGCAGATAAATCATCGCCGGCACCATGATAAAGCCGCCGCCGACGCCCATGATCGCCGCCAGTATGCCCACGAGAATGCCGATACTCAGAGGCAACAGTGCCGATATATAGAGCTTGGAGCGGCGGAATCGCATTTTGAAAGGCAGGCCATGCAACCAGTTATGTTGATGCAATTTGCGCCGTTTGCCGCCCGGTTTACGCTGCCGCGAAATCGCCTTCAAGCTCTCAACCAGCATCAAGGCGCCGATAATGCCCAGAAAAATGACGTAGGATGATCGGATCACCAAGTCAATCTGGCCCACGCCTTGCAACAGGCCAAAGACCCAGACACCCAAGGTAGAGCCAAGAATACCGCCAAGAAGCAGGACAATGCCCATTTTCAGGTCAACATTGCCTCGCCGCCAATGGGCCAGGGCGCCGGAAACGGAAGAGGCAACAATTTGATTTGCTTCCGTGGCCACGGCGACAGCGGGCGTAATACCGGCAAAAATCAATAGGGGTGTCATCAAAAAGCCGCCGCCGACACCAAACAGCCCGGACAGAAAGCCAACCCCCGCGCCCATGCCTAGAAACAGGAAGACGTTAACCGATAGTTCCGCGATCGGGAGATAGATCTGCATGCAACAGGCACATCAACTAGTGGCACGAAATATTCTAGCGCTAATATCATGGCACATTTGCTTGGCGGCACCGCTGAATGGCCTTAGCCAATCATAAAGAAACCCCCAAAAGAATAGAGCCGCCTTCCCCAAGAGCAATTTCTACGAATCGCCGTCGCCCTAAGATATCTTTCGCGCGACTTAACTAATTGATTCAATTGCTCGATTCTTAAGAGTCCGAGCGCATTGAGAATCAATACGCTCATGGCCGCCCCGACGAGATAGTTGGTGAATACAGCACAATGGCCAGTTATGGCAAACAAAACCTATTGTAAATCAATAAAAAGGCCAAACACGGCAAGATTACCCGGTCAATAAGCCGCCCAAAAGAGCTAGTGGCGCTTTAACACACATCCCCCGTCGCAAATCAGGTTATGCAACAATTCGATGATTGAGCGGGCCTCGTCGCCCTGCAGAGAGTAGAAGATATTCTGCGCCGAACGTCTTGGCATGACCAGGCCGTCCTTACGCAGACGGGCAAGGTGCTGCGATAATGCAGATTGACTAATTCCCAGCAGGCTTTCCAATTCACCGACGCTTCTTTCGCCCTCGCTCAAATGACAAAGAATCATGAGCCGGCGTTCATTTGCCATGGATTTTAGAACGCGGCTTGCATCGCGGGCATTCTCCTGCATCACGGCCAGGTTCATCTCGGTATCCCCGTGTCTTATCGCGCTATCCGCGCTTTTGTCCAACACAACAGTTGCAACACAGCGACAGCACCTCCCAGTAACCGCTGGTTACAATCTTTTCTCACTCGTTGTTACGACAAGACTCGAATCGATACAATAAAAAAAACAATATAAGAACATTCTAAATAAGAAATCATCCTATTTCCCCAAGCACGGGAAGTATTTCTATTAGCCAAAAT